>CAYSKR010000093.1:0-51259 GCA_964431675.1 uncultured Myxococcales bacterium
AAAGTGGTCGAGGAACGGGAGTATCGAAACGGGGTGTACCACGGTCATTTCATGGAGATTGACTTCAATGGCGGCAAGCTGCTGGGCACTGTAAACGCACAAGGCACCAAGGAAGGGCTCCTGAAAACCTATGCCCCGGAAGGCCATCTCCTATCCGAGGCCCTCTACAAGAACGATGCCCGAGAGGGGGTCGCGAGGACGTACTATCCCGACAAAAAGGTCCATTCCCTGGCTTTTTACGTTCACGGCCAGGCCAAATTTAGCGTGGAATATAACGCCAAAGGACAAATCATGGAGCTGGAATGTCCAGAAGGAGCCAGCCTCACCACCGAAGATCGCTCCGTTTGTGGCTTCGATAAGCCCTTTGCCCTGACGCTGTATTCCGCGTCTGGCGCAGTAGGATTGAGAGCGACTGTCAAAAACGGCCAAGCCATCGCATCCGAGGATATCGTCGACGGCAAGATCACCGCGTTCCAAGAACGGAGTGGGGATCGGCAGAAAAAGGCCGTTAACTTTCTCAGCGGAAATCCCAAAATTCAAGCGGAATACAAAAACGACCGTTTGGACGGGATCGAAAAGGAATTTCACGAGTCCGGCAAGATCATCCGCGAGACCGTCTGGGAAGTCGGCCAGAAACGCGAAGAAAAGCTGTTTTTCTTGAACGGTTCCATCAAAGCCCACATCCAGCGCATGAAAATGGGGGATCAATGGTCGATTGGTCGCAAAATATTTCACGACAACGGAAAAATGGCCGAGCGAGGTGTTTATTTTGAAAAATATCAATCGTTCTTATGGCATGGATTTGCGTCGGAGGGCTGGGCGTTCGAGCAACCCGTAGGCCCATGGGAAAGTTTTCATGAAGACGGTCGGCCTTGGGAAAAGAAGAACTATGACCAGAAGGGGAAGCTGGATGGGGTGGCCAAGTCTTACGGAAAAAATGGCCAACTGCGCTGGGAGAAACAGTACACCGCCGGCAAGATCAACGGAGCCAAGGAGTGGGACGAAAACGGGACCCTGGTGCTCGACGAAGAGTACTTCGAAGATGGGTCACGCAAGAGCCGCCTGTCAAAAAGCGGCAGCCCTCACTAACGAGCTCTATATAAACTTGTCCATTATCTCTCAATCGAACTCCCGAAGGAGTGTGCAATGACGGCCAAAATCAAGGTGTACGGCGGGTGGGAACAGTGGGGCGTTCCGGACTTCAGCCCAGCGTGCTTGAAGGTCAAGACTTACCTGCGAATGGTTGGCATCGAGTACGAGGCGCGCCGCGGAGACCCTCGCAAAGGCCCGACGAAGAAGATTCCATACATCGACGACGGTACCGGCACGCTGATCGGCGATTCGGGCTTCATCCTCGATCATCTCGCCAAGAAACATGGGAATCCGCTCGACGGAAAGCTTGGCGCAAGTGATCGCGCAATTGGGCACTCCGCCCGCCGACTGGTCGAGGATAGCCTGTACTGGTCCATGCTCTGGACGCGCTGGGTGGATGACGGGAACGCCGCGGAGATCAAGAAGACGTTCGACCCAGTCATGCCTCCGGTCATTGGCGGGGTGGTGTTCGGCATCATCCGCAGCGGCCTGCGCAAGGCGGCGTGGGCGCAGGGCATCTCACGCCACTCGCCTGCGCACATCCATCATATCGGTATGGCGGACGTCGACTGTGCATCCACGCTCCTCGGCGACAAGCCTTTTCTCCTCGGTGCCGAGCCGACATCATTCGATGCGACGTTCTACGCCCACCTCGCCAACGTTTTCACCTTGCCGCTGTCTTCGCCGATCGCAATGCACGCGAAGAGCCTGGCCAACGTGGTCGCGTACTGCGATTGCATGCGCGCGAGATACTGGCAAAACGCCGACACGATCGCGTGACGACTCCGCGGAGGAGGCACCGCGGAGGAGGCAGCCCGCCTACAGGCACCACCAGGGGAGGGCTGTGATGCGTTCGTCGAGGGCCAGCGGGGCATGGCAGCGGCATATGATGAAACCGCGCGAGGCCGTGCGCCGGTGCTCGTGCAAAAACGCGCGCAGGTGGCGAGCATCCGCGAGTGATGGCCGCTCGGTCCACTTGACCTCGATGGGAATCAGCGCCCGCTTGCGCTCGATGACAAAGTCCACTTCGGCCCCGTCCTTGGTGCGCAGGTACGAGAGCGTGCCAGCGCCAATATATTGCAACCGCTTCCAGAGCTCGATGCCGACCCACTGCTCGAACAATGGACCTGGATCCATCGCGACGGCCGCGGGGCTCGGCTCCAAACCCGCAGCCGCGTGCCTGATGCCGAGGTCAAAGAAGAAGAAACGATCGGTTGCCAAAAGATTCCTGCGCGAGCTGCCCGAGAACCCTGGAACCCGGAAACCGATGAACATGTCCTCGAGCAACTGATAGTGGCTCTTGATGGTGGGCACCGTGATGCCAGCTTGGCGGGAGATCTTCGAATAGTTCGTGATCTGCCCGGATTCCATCGCGGCCAGGCGCAGGAAACGCACGAACGCCGGCCAGTCGCGAACCATTGCCTCCCGCCTCATCTCCTCTTCGAGATGGACCAGCGCATACGAGACCAGCAGATCGTTTCGATCGGATTGCAGCGCGGTGACTACGCCGGGGAGTTCGCCCCAGGCCAGGCGTTCGTGGATGTCGGCCGGCGGGAAAGTTCGGTCGTCCGGACCCAGGCCAGGCCAGGGGAAGGGAAGCGGCGACGCGGTTCCGGCAGGAGGCAAGCAGGGTGGGGGCCGCTCGGCCACGGTCAATGGATACAGCCGGTGCAGAAAGCTGCGCCCAGGCAGCAGGTTTGTTCCCGCCTGGCGCAGGCGCCGCGCCGAGCTGCCGCAAAGCACGAAACGAAAGCGCCGTTTGTCGGTGTCGTACAAGTGCTGGACGGCATCGAAAATGGCGGGCACGGACTGCGCTTCGTCGATGAACACCGTCTGCCCGCCGCGGCGTAAAGGTAGAGCACGACACAGGCGAATGAGTTCATCAGGATCGCTGAGGTACCTCAAGCGTTCGCGCGGCTGGGAAAGATCGATGACCGTGGCGTCAGAGGGCAATAGCGAACGTAACAACGTCGTCTTGCCCACCTGGCGGGCGCCAAAAACGATATGGACGTACGGTGCCGCGAGCTTCTTGCGCCAGACCGCCTCGACCCATCTGGTATACACCTTGTTTACAATAAGGACGATAAATTTAAAGTCAATGATCTACCTTCGCTTCCCCTGCCCGCGATGAGGCGTGCGAGCTTGAGACGCTGGCCGCGGCCGTGCGAAATGCGGGGCCGCGGGTGTGCAGTTCGCCGCGCCCGACGGTGTTCGTCAGCACCAGCGCGCTTGCGCCGGGAGGCAGCGCGCGGATCACCGTTGCGCGCCCACGGTCACCAAGTACCACCAGGGCCGTGGATGCGGCATCGGCGTCGGTGGCCGAATCGCACACCACGGCGGCGAGCAGCGTGTGGGCGACGGCTTTGCCTGTGCGTGGGTCCACGACGTGGCCTTCGGGCTTGCCGCGGCCGAGGTGCGTGCGTCCGTGGATGGCCGATACGCCCAGCGACTGATCGCGCAGCGTGACGGTCGCGAGCGGGCGGGCTTTGTTGTTTGGGTCGGCGATGGCGATCTTCCAGCCCGGCGCGCCAGGTGGACTGCCCAGTGCCACCACCGACGAGGTGCCTCCGTGCAGCAGCGCTGCCTCGATTCCGACGTCCCGCAGGACGCTGGCCGCGCGGTCGAGCGCCCATCCCTTGCCGATCGCACCAAGTTCGATGCGCGCGCCCGGACGACGAAACGCGATGGTCAGGGCGTCGGCATCGAGCTTCACCATGCGGTCCCATCCGACGTTCCGTTGCACACGGGCGAGGTGCCGACGTGCGCCCGGTGCCCTTGCCCGCAGCGCAGGAAGCACGACGCCGATGGTCGGATCGAAAGCACCGCCGGTCGCGCGCACCAGGTCTTCGGTGCGCGCCAGGAGCGCGAACAGAAGGCCGTCGACCGGCATCGGCCGCCGATCGGCGTGGGCGTTGATTTGCGACAGAGACGAGGTGGGCAGAAAAACCGAAATTTCGGCCTCCGCCCGGTCGATCTCGGCAAGCGCCGCCTCGGCCGCAGCACGCAGATCGCGCGCGGAACGGTGCCCGCACACGACAACTTCAAAACGGGTGCGCATGGCCACCCGTGCGAGAGCCACGCGCGCGGGTGCCACGTGGCTCTCGGGGCGACGATCTACGCGAACTTCCAGGTTCTCTTCTTCGGATCGAAATGCACCGCGCGGCCGGTGGTTTCCGATATTTCCGCCATGCAGATGAGCACCTGAGCGCGGATGGCGAGCTCCATGTCGCAGTTGGGCTGCTTGTTGGCGCGGATGCTGTCGAGCCAGTTGCGCACGTGCTTGACGTTGCTTTCGCCCGAGTCCTTGACCGCGATCGGAGCGGCTTCGAACTCGTCGCTGTAGGCCCGCTCGGGCTTGATTTCAGGCTCCTTGCCGGCGAGGTACACGGTGGCCTTGTGGCCGCGGATCTGCTCGACCCAGCCTTGCTCGTTGACGGTCGACCCCAGGAACTGAAAGGTCCAGCCGCCTTCCATCTCGGCCGTGACGTGAATGGTGTCGGGCACTTCGCGGTCGGTCGAGATGTTGCGCGTTCCCATCGCGCTGACCTTCAACGGGAACGAATTTCCCCCGAGCGCGAACAACACCGGGTGAAGTCGGTGCGGCATCAGGTCGCCGAGGATGCCGGCCGAGTAGTCGCGGTACTTGCGGTAGCGGAAGTACCGCTCCTTCGAGTCCTCGTTCCACGGGCGCTTCGCGGCCGAGCCAAGCCACAGGGCCCAGTCGAGGTTGTCGGGCCCCGCATCGGCGTCGATGGGGTAGTTCCACTCGCCGTCCTTCGGATTGCGGGTGTACGACGACTGCGCGTTGACCAGCGGCCCGAGCTTGCCGGAGGCGACCACCTCGCGCACCGCGTGGTACTTCGGATCGCTGGTGCCCTGCGAGCCCACCTGGACTATGCGGTCGGACTTTTTCCACGTGTCGTAAAGGGCGAACGCCTCGTCGATGTAACGCGCCATCGGCTTTTGCACGTAGGAGTGCTTGCCGGCTTCGAGGGCATGCACTGCCACCTGGCAGTGCCAGTGCTCGGGCGTGGCGATCAGGACGGCGTCGATGTCCTTGTTGTCGAGCAGCTTGCGGTAGTCCTTGTCGGTCTGCAGTGTGCCACCCGCGGCACCATCGGTGCCGAGGATGATGCCCTTCGCTCGCTCGATGCGGGCGTTGTACGGGTCGCAGACGGCGGCCGACACGGCGTTCCATTCCTGGCCCATCTTCTTGAAGTCCTTGAGGTGGGTGGTGCCCATGTTGCCGACGCCCACGTGACCGACGTTGATGCGGTCGTTGGCACCAAGAACGCGGCCCTTGGCCATGACGGTCCCCTTGGGGAATTTGCCGCCCAGCCACTTTTTCTGGTTCGCCTTGGGGGCGGGCAACGCGCCGGCCATGGCTTCCCCGGTGGCCGCGCCGAGGCCGACGGCGATGGCACCGGTGGCGCTGGCAATACGGAAGAAGTCGCGCCTGGATGCGCCGATCGTGTGCTTGGTGTCCTTGGTGTCCTTGGTCATGGGGCCCTTCTCCTTCTGGTGTCCTAACCTAGCGCAAACCATTCTTTTCGGAAGACGATCTTGTTTCCGGTCGTGACGGCTTCATTGGCCTTCAGCGCCACGACGGTGGCATCGAAGCCCTCCACGGGTCCGCACGGCGTCTTGCCGAGGCCGCGAACCGCGTTGCAGAACGTTTCGCAGGCGTAATAGAGCGCGCCCTTCAGGTACGCGTTGCGGTTTTCCGCCGGATCCAGGCCCTCGTCGAGCAGCTTGGTGGCGTTGGCGACCAGCGCGATGCCGGTCTCGTCGCCGACGCTTTCCTTGGTCGCATAGACCTCCCAGCCCAGGTTCGGAGCGTCGGCTTCCTTGAACAGCCAGGCGCGTTCGGGCCGCAACATCCCCGTCGCATCGGTCCCCTGGAATAGGTCCGCGGTGCCGAAGAACGAGCTGCCGAGCGAGGCACTGTACGTGTACTGCACGCCGCCGGGCATTTCGAACACGGCTTGCACGGTGTCGCCGACGTCGCGGTTGTCTTTCCAGACCATCGTGCTGCTGGTTCCCGCCACCGAGAGCGGCGTGCCGCGCAAAAACCAGCTCGCGAGGTCGATTTGATGGATACCGACTTCAGCAAGAAGGCCACCGGAGGTCTTGGAGCTGAGCCGCCAGTCGAGCTGGGTTTGCCGCTCGGGCGTGGACGCGGGCCGCCGCCAGGACGTCTTTTTGTTGTAGGTCGCGTGGGCCGTGGAAATCTTGCCCAGAGCGCCGACGCGGAAAAAGCCGAAGACGTGTTGTTCAAGGGTATTGGCGCGACGCTGCAGGCCCGACTGGAAGACTTGCTTGTTCGCCTTGCGGGCCGCCTGCGCGATGACGCGCGCGTCGTCGATGGTGTGGGCGAGCGGGGCCTCGCAGTAGACGTGCTTTCCGGCGCTGAGCGCGGCCAGGACAATGTCCTTGTGCTGGTGCGTGGGGGTTGCTACCCAGACCGCCTGCACGGCCTTGTTTTCGAGGACTTTGCGATAGTCTTCGACCGGAGTTGCCTTGGGCGCGCGCTCGATGGCACGCTTGTGAACCGGCGCATAGGTGTCGCAAACCATCTGCACGTCGGCCCCGGGCAGCGATTGCAGCGCACGAAGGATGTCGCGCCCTTGATCGCCGAGGCCGATCACGGCGCACCCGACGGGCGAGGGCGCCTTGTCGGGCGCCTTGGTGGCCCCTGCTTTGCCGGGGCTTGGCTTGGCCGACGCGGGTTTTAGCGGTGCCTTGATCTCCTCGGCGAGCACCCGGTCGCCGAACAGGAGGCCCAGCGTCGCACCGGAGCCGGTGGACAGAAATTGGCGACGTGCGATGGATGAAGGAGAGGTCTTTTTCATGAGAAGCGCATGACATACTAACCCAGCGCGTGGCGGCGCTAAAGGTCGTAGTTTTTTGCCTTCCGGATCTGGTCGGTGAAAGTCCGTTCGTCGGTGGTGGGCAACTCGCAGCGACCGCGCTCACACACGTAGGCGGTGGGCTTGCCGTGGGCGGCGACCTTGCCTTCCAGGAAGCGCGCAATTTTTGCTGTGGACGCAAGTTGCGCACCCTCGGGCGCGGCGGCGATCACGCGGTTGGGCAGGAAAGTGTTTCGCAGCACGTTCACCAGGGCTTCGTGATCGGCAGTCGGGGAGGCGGCGGGCCAGACCAGGGCGATCTCGCGCGGCGTATCGGTGAGGAAATCCACCGCGAGCAGCGCCTCGGTCATGGCGACGCCGCGGTCGGTGAGTTGCATCGACAGGGCTGCGAGCGCCTTTTCCGCGACAACCCGCCAGCGGTCGTCGGACGTGAAAGCCCCGAGGCGCAGCGCATTCAGGATGGCCACCGAAGTGCCCGAAGGTTCGGCACCGTCGTGGTGTGGTTTTTCGCGGGCGATGAGTTTTTCCGCGTCGCCGGCCGTCATGAACCACCCGCCATGCTCGCGGTCGGCGAAATGGGTCTCGGTCGCCTCGCACAGCGCGCTGGCCATGGCGAGGAAACGCTCGTCGAACGACGCCTCGTACAGATCCAGCAGGCCGGCGGCGACGAACGCCTGGTCTTCGATGAAGCCGGGCGCGCCGACCTGGCCGCCGGTGTGGCTGCGCTGCATGCGGCCGTCTTTGCCGCGCATCTTTGCGTCGAGAAACCCGGCGGCGCGCCGGGCGGCTGCGACGTAACGGGGCTCGTTCAAGATCCTGCCGCCCGTGGCAAAGGCCGACAACGCGAGGCCATTCCAGGCGGCCAGGATCTTCTCGTCACGCAGCGGTGCCGGTCGCTTGGCGCGCACGTCGTAGAGCCTGCGCCGAGCATCCGCGAGCGCCGCGTGTTCCGCGTGATCGAGTGCCGCCAGCGTAGGGATGTTGTGGCTTTCGAAGTTGCCGGCGGGGGTGATTCCGTAGGTGCGCATGAAGCGCGCAGCCTCGGCACCGAGGATGTGTTGCACCTCTGACGCGGACCACACGAAGAATTTTCCTTCGTGCCCCTCGGAGTCAGCATCGGTGGCTGAATAAAACCCGCCCTCGGGGCTTTGCATTTCGCGCAGCAGGTAGTCCAGGATCTCGCGCACCACGCGGGCGAAATTCGGGTTGCGCGTGACCTGGAACGCCTCGGCGTAAGCGACGGCCAAAAGCGCGTTGTCGTAAAGCATCTTTTCGAAGTGCGGGACCAGCCAGCGCTCGTCGGTCGAATAGCGATGGAAGCCGCCGCCGATCTGATCGTACATGCCGCCCGCGGCCATCTTTTCCAGGGTCAGCGTCGCCATGCGCAGGACCATCTCGTCGCCGGTGCGGCGATGGAATCGGAGCAGCAGGCGGATCGGCAGGTTCGAGGGGAACTTGGGTGCCCGCCGGACGCCACCGTGCGTGGGATCGAAGGCGCGCTTGAAATACTCGATGGTGGTGGTGATCGCCCTGGCCGTCGGCAGGTTGGATTGGGGCGCGCCGACGTCGGGCCTGCCGCGGCCTTCCATGCTTTCCTTGATGGCGCTCGTCAGCGCGGCCGTGGCCTTTTTCACGCGCGCCGGATCCGCGGAGTACGTCGTCGAAAGTTGTTTCATCAAGGTGAGGAATCCGGTTTGCGCGCCGCGTGTACCGTCGCGCGGGGGGAAGTAGGTGCCACCGAAGAACGGCTCGCGATCGGGGGTCAGCCAGACGCTCATCGGCCAGCCGCCACCGCCGGTCAGCGCCTGCACCGCGCTCATGTAGACGGCGTCGACGTCCGGGCGCTCCTCGCGATCGACCTTGATGCAGACAAATTGGGTGTTCATCACGGCGGCGATCTCTTCGTCCTCGAAGGATTCGCCTTCCATGACGTGGCACCAGTGGCAGGTGGAGTAGCCGATGGACAGAAACACTGGAACATTTCGCCGCCGCGCCTCGGCGAAAGCTTCGTCGCCCCACGGGAACCAGCTCACCGGGTTGTGGGCGTGCTGCAGCAGGTACGGGCTGGTCTGCAAGATCAGTCGGTTGGTGTACTTCGGCGCGGGTGCGCCCGAGGTGGCGGGCAGCAGGTGGTGAGTGCGTGGCCCGTAGCCGGGCCCCTTGGCCGCGAGCGCCGCCTGAAGCTGGGCGGGCAGATCTTCGGGCATCGCGGGCGCTCCGGGGTGATTCGATGTGACCATGCGGTGCGATTGCCTCGTGGAAGTGGAACTTGTCGCCTGATTCTTGCGGATTCGCGCGCAGGCACCGCCCTGACAGGCGGTCGTGACCATGACCGCCGCCACGAGCGAAAGCAACCGGGAATGCATGGACCGGGTGGGATATCCCACTTGACTCATTTCCCACATGAACGAATACTCAACGTATGCCAATCCTCAGGGCCGATGCCAAGGGCCGAGTGGGCCTCGAATCCCTTACCCGGCTCGTGCGGGCCCGCTTTGGCGGGCTGTCCATCAGCGGCTACTCTGCTGAGGTCACCGACGACGGGGCGATTGTGCTTCACCCTCGTGTCGAAGTTGGTGCGGAAGAAGCGGCGACCCTGGTGCTGGGAAACCGGGATCGCGACGCGGTGCTGGCGGCTCTGGCTTCGCCTCCAAGGCCCAACGCCAGGTTGCGTGCTGCGGCCCGGCGACATCGCAAGAATTTTTCGGCGGCATGAGGGTTGCGAAAGTTTGGATTCGAGGCGCTTTCTGAGAAGCCGCTGGATCTGTTCATGCCAGTGGCTTCCGCAGCCCCGGTGGCGCGACCATGAATCCTCGCGCGTTCGCCCCTGCGCGCGTCATCGACCTTGGCACGAAAGAGTATGGCGAGGTGTGGAAAATGCAGGCCGACATGGTGGCGGCGCGGCAATGCGACGAGATCGTGGACACGTTGTTGCTGGTCGAGCACCCGCATGTCATCACGCTGGGGCGCGGGAGCCACCGCGAAAACCTCATCGCGCCCGGGGACGTGCCGATCTTCGAGGTCGAACGCGGGGGCGACGTCACTTACCACGGGCCGGGGCAACTGGTCGGGTACCTGATATTTCAACTGCGCGACGGCGAGCGTGATCTGCACCTGTTCTTGCGCCGCATGGAGCAGGCGCTGGTGTTGACGCTCGACGATTTCGGTATTGCTGCGGCGAAGGCAGTCGGTCAGACCGGCGTGTGGACCGGCGACGGTGCCCGCAAGGTCGCGTCCATGGGCATCGCCGTCAAACGCTGGGTCACGATGCACGGCTTCGCGCTGAACGTGTCAACCGACCTGGCGCGTTTTTCAGTGATTGCGCCGTGTGGCTTCGACGCCGGGGTGATGGCCTCGATGCAGTCACTGACCGGACAAGGCAGCTCGATCACCGACGTGAAACAGCGCCTGATCGTCCATCTGGGCGCCGTTTTCGGGCGCGATTTTACACCCGGTGGCGTGTAACGCCGTTACTGCGCTGCCGTAGAGGACGCGATTCGCACGGCACCTTCCAGTGCCGCCATCTTTCGATCGAACGTCCAGGAGACAGCACCCGCGGCTCGGTGTCGGGCGTGTACCAGGCGATCGATGAGGCCAGCCCCGGCTGACGGTTCGAGCGCCCAGAGCGCTTCACGGGGCGACAGGGTCACCGCGTGGGACGTCGCCATCGCTGATAGCCGCGCGCGCGCCTCCGCTTTTGGGATTCCGTAGTGATGGTGAAGTGCGAAGTACGCTTCCGCAATCACCAGATCCGTCACAAGAATCGTCTCGCCGCGCTCATGGGCGTTTTGCAGGCGCACACGCGCCGAAAGCGCCTCGCCCGCAGGCTTGCCGACCAGCAAGCGAAGCACAACCGATGTGTCCAATCCCACGCTCACTTCGGCCTCTTTCGGCGCCCGCGTGCGATCGACGCGCGAATGTCATCCATGTCGTGCGAGGACTTGGCAGGGACCGACACCGATCCAATCCACGACCAGTCCACGGTGCCGGGCCGCAAGATCCACACGCTTTCTCCACCGATGACCTGACGCTCCACAATCAATCGATCCCCGGGCTGGATGTGGAGCTCCTCGCAAACCTCCTTGGGTAAGGTGGCCTGCCGCTTCGCGGTCAGCGTGATCACGGCCATGCGATCGAGCGTAGCTCAGTCGCCTTACTTATCAACAATAATGTAAAGCGGTGGTGCCGTCTTCGGGCGCGATTTTACACCCGCCGAAGCTTTGTGATCCGGCCGAGGTAATTCCAGTCGAGCACGTACAGATTGCCCTGGGCGTCCCAGTGGGCGCAGTGGGGCGCGATGAATTCGCCGTCTTTCCATTTGGGCTTGTCGACCTTGTTCGCGCCGCGCAGCGACGGATCGGCGTTGTCGCCGAGGTGGGTGATGACCTTGTTGTTCTTGTCGAGGATGGTCACGCGGCCTTGCAGGTCGGCCACCACCAGATCGTCTCCGTGCTGGTGAACGTGGCACGGCAAGCGCAAGTCGCCCGCGACGATGTCGAGCAGCTTGCCATCCAGGTCGAAGATCTGCAGGCGATGGTTTTCGCGATCGCAGATGACCAGCACGTGCGGCTTTCTTCGCGTGTCGACCCACACGCCATGCGGCGTGCGGAATCGGCCAGGTTCTTCGCCCATGCCACCCCACGATCGAACGTACTGGCCCCTGGCGTTGTACTGGTGGATCCAGGACAGGCCGTAGCCGTCACCGACGTAGATGTTGCCGTTCGCAGCGACCGCGACGCTGGTCGGGCGGTACTCGGCCGGCTTCTGGTAGACGCCAGCCTGTTCGGGGAAGGGCAGCGTTCGCAAGACCCGGCCCTGCAAGTCGACGTTGACCACCTCGTTGCGCTTGTGGTGCGTGACCCACATCTGCTCTTTGCCACCTTCTTTCACCATCGCCATGCCGTGCAGGCCACCCTTGAAGTTGCTGCCCCACGTGGTGATGAGTTTTCCATCGGGCTGGAACACCATGACCGCGTTGTCCGAGTCGGTGTTCATGTAGATGCGGCCCTGCGCGTCGCTGACGATGCAGCCGTGTGTGTTGCCGAAGGTCATGCCGGCGGGAAGTTGTGCCCAGTTGGCAATCCATTCGTAGCGATGCCGATCGCTGCCGAGCATGATCTTTTTGGGTTCCAGCGCCGCGCGCGCGAGGCGCAAGCCGGTCGCGCCGATGACGGCCGTGGCGACGCCTGCACCGGCTGCTTGCAACAGACGGCGGCGGGAGAAGTTGCTGCGACGCATGCGGTTCGTTCCCATGCACGCTATCTACCAGGGCAAGGCGGGTAAGGTCATGCCGGTTCAGTGCTGGTGCGCGGCCTGCGGATTCTTGATGTGGTCGATCTGATCATTGGCCGCCGTCAGCAGGCGCGAGCGCGGGTGGTCACGGACGAGTTCTTGCAGCGTTGCGAGCGCCAGCACGTCGTCGTTCAGTTCGTGCTCCACCATGCCGAGCGCCAGCAGCAGGTGTTCGCGATCGCGGCTGTCGGCGACGCTGGGACGGAGATCGTCGAATACAACGCGCGCGATGCCTAGCTGGCGTTCGACCGCGAGGACCAGTCCTTCGGTGACGCGTGCCCGCAGCTTGCGCCCGAAGCGATCGGCGCGATCGAGCACCCAGTACGATTCAAGGTGCTCGCGGGCTTCGAGGTTGCGCCCGCCCAGGATCGCGCTGCGGGCGAGGCGCTCGTGCGCGATGGTTTGCATGCGCGCGGTGTCCGGGTGGGGTGTCTGGCCGGGCGCGATCAATTCTCGATAGTTTTTTTCGGCGCGCCGATCGCTGCCCAGCGCGTCGTATGCCTCCGCCAGGGCGAGCCGGGCGACTTTGTTGTTGGGTTGGCGTACGATCTTGCGGCGGGAATCCAGCAGGCGCGGGTACGCCGAGAGTACGTCGTGTAGAAAACCGAGCAACGCGGTGGGTGTCGCGTAGCCCGGCCACAGGCCAACCGGATCGGTCTCGCGGTCCGCGACCAGCGTCGCCAGGGCACCGTAGCCGCCGATGAGGCGCTCGAACAGATCGGGACGCAGCGCGGGGTCAAGCTTGAGCGGCACGAATTCTCCAGCCACGAACGTCACCACGTCCTGCCGAGCGAAAGTTTCCCGTTCCATCGCCGCGCACAGCGGACGGCCGGGCAGCGCGAAGTACACGAGCAGCAATTTTTTCTCCGCGCGCGCCCGTTGCAGCGCCACGTCGAAGTCGCTGAGCCACGCGACGCTCACGGCATCACCCGTTCGAAAAACCACCAGGCACCAAGCAGCAAGATCGGAATCGAGCCCCAGCGGGTGATGCGGGCCGCACGCCGGGCGGCGTTGCCGGGATTCGCCGCGCGCCGGAGCCAGATCAAGATCGGGAACGCGAGGCCGACGATGACCATCTGTCCCGCCTCCACGCCGAGATTGAATGCCAGCACGGGCAGCGTGACCGAGTCTTGCAGCATGGCCAGTCGCTCTTGCAACGCGCTGGCGAACCCGGTTCCATGCACCAGTCCGAAGGCAAACGTCAAAAGCCAACGCTTGCGGGCAGGTCCGCGCCGGATCAGGTTTTCGGCGGCGACGGCGATGATCGACGCGGCGATCAGACTCTCGGTGAGCCGGGTCGGCAGCCGGATCACATCGAACGCCGCGAGCAGCAGGGTCAGGCTGTGCGCCACCGTGAATGCGGTGACGATCTTCAGCAGCTCGGTGAACCGGCCGACCGCGAGCAGCAGCGCCAGCAAAAAGGCGATGTGGTCGTAGCCGATGAAGATGTGGTGCGCGCCCCAGCGGCCGAAGTCCCAGCCGAGCGTCCATGCGCTGCCGTGGACCAGTCCGCGATCGAGCGCGATTTCACTTGGCCCCACGCGCACGAACTGACGCACCGCAGAGCCGGCCGGGCCGTCCCAACGGACCGCCACGAGCGCACGATGCTGTGACGTCTGCGTCGAAAAGAATTGCACGACCGCGCGCAGCGATTCGATCGGCTCCGGCGCAGAAAAACGCAACTCCTGCTCGACTCGAACCAACGTGGGCGCACCGGAAGCGAGAAATGGTTCGTACCGGGGCAGGAGGGGGCCGATCTCCGCGGGTGTCAGACGTCCATTCAGGTAGACCTGTAGACCATCGGACAGGATCTTGCCGACCTCGCGGCTGCGCGCCGCCAGTTCGCGCTCGTCGAATGGCGCGCTGAACTGGGTGCCGCGCCGGGGAAATCCTGCGGCCCGCGCGGTCGGTTGCGCGCCGACGTCGATCTTCCAGATCACTTGTTGCTCCGAAACCTGGACGGTCGATGAACTCGTCGCGTCGTCGTGCGCGCGCGCCGCCGCCGGGATCACCGCGCCCGACACCGAAATCACGCCCGCGATCACGCGCGTGAAACGGACGCTATGAACCCTGGCCTGCAATGCCACGGCCCACCAGCAACCCAAGAGCCCCGGCCGCGAGGCAGCCGATGCCGGTCGCGCCCGCGTAAGTCAGTGCGCGGATAAAGGTGCCCTCGCGCACGCAGCCAAGAAGCTGATTGTCGAATGCAGAATACGTGGTGAACCCTCCGAGAAATCCCGTGGTCAAGGTCAAGGTGGCGATCGGTGACAGGCCCGCCGGGCGTGCGCCCAGCACCAGGACGACTTCGATGAGAAAGCACCCGATGACGTTCACGGACAACGTGCCCCACGGGAACCCTGTCCCCACGCGGGCACCCACCCAGTCGGCCACCAGGTATCGCGCCCCCGACCCGAGTGCGCCGCCAAGGCAGACGAGGAGAATCCGCACCGCTACCCCGCCCGGAACTGAAACTCCCGCTGGCTGACGATCTCGCGTTTTTGCAAGTCGACCAGAAACGCGGTGCCTTCACCGACCATGCCGTTGAACGTGCGCAGGAACCAGACGTCGATTCCCCACTGGCTGTGGCCGCTTTCGGACGGCGGGGCCCACTCGGCGGCTTCCACGTCGCCAAGTCCGGGAGGGCGGCCGCGCACCTGGCTGGCCAGCTCGGCAAACGCCGTCGACGCGCGCACCACCTCTTCGGCCTGGCGGCCGAGTTTCGGGTCGACCTGGCGGCGCCACTCGCTGACCAGTCGAAGCTTCTTTGCGGCCCCGTCCGGGGGCAGCTCGGCCTCGTAGGCTTCGTCCGCGTGCAGGCCGGCAAGATCGGGAACGTCGAACTCCGGGAACAGATCGTCGCGCGCGATTTCTTCCAGGCGCGCCGCCAGATCCTTGTCGCCGCGCAGGCGCGACTCCTCGGTGTAGTAGGCGTAAAGGCGCAGGATCAAGTTCTTGGACGGCAGGCAATGATCCCAGTCGACCACCCACATGCCCGAAGCGTAGCTATCGCCGCGAAACGGCACCAGGGTCGGTACCTCCGCGACGAGGCGATCCACCGCGGCCGGATCCGCGAACAACCCCTGATGGGTGACGCGAGGATGCTTTCGCAGTTCGCGTCGAAGGTGGTCGCGCAAGATCGCGGCGGGCATCAGTGCATCCCTATCATCTGCGTCAGTTGGTCGGTGTTGGGTCATGTGAAACAGGCCGACACGGCAGTCTCGCAAAGGTCGGCGTGCAGGTAAAGGTAGATGGCGTGGGTAAGCGCGAGGGCTTCAAAGCACAAGGTGGTTCCAGGTCAGGCCGTGCGGCACGAAGCGCGAAAAGTCGGCGTCCCGGGTGGCAAATGTGCAGCCTTCGGCGATGGCGAGGGCAGCGTGCTGCGCGTCGGCCACGAGTTTTCCGGTCGCGCCAACGGCACGACAAAGGGCAGAGACCGAAGCCCAATGACTCGCGTCCGGCGCCAGCAGGCGACAGTTCGGATGGTTGGCGATCTCGTCAGCCGCCGCGAGCGCGAGCGGCAGAGGCGTGGGTACGGAATAGATCTTCTCGTTCGTGACGATCCGAACGAATCCGACCATCACAAGAACACTCATGGCGAAGGGCTGCGGCCCCGCGACCAACTTGTCGAACCATCGCTTGTATGCGGCATGCACCGGATCGTCGCGGCGATGCGCGTACACCAGGATGTTGACGTCCGGCATCAGCACGGTTCAGCGCCCCACGGATCGGGCGTCGTCGTCCGCAACGGCATCGGCGAAATCAGTCGGCTCCCGGTGCACGGGGCGCGAGGCATTGCCGAACGTGAGCATCTTGAACTTCACCGGTTTGGCGGGAGGATTCATGAGGGCGTCACGCAGTGCCTGGTTGACCACGTCACTGAGCGTGGTGCCCAGCGCGGCGGCGCGCTGGCGTGCGCGCTTGAACAGGTGATCGTCCAGGACCAGCGTGGATCGCATATGTATGATCATAAAGATGATCAGCGCCTTGTCAAGGTTCATGGGCAGCCTGCGTCGCGCGCGCACGAGGTCAGAGCGATCTTTCGAGTTCTGCCCAGCGGGCGTACAGGTGATCGACCTCGGCCTGCCTGGCGGCGATGAGGGCGAGCAGCTCGACCAGTCGGGGGGCGTCGCTGGCGCTTGCCGGCGCTTCGCTGTCCGCGATGGCCGCACGCAACGCCGATTCGGCGGTCGCCAGTTTCGCCTCGATGCCATCGTATTCGCGCTGTTCAAGGTAACCAAGCTTGCGCTTCGAGGTCGTCGCCGATGCGTCATTGTCGCGCTTGCGCGCGGGCAACGTCCTCTTCGCAGCCGGTGCCACTGCCGGTTGTCGGTGCCACGCCTCCCACTGATCGAGGCTGGCAAACGGGACAACGGATTGCGGTGCCTGTTCGCGGGTGTCGAACGCGAGGATCGTCGTTGCCACTGCATCCAAAAAACTCCGATCGTGCGACACGAGCAGCACCGCGCCTTCGTGTTCGACGAGCGCGTCTTCAAGGACACCAAGGGTCAGCAGATCAAGATCGTTGGTCGGCTCGTCGAGGACAAGCACGTCGGCGGGCTGCAACATGAGCTGCGCGAGCAGCAGGCGGCCTTGCTCGCCGCCGGAGAGGCTGCCCACCGCCAGCTTGCACTGATCGTGAGTGAACAAGAACCGCTCCAGGTAGCCGCGCACGTGGATGCGCGCGCCGCGAAACGCCACGTGTTCGCCGAGCGGGCAGACGGTCTCGGCCACGCTGCGCTCGGGATCAAGGACGCCGCGGTCTTGCGCGAAGTAAGCGACCCTTAGCCCTTCGGCGCGCAGCACGCTGCCCGACGAAGGTGGTTCATCGCCAAGCAGCACGCGCAGCAGGGTCGATTTGCCGCAGCCGTTCGCGCCCAGCAGGCCGACGCGGACGCCGGGTGCGACCAGCAGGTTGACACCGCCAAAAATTGTTCGGCTGCCGTAGGTCTTGCCGATCGCGCGCGCCTCGATGAGGCGCTTGGCGCGTTTGTCGGTGGTCTGAAATTCCAGCGTGGCCGAGCGCGTGGTGTTGCGCATGGCGAGGTCGGCCACTGTAAGGCCCAGGTCGGCGGCGCGATGGATGCGCGCCTGTTGTTTGGTGCTGCGGGCCTTGGCACCCCGGCGCAGCCACTCGGTTTCCCGGCGCAAGGTATTGCGCAGAACGACTTCGCGCCGCTCCTGCGCTTCCATGTTGGCGGACTTGACCCGGACGTACTCCGCGTAGTTGCCGGTCACCGCCAGGAGTCCGCCGGCGTTGCGGTGATCGAGTTCGAGGATCCGCGTCGCCACCCTCTGCAAGAAGTGCCGGTCGTGGGTGACGGTCACCGTGGCGAAGCGCGCCTGCGCGATCAGCCGCTCAAGCCACTCGATGCTTTCAACGTCCAGGTGGTTGGTTGGCTCGTCGAGCAACAACAGATCAGGCTGCCGAGCGATCTCGCGCGCCAGGGC
The DNA here is from genome assembly GCA_964431675.1 of uncultured Myxococcales bacterium. Classification (GTDB taxonomy): domain Bacteria; phylum Myxococcota_A; class Polyangia; order Fen-1088; family Fen-1088; genus CAYSKR01. The sequence continues at coordinate 17,703 of CAYSKR010000093.1, forward strand.
CACTCGTTTTTGCCATCCGCCCGACAGCGACGCGACGGGCGTGTCCGGTCCGATCGCCGTGTCGGCGTCGCCCCGCGCGAGGCCGAGGTCGACCATGACCTGGCGCAAAGTCAGGTCGTGTTCCCAGTGGTCGTCGTGCGCGGCCTCGCCCTGCGCGCCGGTGGGTGATGCTGGTTGTGCGTGGAAGGACGCGATCCCCTCCCGGATCGCCCGTGCGATGGTCGCACCGATGGCAAACTGAGGAACTTGTTCGACGTGGCCCACGCGCAAACCGCGTCGGCGCGAGATGTTGCCGCCGATCCGCGGCTCCAACGCGGCCTGGGCCAGCATCCCGAGCAGCGTCGATTTTCCCGCGCCATTGGGACCGACGAGGCCGATCCGATCACCATCCTCGACGGTGAAGCTGACGTTCTCGAACAGGGTCTTCGCGCCGAACGCGGCGGTCAGTCCTTGCGCCGATAAAAGGATGCCCACCTCACGCTCGCCGGCGAGAGGCGCGGCCACCGACACCAAGCGCTGCTTCCAGCCGCGCGGTCAGATCGTCGATGCGATCGGGCAACAGTTTGGCGGCGGCGCGGCCGACGCACAGGCGGGCGCTGATGGGCATGATGGTCTCGATCTCGCGCAGGTGGTGCTGGCGTAGTGTTTCGCCGGTCGAAACCAGGTCGACGATGCGATCCGCCAGCCCGACGAGCGGAGCGATTTCCATCGAACCGTACAGCTTGATGATCTCGGCGACCGTGCCGCGTGCCGAAAGGTGCCGACGGGTGATCTCGGGGAACTTGGTGGCGTAGCGCAGGTGCGTGTGAATCGACTCGTCGATCAGGCGATCTTCCGGCTCGGCGACGACCATGCGGCAGCGTCCGATGCCAAGGTCGAGCGGCTCGAAAAGATCGCGGCCCTGCTCTTGCAGCACGTCGGCCCCGGCGATGCCCACGTCAGCGGCACCGTGTTCGACGAACGCCGGCACGTCGGTGTCGCGCACGATGAGCACGCGCATGCGTGCGGCCGGTAGCGACACGACCAGGCGTCGCTCGGCCTTGGCCCTGGCGACCGCCGACAGATCGATGCCGGCGCGCGCGAACAGCGCCGTCGCCTCTTCGAGAATCCGCCCGGCGGCCAGCGCGATGGTCAGGATGCCTGCCCGGCGCGCCGACGACAGCGTCGCCGGAGAATCGATGTGCTTGCGTGACTTGCTCATAGGCTGCCCCGGACGCGCCGGATATTAGCGCCGAGTTCGCGCAACTTCTTGTCCAACCGCTCGTAGCCGCGATCCAGGTGGTAGACGCGGCGGATCTCGGTCGTGCCACTGGCGACGAGCCCGGCCAGCACCAGACACGCCGAGGCGCGCAAGTCGGTGGCCATGACCTTGGCACCCGTCAACTTCGTTCGGCCGCGCACCACCGCGGTTCGTCCATCGATGACGATGCTGGCGCCCATGCGGCGCAGCTCGGGCACGTGCTGCATGCGGTTCTCGAAGATGGTCTCGCTGAGCATCGACTGGCCGCGCGCCTGCGTCATCAGCACCATGAACTGCGCCTGCATGTCGGTGGGAAAGCCGGGGTGCGGGCGGGTGGCGATGTCGGCGGGCGACAGCTTGCCGTGGGCGCGCACGCGGATGCCCCCCTTTTCAGGCACAACGTCGACGCCGACTGCGCGCAGCTTGGCGATGACTGCTTCCAGGTGTTCGGGCAGCGCGTCCTCGATGAACACGTTGCCGCCCGTGATGGCGGCGGCCACCATCAGCGTGCCCGCCTCGATGCGATCCGGGATGACGGCGTGGTCGACGGCGCCGAGCTCACGCACGCCCTCGATGGTGATGGTGGAGGTGCCCGCGCCCTTGATGCGCGCGCCCATCTTGTTGAGCACCCGGGCGAGTTCTTCGACCTCGGGCTCGCACGCCGCGTTTTCCAGGGTGCTTAGACCGTCGGCCAGGGTGGCGGCCATCATCAGGTTTTCCGTGCCGGTCACGGTGACCACGTCGAAGACGACCGGGGCACCGCGCAAACGCTTGGCGGTCGCATGCACGATGCCGTGTTCGAGGCTGATCTTCGCCCCGAGCGCTTCCAGGCCTTTGAGGTGTTGATCAATCGGGCGGGCACCGATGGCACAGCCACCTGGCAGCGACACCTTCGCCTCGCCGTGGCGTGCGACCAGGGGGCCGAGCACCAGCGCCGACGCGCGCATCGTCTTGACCAGCTCGTATGGTGCCTCGAAGTGGCGAACCGATGACGTGTCGACGTGGGTGACCGATTTGCCCTGCACCCTGGCACCAAGATCTCCGAGCAGGCGCTTCATCGTGCTGACGTCGCCCAGGTCCGGCATGTTGCGGTAGGTCGACCGGTCGGTCGCCAGCAGCGACGACGCCAGGATGGGCAGCGCGGCGTTCTTGGCACCCGACACGCGCACGGTGCCACGCAACCGCGCGCCCCCCCGGATGACGATCACGTCCAAGGAAATTCAGCGCGCTTTGCAGGCCAGTGGAACGGGTAAAAGGGCGAGGTGAACGCCGGGTGGGCTCAGGCTGCGGGAGTGGCCGGTGCGGCAGCCGCGTCGGCGGGTGCGGCCGACGCGCCCTTCTTGTGCTCGGTGCAGCGGCCCGCGATCACGGCGGGCTTCCGACATGCTTCCTTGCTGCAGATGCCGTAGCGGTGCTTCCCGCCCACGTCGCCGCGGCGCCAGCCCATGTAGTGCTTGCGGCAGTAGCCCTTGGCACGCACCGGCTGCTTGCACTTGGGTTCGCGGCAACGCTGCCCTTCGGGGGCGGCGGGCGTCGCCTTCGAGCGTGCGGTCACCGCACCGGCTGCTTTCGGGGCTTTCGCCTTGACGGTCTTGGCAGGCGCGGCTGCGGCTGCGGCTGCGGCTGCGGCTGTCGATTTCTTGGCGGGGGATGCTTTTTTCTCGGCCATGGCGGGGATGTTTACACCAATCGTTGTCAGGGCGCCATCCCGATGATGCGCGTGACGGCCTCCTCGACGTGCTCGCGGAAGCCGAAGGCGGACAGGCGGAAGTAGCCCTCGCCGTTGCGGCCGAAGCCGGCGCCGGGCGTGCCAACGACGTGCGCGGTGCCCAGCAACTTGTCGAAGAAATCCCACGACGTCGTCCCTGGAGGCAGCTTGACCCAGATGTACGGCGCGTTGATGCCGCCCGAGACGGTGTAGCCGGCCTTCGTCAGACCCTCGCGGATGATGCGCGCATTGGTCATGGTGTAGTCGACGTTGGCGTCCACCGCCGCGCGCCCGGCGGGCGTGAAGACGGCGGCTGCTGCGCGCTGGATCGGGTAGCTGGTGCCGTTGAACTTTGTCGTGTGCCGACGGCTCCACAGGCCGTGCAGCGCCACCGCGTCGCCCGCGTCGTTGCGCGCCTTCAGCGTCTTCGGCACCACCGCGTAGGCGCAGCGCGTGCCCGTGAACCCGGCGGTTTTCGAAAAGCTGCGGAACTCGATGGCGACGTCGCGTGCGCCCGGCAGTTCGAAAATGCTGTGCGGAATGCCCGGCTCGCGGATGAACGCCTCGTAGGCGGCGTCGAACAAGATCACCGATTCGTTCGCGCGCGCGTGATCGATCCAGCGTGCGAGCGAAGCGCGTGACATGGCGGCACCGGTCGGGTTGTTGGGTGAGCACAGGTAGATGAGGTCTGTGCGCTCTGCGGGCAGGGGCGGATCGAAGCCGTTGTCCAGCGTGGTCGGCAGGTACACCAGCTTGCCGTAGCGCCCCTGCGCGTCGGCGGGGCCGGTGCGCCCGGCCATCACGTTGGTGTCGACGTAAACCGGGTAGACTGGGTCGGTGACCGCGACGATGCTGTCGGTAGAAAAAATCTCCTGGATGTTGCCGGTGTCACATTTCGACCCGTCGGAGACAAATATTTCGTCGGTTTGCACGTCGGCGCCCTGGCGCGCGTAGTCGGCGGCGATGGCCTGCAGCAGGAAGTCGTGGCCCTGTTCGGGGCCGTACCCCTTGAACGTTTCGCGCCGACCAAGATCGTCGGCACCGGCTTTCAGCGCGTCGATGATCGGGGGCGGCAGGGGCAGCACCACGTCGCCTATTCCCAGACGGAGGATCTTGGCGGCCGGGTTCGCGTCGGCAAAAGTTTTCACGCGCCGGGCGATCTCGGCGAACAGGTAGCTTGCTTGCAACTTCTGATAGTGGGAATTGATCCTGGCCATTGGAGGGCAGATCGTTTACCACAGAGGCACGTTGCGGCATCCGCGCATGACCATCCGAGGGCGTTTTCGAGTCGCGTTGTGCGGCGCGGCGGGCGTGATCGCGTGCGCGGGCACCCTGCGCCTCGTTGCTTTCGCTGCCCCCGGCCCGGTGACGGCCCCCGATCCGCGGGTGAAGATCCTGGCGGCGCTCAACGAAGAAATCACGCGCAGCAAGGCCAAGCTGAAGCTGCCCGGCGAAGAGGGGCCGTATTTCATCCGCTACGTGTTGCGCGACTACGACGAAACCGACATGGCGGCGCGCTTCGGTGCCTTGCTCGAGGATAGCCACGTCGCCGTTCGGCAAGCGAACGTCGAGGTCCGCGTGGGCAACCACCACTTCGACAACACCGCCGACGACTCGTCGGACAAGATCTTCGGCGACAGCGACGACTTCGACCGGTACGAGCCGCCGGTGAGTGCGCCCATCGATGACGACGTGGCGGCTTTGCGCGCGACGTTCTGGCTGCAGACGGACGTGAAGTACAAGCGCGCACTGTCGGCGCTGCACAAGAAGCGCGGTGCCCGCGTGACCAAGATGGTCGAGGACGAATCGGTGGCGAGTTTCTCGCATGAGCCGACGGTCAGGGCGATCGAGCCTGCGATGTCCGTCCGGGTGGATCGCACGGCGTGGGGTGATCGGCTGCGCAAGCTGTCGGCCGCCTTCAAGGGGCCGACGGACGTGTTTGATGCGCAGGTCAAACTTTCGGTGAGCCATCAGACGCGCACGCTGGTCACGACCGAGGGCACCGAATTGGTGAGCGAGCGGCTTATCTGGGGGCTGCACCTGTCGGCCACCGGGCGCGCCGCGGACGGCCTGCTCATCTCGAACGCCAAGAGTTTTTACGGCGCGAGCGACCGCGAGTTGCCGGACGAGGTCACGGCGCTGCGCGCGGTGGCGGACCTGGCGCAGCAAATTCACGATCTGCGCGAGGCACCGATGCTCGACCCGTACAACGGGCCCGCCATCCTGCTGCCCGAGGCGGCGGGCGTGTTTTTCCACGAGGCGCTTGGACATCGCCTGGAGGGCGAGCGTCAGAACGACAACAAGGAAGGCGCGACGTTCAAGGGCCAGATCGGCAAGCCAATTTTGCCGACGTTTCTGTCGATCTTCGATGATCCCACGCAGCGCAAGATCGGTGACGTGTCGCTGAACGGCTGGTACCGCTTCGACGATGAAGGCGTGGCCGCGCGTTCCGTGCCGCTGGTCGACCACGGCATCCTGCGCAACTACTTGATGAGCCGGACACCCGTGAAAGGAGCGCCGCAATCGAACGCGCACGGCCGCTCCGAGGGCACGCAGGATCCCATTGGACGCATGGCCAACACGATCGTGCGCTCGGACAAGCGCGTCTCGATGACGAAGCTCAAGGAGATGCTGCTCGACGAGATACGGCGGCAGAAGAAGGCCTTTGGTCTCATCATCGCCGACATCTCGGGCGGTCAGACCAACACCACCACCTACGATTTTCAGGCGTTCAAGGGCATGCCCCGCATCGTGTACAAGGTTGACGCACAGACCGGCAAGGAGACACTGGTGCGCGGCGTCGAATTCGTCGGCACGCCGATTGGTTCGCTGAACCGAATCGTGGCGACCGGCGATACCGATGGCGTGTTCAATGGGTTTTGCGGCGCGGAATCCGGATTTGTGCCGGTGTCGACCGTCGCACCGGCGTTGCTGATCAGCGAGATCGAGTTGCAGCGGACGCGCCGGTCGATGGAGCGGCAGCCGATCTTGTCGGCACCGTTTCGCGCGGCGGGGCAGGGGCGATGACCGGACACGACGTTTTCATCGTGGACGCCGTGCGGACGCCCATCGGCCGCTACGGCGGCGCCCTGTCGGACGTGCGGGCGGATGATCTGGGCGCGGTGGTGTTGCGTGCGGTGCTGCAGCGCAATCCGATGGACGCGGCGGGCATCGACGACGTGATCTTCGGCTGCGCCAACCAGGCCGGCGAGGACAACCGCAACGTGGCCCGCATGAGCGCGCTGCTCGCGGGCCTGCCGGTGACGGTTCCCGGCGCGACGGTCAATCGGCTCTGCGGGTCGGGCCTGCAAGCGGTGATCGACGGTGCGCGGGCGATCGCGGTGGGCGAGGCGGACATTGTCATTGCCGGCGGCGTCGAATCGATGTCGCGCGCGCCGCTGGTCATGGCGAAACCACGGCAAGCTTTTCCGCGCGGCGACGCGACCTTGCACGACTCGACCCTTGGCTGGCGTTTCGTCAACCCGCGCATGCAGGCGCTGCACGGCACGCCCGCGCTCGGAGAAACCGCCGAGCTGGTGGCGGAGAAACACGCGGTGTCGCGTGCGGCGCAAGATCGGTTTGCGCTGCAAAGCCAGCAGCGCTGGGCGGCAGCGCAGGCAGCCGGTCGCTTCGATGCGGAACTGGTTCCCGTCGAGGTTGTCGGCGGCAAGGGCGGCGTCAAACGCATCACCGTCGACGAGCATCCCCGGCCGCAGACGACACTGGAGGATCTGGCGGCGTTGCCGACGGCGTTTCGCAGCACGAACGGCACCGTCACGGCCGGCAATTCGTCCGGCCTCAACGACGGCGCGGCGGCGGTGCTTCTGGCGTCCGCCGAGGGCGTCAAGCGCCTCGGGCGACCGGTGCTCGCGCGCATCATGGCTTCTGCGGCGGCGGGCGTCGAACCATCGCTGATGGGCCTCGGGCCCATTTCGGCGACGCGCAAGGTTCTGGCGCGCGCTGCCCTCCCGGTCGAGCGCATTGATCTGGTGGAACTCAACGAGGCCTTTGCCGCGCAGGCCATCCCGTGCATGACCGAACTCGGCCTTGATCCCGCGCGCGTCAACGTCAACGGCGGTGCGATTGCGGTGGGCCACCCACTCGGCTGCTCGGGCGCTCGCATGATCACGACGCTCGTGCATGAGCTGGGGCGTCGCAAGGTCACGATCGGCCTTGCCACCATGTGCATCGGAGTTGGGCAGGGACTAGCGGTTCTCGTCGAGGCTGGAGCAAGGGGGTAGTCATGTCGAAAGCGCCACGCGATCCGAAAATCACGCCGATCACCCGGCACGAACCGCGCACGTTCTACGCGACCCGTGTGACGCGAACCCGCGAGAGCGAAACGTGGGATCTGTGGTCGGTCGTCGACGGCCGCCGGGTTGGATTCCTCGCGGTGGTCGACGATGGACACATCGTGTACGCGCTGGCGACGGTCAAACGCGGAACCTCACACGAAGAGCTCGCCGATCTCATCGACGGCTTCTTCACGCCTTCCTCCACCGACGCGCGCAGCCGGGAGATCATCATCTCGGACTACGACGAAGAGCCCGAGATGCTCGAATCGGAGATGCGCGAGGCGCCCTGACCATTGATCTGGCCGATGCCGACGCTCAGTCAACCAGGTCCGTTCCGCGGCCTCATCCCCTACGATGAGGGCAGCGCGGCGCTGTTCTTGGGCCGCGCTGCGGAGGTTGCTTCGTTGCACCACCTGGTCACCCGCGACAATTCTCGCGTGGCGCTGCTCACCGGGGAGGCTGGCGTCGGCAAGACGTCGCTGGTGCGGGCGGGCCTCATTCCGTTGCTGTCGCGGGCCGGCGTCCTGGCGTTGCACGTCGGCAACCACGCGGCCCCCGACCAAGATCTGTGGCTTTCGGCGGGCCGCGCCCATGCCGATCCGCCCGCCGCAGGAGAGGGATTCGCCGACTATTTGTCACGCCTGGCCCGCGGATCTCGGGCCGGTACGTTGCTGGTGGTCGATCATCTTGAGTCCGTGCTCGCGCCCGGCCGCGAAGCGGATCGGGATCGCCTCGCCGGGATCCTGGCGGCGGCGGTGGCGGCCTTCGCGGGGCAGCGGCTGCGATTTCTGTTCGTGGTCGATGGCGACGCTTGCCAGCTCCTCGATCCTTTTTTGGTCGCGTCGGGCCTCGCACCCGTTCCCGGCGCAAGCATGAATCTGTCGCGCATGGAGCAATCCGCTGCGACCGAGGTCATCGAGCAAACAGCCTTGCAGACAGGAACGTTTCTTGAGGCTGGCCTGGCGGGGTTGATCGCCGGCGATCTCTGCAAGTTTGGCCCGTGCTCGCCGCTGAACCTGCAGATCGTTGCGCGCCAGGTTCTTGAGCTTCGATTGACGTCGTTGCGGCGCTACGAAAAAAGCGGTGGTGCCGATGCGTTGTTGCCGTTGTTTGTCGAACGTGTGCTTGCCCAGAGCGAGGCCCGCAGCGCCGGCCTCGTGCTGCTCGCGCTGGTGGAAGTCGGCATCGCCTCGCTTCGGCAGATCGCCGCGCGCACGCAACTGCGGCGCGAGTTGGTGGAACCCGCGCTCGACGTGTGCGTCCATTCGGGCCTGGTTGCCAAGGAAGAAAAGGATCGTGAGGCGCGCTTCTCGCTGGTGCATGCGGCGTTGGCTGCACACATCCTGGTCGCCGTCGCGCCCGAGCGTGCGCGCATCGAGAGCGCGCGTCGGGCCCTGCGCCGCGCCATGCTGGCTGGAACGCGTCTATCACTGCGTCAAGCCCTGCGGGCCACGCGGTACCTGGGTGGAACTCTTGGCGCACCGGAAAAGGAACACGTCTCACGCAGCCTCCGCGTCGGCGCGATTGCCCTGGGCCTTGGCCTGCTTTTCGCCGTCGGCCTATGTACCGCCGGGGTGTTTCACCTGCGGACCTCGTACACGCTCGACCTCGGGCCCGCGCCGGGCGCGACGTCCGCGCGCGTGGTCGTACGCCTCGGAAAGCCAACCTTGGGCTGGTTTTCATTCGTGCCCCACAATCCGCGCTTTGGCTCGGTTCTGGCGGACACCGGGTTCGTCGCCGGGAGTCTTGCGCCGGACGTTTCGCGTCGCATCGCCGCTGGCCGGGCATCCGGTGCCCTCGAGCGCGACCGGAACACGGCGCTGCCGGGGTGGATGCGGGCGGTCGTCGATGGGCTGCGTCCGGTGCCTCGGGGCGTGGCGCTGATCCTGCTTGGCGATGCCGGCGGCGTTATCTCGCTCAAGCAGGCGTTTGCCGATCCCACCACCCGGCGCGAGGTCCTGGAAGTCCTTGCCGTGATTGGTGCCGGGCGCGCGGGTGAAGACGAGATTCTGGCCTCGGCGCTGACGGATCCGTCGGCGGACACCCGGTTGCGTGGGGTCGAGGTTGCGGCTGCGATCGATCGCCGCACCGGCCTTGCGTCGCACGGCACCACCTTGCGGACGGCGCTTGGCGATCGTTCCGTCGACGTCAAGAACGCCGTCCTGCGCGAGTGCGCGACGTTGTCCGCGACCGAGGCGGCGGCCGTCCTCGCGGTTGCGCTGGCCGATCGCGATCCGGGGCTGCGCAAGCAAGCCGAGCGTGCGGTCCTGACGCTCGCGGAACGCTCACCGGCCGTCGCCGCAACCGCTGCGTTGCCGATGCTGCGAAGCCTCGATGCTTCCGCCCGGCAAGCGGGCACCCTGTTGCTTGGTCGAGTGGTTGCGCGCGCGCCCGCCGAAACGGCCAGCACGCTGCTTGATCTCGCGGCCGACGAAAAAGCGCCCGAGGAGGCGCGGGTCGGCGCGTTTGGTCTGTTGCGCCGCTCGGGGGCGTTGCCGGAAGCTGCGGCCAGGGTTCTCGATCAGGTGATCACCGGCGAGGTGTCGCCACGCTTGCGCGAGGCGGCCCTGCCGCTGCGGGCGCGGTTGCTTCCGCCGGACGAAGCCCTGGCATTGGCCCTTGGCAAGGGGCCACCGACTTCTCGCGCGGCGGTGGCCGCGATCTGGGGAGCCGTGGCGCTCAAGCAGCCGGACCGTGCGGCCAAGGTGCTCAAGGGATTCCTGTACGAGCCATCGCCGGCGGCGCGCGTTGAGGCGGTGCGTGCGTTCGCCGCGCTCCGCCGCGACGGCGTGGCGCTGGTCGGGAAGGCGTTGCTTGACGGCGACCAGGAAGTGGTTGAGGCGGCGCTGGCGTCGGCGGTGGATCTGGCGCGAACCCAGCCCAGCCTCGTGGCAGAGGTGCTGGTGCGGGCGTTCAAGACCATCCGTCCGGCCTACCGGCAAGAGGTGGCACTCGCCATGGAGCGCATCGCACAGGATCGTGCGTCGGCGATGTTTGGGCCGTTGGCGCTGGCGCTGCGCCAGGGCGACGTGCCCAGCCGCAAGGTGGCGGTGCGGGCGTTCTGCTCCATCGCGCGCAAGGAGGCGTCGGTCGTGATGTACCTGCGCGTCGCAAGCCGGGACAAGCAGCGTGACGTGCGCTACGCGGCCGAGGCGTGTCTTGGCGACTTGCAGCAGGCTGCGGCTGCACGCAACGTACGCGGAAGTGCTCACGGGCCAACGGTCGCGCAGACGGAAGCGGCACCGAGGAGTGCCACCGTTCCGGAATTGGTCGTCGCGCTGGCATCGTCCAGTGAAGGCGAGCGCGCCGCGGCGGCGCAGGCGCTCGGTGCGATCGAGGAGCGCCATCAGGCTGCGGCTGCATCGGTGCTGGAGACGGCGTTGACTGATCCGGCGCACGACGTGCGCAAGGCTGCCGTCGCGGGCCTGGGCCGATTATGGGCCAGGCAGCGCTCCGCGCAGGATCTGGGGCGTGTCCTTGTGACGAGTGAAAGCGACAGCACGCGTCGTCTGGTGGCGGTTGAGGCGCTGGTCATTCAGTCCGCCGACCCGGGGCGTGGCGCCGCCGCCGCCGCGCAACTCGACACCATCGGCGAGACGGGCCCGGCGGGAGCGCGCCTTCTGGCTGCGGTCGGGCGCGCCTTTCGTGGTGCAAGGCTGGCCGCCATGCACGCGTTTGTAGAACGGCTGCTCGGCGGATAGCATTGTTTTGCCTCGTATTGCACCGGTAACGTTCGTTCGTTAGCATTTTTCCGTGGGCCGGGATACAAACGAACTCATGCGCAACTTGTTGATCGGTGGTGTTCTGGGCCTCCTCGGTGTGGCGCTCGTGCCTGCGCCCGCGCGTGCGGGGATGATCGTAGAGGGATCGGTGGGCAAGGGTGTCGACCTCAAGCCGGAGGTCAAGGCAACGACCACCAACTTGATGGTGGCACCTGGGATCACGTTCCTGTCGATGCTGCGGGTTGAACTTGGCCTGGTGGCGGCGCTGCCGGACGTCGAGGCGAGCAAGTTCGACGTCGCGGTTCGTCCGATGGTGGTGATAGCGCCTCCGATCTTGCCGCTGTACGGCCGCGCGATCTTGTCGTTCAGCAACCTGCTGCACGAGAAAGCGCGCCACATCGCATACGGCGGCGCCGTGGGATTCAAGATTTCGCTGTTCGGCGTGGGCGTGTTTGCCGAGGCGGGCTTGTTGCCCTACAGCTTCAAGGACCAGTTGCACTGGAACGTTGAAGGCCGCGTGGGCGCGTACTTCGGATTTTAGATCCCAGTTGCTAATCCGTCGCGGCCGCGTCCTGCGCAGGCGTTGAGGCACCGCCGAAGGCCTTGCACGACGACGAGTCGCCCCCAATATAGAGACCATCGGCGCAGCCGCGCGTGTAGGGGTCACAAAAGTCGGTGCTGCATTCCTGGTGGACGCTGCACGTGGCACCCTGTTCCAGCCGGTCCACGCAGAGTCGCGGGTTGGTCATGCCAGCGCAACGCAGATTCTCCTGACATGGGTCCGTGTTGTTGCACTGCATGCCGAGCGCGCGCTTCTTCGAGCAGGTGAACACGCCGTTACCGTCCTTGTGGCAGTACTCGCCGCGCACGCAGACTTCGCCCACGTTGGCGCAACCCTGGTTCGAACCCACCGTTCTGGGCGTCCCACAGCGGCCCTTGGCCTTGTCGCACAGCAGTGTGCCATCGCACTCGTTGTCTGCGGTGCATGGCTCGTTGGCCTTGGCCGAACCCTGAAACACCTTGGCGCAGGCCGCGTCGCGGGACGCGAGGTCGGCGGGGGTGATCACGACCTTGCCGTAGGCGTCGCTGATGCGGGCGAGGCACGGTTCGGCGCTGCCCGGGTGGTACACGCGCGAGCCCCCCTTGGCTGCGACGGCGAAGTCCTGGCACACGAGCTTGCGGGTGGCCTCGCACTGCGGGCGCGAAAACGGGCTGCAGCGCGCGGACACCGGTTCGCACTCGCGTTTGGCCCACTCGACGCAAAACTGATCCTCGGTCAGGATCGTGATTTCCGGCGTGCAACCGGCGGCAAGAGCGACGGCGAATAGTCTGGGCGCAAAGGGGCGTAGGTTGAGCATCCAGTCGAGTGTCTCGCCGCCATGCCCGGCGGTCAAAAAAGTCACTCGGCGGTGTTTTGGCGGGCTGCGGCGCAGCGGATCACCCGCTCTTCGGTCACGACGAGATCCACGGTGATGTCGTCGGTGTCGGACGGAACGCGTGGGATGCACTGCGCTTCGAAGGCCAGGCCGACCAGGGGCGCGCGGCTGCTTTTAGCGCGCAGAGCGGCGCAAAATTCGTCGTAGTACCCGCCGCCGTAGCCCAGGCGCCGACCGGCGGCGTCGAAAGCGAGCCCCGGCACGATGACGAAGTCGATGGTGTCGGCCGAAACCACGGGCGCGTCGGCGCGCGGTTCGGGGATGGCGAACGATCCCGTACCGGGAACGAGCTCGGACAGATCGGCAATCCGGTGGAAGGTCATGCGCGGGCGATTCTTGCCCACGCGGGGAAAACCCACCACTGCGCCCCGCGCCAGCGCGGCCAGGACTGCGGTTGAGGGATCGAGCTCGGTGCCGATGGGCGCAAACGCCGTCACCACCCGCGCCGACAGCAACTCGGGCAACGACGCCAATCGTGCGCACGCCGCAACACTTGCCAGGGTGCGATCGTTCGCGGTCATCGCGTGCCGCAGGCTGGCCATGCGCTGGCGCAGCGGCCGCTTGGAACTGCCGGGATCGCTCAAATCCGTGCCTCGCGCTTGAGCAACGTGAGCAACGTCTGGCCTTTTTCGCGCACGCGCTTTTTCAGCGCGGCGTGGGCGGCGCGTTCCTTGAACAGCTCCTCGGCGATCTGCAGCGCCGTCAGCACCGACTGCGATTGCGTGTCGGCGGAGCGCGTCTGTTTTTGCAACTCGCGCAAGCGCAGATCGACGTGGGCCGCGACCTTGCGCACGGCCTCCTCGTCGGCATCGCTCTTGAGCGTGTAGCGCTGGCCCCCGATCTGCACGGTCACGGAACGTTTCATGGCACCCGTACAGTACCGCCAATCAGGGCCAAAAGGTTCGCCCGCGTCGCCGCGAGGACGCAGCGCGCTCCCTGAACGGTTGCGTCCGCTCGCACCAAGAATGATCCAGAGCCACCAGCGGTACTTCGCAGTAGGGGCACGGTGGCAGTCGGACATATCGGCGAGGTGGTTGGCGCGAGAGCCAGCTATATTTCGTCGGAGGATACGGGCGCAGCGTGAATGCGCCACAGTGTACATGGAATCTCGGCTGGGCGAAGACCTGCCCAGCCGCCTCGACCCCTATGCCCCCATCCGCTTCCGCAGCTTCCGCGCCAGGTCGTCCCGCGCGTCCAGCGATGAGACCATCTCGCCCCCGACGTTCGACAACCGCGCCAGATCCTTCCTGGGCATCTTCTGCTGGTCCTCGAACACCAGTAGCGAATCGAACGGCACCTTTTCCCGCAGCCAGTGCTCGATGATGATCGTCGTCAACATCACCTTGTCCTTGTTGGGGATCCCAAACAAGAAGATCGGCTCCTTCGGCCCCTGGATGTGAAAATCGATCACGTAATCTTCCGCCCCCGGCTGATTCGGCAGGACGTAGTCCTGCCGCACCTTGTCCCCCGGCACGATCCCCAGCACCGCCTCGCGCAGGTCATCGTAGAAAGTGGATTCGACTCGCACCCGGTTGAGGAAGTTCAGATCGTGGATGCGCGTCAGCGCCTGCCCGAAACGAAAGACGTTTGGCCCAAGCTGATCCAGCGGCGAGTCGAGCATCAGCTCGCCGGCCTGGTCCTGCACCCCGCCGTCATCGAGGATCTTCCCGAATAGCCGCTCGCGCGTGCCGGACCGTAGCTTGTCGACGTCCAGTGAATAGCTCAGGTGCATCAACGTGTGGCCGCAGTCGGTGATTCGAACCCCGCCGCTCGGCAGCGGCTCCAGGAACAGCGAGTACGCGTCGCCGTCGTCGAACGTGAACGGCGTCTCGACCATGATCCGTTCCTCGCCCGGGCGCGGGTGCAGGCGGACGTCCGCGCACATGCTCTTGCACAGCGTTTCCTCGATGCGTGCAACGTCCAGATTCAATGGACACCTCCGCTGATCAAGCCAAGTTGCTGCGGAGGCAGTGCCAGACCCTCGATGTGGCAATCGCGCGCCAGCGAGGTCACGGCGGCCGCAAGCGACGCGTACGCCGTGGTTTCCATGGCATAGCCTTCTGCGGGAAGCCCGGCCTGGACATACCGTTCCGTCGCCCGGTGGATGTGGTGCTTGCTCACGAAGCGCGTCTTTTCGATCCGGTTGGTGTGCGGGTGGGAAGATCCGTTGTAGCGCGCCAGGATGATCGCCTCGCCGCTGGGCGCGTCCCAGCGCAGACCGCAAGAAAAGTCATCACGCAGAATCACGTTCTGCCTCGCGAAAACCTTGAACATGGTGCCGTCCTGGCCCTTCACGGTGAAGTCGTACTCCTCGTGCTTACCGTCGTCGCCATTCACGGGGCGGGGGGCGCGGCTCGAATGATCGACAGGTAACGGGCGAGCGTGACTTGCAGCCCGTGATCGAACGCATCGCAGACCACCGCGTGTCCGATGGAGACTTCAAGGATGCCCGGAACGGCAGCAAGAAATTTCCCGAGGTTGAGTTGATTCAGGTCGTGCCCGGCGTTGACGCCGAGGCCAAGCCGATGCGCTTCCTTTGCCGCAGCGGCAAACTCGCCCAGGCTCGTCACTTCGCGCGGAGTCGCAAAGGCTTGCGCAAACGGCTCGGTGTAAAGCTCGATGCGATCAGCACCCACCGTGGCGGCCGCACGCACTTGCGCAGGCACCGCGTCCAGAAACAGGCTGGCGCGAATCTTCGCCGCGCGCAACTCGCGGCACACGGTGGTGAGCCGCTCGCGCTGCGCGATGGCGTCCCAGCCGTGGTCGGAAGTCAGTTGTCCCTCGGCGTCGGGCACCAGGGTGCATTGGTGGGGCCGCGCTGCGAGCACCACATCGAGAAATCCCCGGGTGGGGTTGCCTTCGATGTTGAGTTCGACCGTTCCGTCGGCCAGTCCGCCGATGAGCTGCGCCAGATCATGCACGTCCTGGTAGCGCGCATGGCGCTGGTCAGGTCGCGGGTGAATGGTGATGCCGTCAACGCCCGCGGCGATGCAGCGTCGCGCGATGGCAAGCAAGTCGGGCGTGTTGTTGCCACGCGAATTGCGAACCAGGGCAAACTTGTTGAGGTTGACGCTGAACTTCGTCACCCCTTGATGCTATCACGCGGGGTAATCGTTCACGCCCCGCCTGAGCCCCGTCGGAGGAGGTGACTCGTCGACTCGGCTTTGCCGCGGCGACGAGCGGGGGTTTGGGGGGACGCAGAGGCGCCAGGCAGCGGCGGGATTGAGCTGGATTTGCGTGGCGCCGGGCGGTCCCCCCATGTGAACGCTTATCACGCGGGTTCACGAGCCGCGGCGCAGGGCCAGCGACACAGCCGCAAGTGCTCCAATGGCGATGACGATGGTCTCGGCGAGGCGCGGCGGGAAGCGGCGGCTGACCCTGCCGCCGGCGTAGCCTCCGGCGATCGCGCCCGTGCATAGGACGAGCGCCGACGGCCAGTCGACGCCACCCGAGGCGGCGAAGTAGATGCCCGCGACACCGTTGGTGATGCCGCCCAGGATGTTTTTCACGCCGTTGCGCGCCTGGATGTCTTGCACGCCATACAGGCCAAGCGCGGCGAGCATCAAGATTCCGAGGCCGGCACCGAAATACCCGCCGTAGATCGACACCGCGAGTTGCGCCGCGAACAACGCGAGGCTTCGGCCGGGGCCACCCGCCGCTGGCCGATCGGTGCCCAGGAGGAGGGCGATTGGTCGCTGCGCCGCGACCAGACACGTGGCCAGCAAGACGAGGCCAGGAACGATCGACGAAAAGACGCGCCCGGGCGTGGCCAGGAGCAGCCAGCCGCCAACCAGGGCGCCCAGCACGGCAGCGGGAATGAGCAAGCGCAGCAGCGCGGGCACCCGTGCCGCCTCGTGCCGGAGGGCAAACGCTCCTGCCAGAGATCCGGGAAACAGCGCCAGGGTGTTGGTGGCGTTGGCAATCACCGGTGGCAGACCGGTCCACACCAGCACCGGGAAGGTCAGCAGGGTTCCGCCGCCAGCGACCGAGTTGATGATGCCGGCAACCAATCCGGCGGCAAAGATGGTCAAAAAATGCGCGGCCGACATGGCGGTTGGTTTCACTATATACGCCGCTTGACCTTGGTCGCAGTCGGAACGAGGCTGCGTCCATGTCCACACCGCACGTTCGAATTTGTTTTTCGGCGCTGGTCGGCGCATTCGCATCACCCCATCTCGGGTTTGCCGACGCGCCCTACGACGTCGTCATCCGCCATGGCAAGGTCGTCGATGGCACTGCAAACCCATGGAAATACGCCGACGTCGCCGTGCGCGGCGATCGCATCGTCGCGATCGGGCCGGCGCTGACCGGCAGCGCCACGAAAGAAATCGACGCCGCCGGACTGGTGGTCGCTCCCGGCTTCATCGACATGCACTCGCACTCGGATTTCACCGTGCTCGAGGACGGCACGGCCCAGAGCAAGGTTCGCCAGGGCGTCACCACCGACGTGGTCGGTGAGGGTGGCTCGGCGGGGCCGAACCTGGGTCTTGCGCCGCCCAAGACCGCCAGGGTCGCGGGGCAAGAGGTCAAGATCGTGCGGCTGCGCGATTACTACGATGCGCTCGACAAGGCGGGGGTGTCGATCAACATCGCGTCCTACGTCGGCGTCGATAACTTGTGGCGCGGCGTCGTCGGCCAGTCGCACCGCATGCCGACCCTCGCCGAGCGCGAGAAAATGAAGGGCTGGATGGAAGAGGCGATGAAGGACGGCGCGTTCGGCCTGTCCTCGCAGCTCATCTCGCCGCCCGGCTCGCTGATTCCCGTCGACGTGCTGATCGAGCTGTCAAAAGTGGTGGCGCGGCACGGCGGCATCTATTCCACTCACAACCGCAACGAAGGCGATGGCATCATCGCAGCCGTCAAGGAAGCCATCGCGATTGGCGAGCGCGCTCAGGTTCCTGTCGACATCATCCACATCAAGATCGCCGATCAAAAGATGTGGCGACACATGAACGAGGTGGTCGCGCTCATCGATGACGCGCGCAAGCGGGGCGTCAACGTGCAGGCCAACGTGTACCCGTACACCCGTGGCAACAACAACCTGTCCAGCATCATCCCGCCGTGGGCTGTCGAGGGCGGGCGCGATGCAACCCTGGCGCGCCTGCGTGATCCGAAGCTGCGCGGACGTTTGAAGCAGGAGATCCGGGACGGTATCCCTGGCTGGTACGACCATTACACGGCGGTGGGCCGCGACTGGAGCCGCATGCTTCTGAATGCAGGGCGCTACGGCGGCATGACCTTGGACAAGGTCATTGCCGAGCGTTCGAAGGGCATCACGCCCACGCCTGATGCACTGGATGTGTTTCTCGATTTCCTGATCGAGTCGGGGGGTGCCGTAGGCACCATCTACGCGCATCACACCGAGGAAGACATGACGCTCGTGATGGCCCAGCCGTGGTGCTCGATCGGTTCGGATGGTTCGGCGATATCGGTGGAAGGTGCCGCCGGAACGACGCCGCACCCGCGCAGCTTCGGCACATTCCCGCGCGTGCTTGGGGTCTACGTGCGCGATCAGGGATTGCTGCGTCTCGAAGAGGCCGTGCGCAAGATGACGTCGCTCAACGCGGCGAAAATCGGGTTGCGTGATCGCGGCGTGTTGCGGCAGGGTGCGTTCGCCGACATCACCGTCTTCGATCCGGCGCGCGTCATCGACAAGTCGACCTACCTCAAGCCGCTGCAATACAGCGAGGGCATCACCCACGTGATGGTCAACGGCAAGCTGGTCATCGATAAGGGCCAGCACACGGGGGCCCGCCCCGGCCGCGCCCTGCGCCACGGGTTGTAGGGCTGCCCGTGGCGTGCTACTGAACCGATCGGTCGATCGTGCCCTCATCGGGCATGCAGCGCCAAGCGAGCTTCCAGAAGCAGCATCTGGGCGCGCGGCGTCCGCTGCCGGTCAATGTTGCTTTGGGCGAGCGCGAGGGCGCGACCGGGATCGCCGCCGGGACCCAGCCAAAAATGAGCGGCGTGGTCGGTGAATGCCGCCGGATGCCGCCGCAGCAGATCTTCGTAGCCCGCCTTGGCCCGGGCCAGCAGGCGAGCTGCATCTCCGGTCCGTCCAGCGTCACGGTACAACGCAGCGAGCTGACCCAGGTATTCCGGATCGTCGCTGTGCGCGACGATGGGTTCCATCCGCGCGATGGCGCGTTCGCGGCCCTCGCGTTGGCCCCCGGCTGCTTCGAGCGCGGCAAGGTGCGCGGCGGCTTCGGCGTAGCCCGGCAACCTGGTCTGGGCGTGCTGATACAAGACGCGCGCCTGCGCGGCGTTTCCCGAGCGCTCCTCCATCAGGCCTTCCTGAAACTCAAGCCACGCCAGAGGGAACGGATTCACGTCGCCGTACATGGATCGACCCGAGGCAAAGGCCGCCCGCGCGGCCACGGTGTCTCCAAGCTCTCCGAGCGCCGTGGCTTCCGCGCCGAAGGTGGTCAAGCTGGGGTCGGTCGTGCGCAGCGCGCGAAATGCCGCCAGGGCTTGTTCTGTCTTGCCCGTGCCATGCAGGATGCTGGCGCGAATGGCTTCGATCGCTTTGGCGCTCATTCCGGGTTTGGTCGCCGCCGCGTCGAGATCAAGCAGCGCCTCTCGAAAAAGATGCAGCCGGGCGCGCACCTTGGCCCGCAAAAGATGTGCGCCGCCGTCTTCGGGTGCGTTCCGTATCCCCTGTTCAGCAAGAACGACTGCCCGATCATAGTTGGCCAGGATGCCAAAAAATTGCGCGCTGGTGAGGAGATCTTGCACCAGCGTGGCGCGCACCGAGTCGTCCCCCGGGTGGCTTTGCACAAACGCCTGCGCGTGCGCCGTTTGTGCTTCCAGATTGTGAACCGCGATGGCGCCGTCGGTCGTCAGGGGCCGCGGCAACTCGCCATCTGCACCGGGCAGCACCGCCGCCGGTGTGCCCGACGCCGACTTCGGCACCGGATGCACCGGCTTGCGGCCGCAAGCCCCCGTCGCCAGGACAACCCCGGCGGCAAATAACAACGGACCTGCCGCAACAGCTCGCACGACAAGCCCGTTGTTGCAGGCCATCTACTTGGCTGGTGCCAGGAATGGGAAGTCGGTCAACGAATGAGTTGCGTCGTCTGCCGCCACTCCGTCGTCGACGCCTTTGAGCGCGCCGATCGCGAGCACCGAGTAGCTCACGTCGATCACGTCCATCATCGGAGTCCGTCCGCCACAATCCGCGTTCGCGATGATGTTGGTCGCGTTGGCTTCGACCGCCAGATAGACGGTGCACATCTTGCCGTCCGAATTGACGTAGAGCTGGTCGTCCGCAAGAACGCCCGCCAGCGCATCGTAACGGCCCTTCTTGGCCTCGGCTCCCGCCGCAAACTGGTTGCCGCACTTGGTGTCCAGGCTGTCCAGGATCGCCAGGTTTCCAGCAATTGCGCTCTTGTAGTCAGCACTCCACTTGTCTTGAGCTGCGGCGTTGTACTTGTCCTTGAACGCGCCTTGTTTGTCGGCGTCGGGGTTGAACGGAGCCGTCAGTGCCGTGTTGATCGCAGGACGGCCCATCCGGTCGATCTGCGCCCCAATCGTCGGCACTGGCGGCGTGGCGGATCCGGCCATCCCGCCGGTTCCTGTCGAACCACCGGTGGCGGTAGCACCGCCGGTTCCGGTCGAACCACCGGTGGCGGTAGCACCGCCGGTTCCGGTCGAACCACCGGTGGCGGTAGCACCGCCGGTTCCGGTGGCTCCACCGGAGTCACTGGAACCGCAGCCGACGAGGGGAAGAGCGGCCAATACACTGAGGATCAAAAGTTTGCACATCATGTTCTGTACTCCTGATTAACGGCTGTGGGTGCTGGCCCAGATACCAAGAACGGGCCCGCCGCCCGCAAGCAAAGTCTTGTCAATTTGCAGAATCAACGCCCCGACGTTCTTGCCGGCGAAGAAATTGGTGCCAGGCTTTCCATCCTTGAGCGTCTTGAGCTGCGTCACCAACACGGTGGAGGTGGCGGCGTCAAGCGCCGGGCACCCCGCTTCGTCGAACTTCAATGACGGCGCCGCAGCGACGACACTGGCCACGGTGGCCTTGAAGCCTTCAAGGTTGAAGAAGAAGGGGTCATCAACGATACCCGCAAACACCTTGGTCTTGCCGCTCTTGCTGACAAGGCCCGTGCGCGCGCTGGCGTCGCCAGTCACGTATTCATCCTTGCCGACCCAGCAGCTGACCTTCTGGGCAGCATCGAACCCGCAGACGACGTTCGTCTCGGTGGATTTGTCGCCATACTTGGCTGCAGAGTTCACGTGGAATACATGCAGCACCTTGTCGGAGAATTTTGAGGTGCTGGTGGCGAAGGGCAGCACGTTCATCACCAGGTTCACCTTGGATCCGTCCGCGCTCATCCAGGAGTAGACATCCGTGATGTCTGCCTCCGGTGCCTTGGTCGCCGATGGTCCATCAATGTGATCGGCTGCGCGGCTGGACAACGCCACGATACCTGTGACCGCCGCTCCGAGCACCGTCAAGCCGACTTGCAAACTGCGTCTTATCATCTGTGTTTCTCCAGTCGTGTGATGTGATTGGTACTCCCAGAATGGACATCTGTCTTCTCCAGGAGGGGTTCATGCTTCCGCCCCACCAATACGAACGGCGCGGGCTTTTGGATCGCGCGGCAGACGAAAACGCGCCGCCTGGGACAACAATTCCTCCGCTCGTCTGGCGTCAGGGCGGCTTGACGGGGTAAAACAAGGCATGGCGCGTGGACCAGACCAGGTAACCCTGTTGGTGGATGATTTGCCTTTTGCGCGATTGCTCGCGCCGGGGCCGTGAAGCGACATGGCGGACGCTGAACACTTTGATCTCGTGGTCGTTGGTTCAGGACCGGCGGGTGAGAAGGGCGCGGCGCAGGCGGCCTACTTCGGCAAGAAGGTCGCGCTGGTCGAGAAGGCGGCGGCAGTCGGCGGCGCGTGCGTCCACACGGGTACACTGCCGTCAAAGACCCTGCGTGAGGCCGCGCTGTACGTGACCGGTTTCCAGCGCCGGGAACTGTACGGCATGAGCCTTGAGATCGATCACCAGGCGAGCCTGCGTCAGTTGATGCGGCGCCTGCACGCGGTCACCTTGCAGCAGGTTCAGCAGATCGGCGACAACCTCGATCGGCACGGCGTGAAGACGCTGCGCGGCGATGCCACCTTCACCGGGCCACGGCAGCTTGCGGTCCGTCAGCCCGACCAGACCACCATGCTGACCGCGGATGCATTTTTGATCGCAACCGGCAGTTCGCCACATCGGCCGCCGGGGGTGCCGTTTTCGGACACCGACGTCGAGGACTCGGACACAATTCTCGATCTCGATCGCATTCCTGACAAGCTTGCGGTCATCGGCGGCGGGGTCATCGGATGCGAGTACGCATGCATCTTTGCCGCCCTGGGGACGCGGGTCACCCTGGTTGAGAGTCGCGGAGCACTGATGTCGTTCCTCGACGCCGAAATGTCATCGGTGCTCAAGGCATCGCTCATTCGCGGTGGGCACGACGTGTTGCTCGGCGACGCGGTGTCCGGCATTGAACGGGTGCCGGGGGGGCTGTTGCACGTCGGTTTCAAGAGTGGACGCATCCTGGAAGTCGACAAGATCCTGTATTCGGCGGGGCGGGTCGGCAACACCGTGGGCATGGGGCTCGACGTGGCGGGCGTCAAGGCCAACGACCGAGGCATCATCGCGGTCGACGAGCACTTTCGCACCTCGGCACCGGGCATTTACGCTGCGGGCGACGTGGTCGGAAATCCCGCGCTGGCGTCGGTGTCGATGGAGCAGGGGCGGGTCGCCGTCTGCCACGCCTTCGGTTTTGCCTACAAAACCCGGGTGTCGCCCCTCAATCCGTACGGCATTTTCACGATTCCGGAGATATCGATGGTCGGGCTGTCCGAAGAGGAAGTGCGCAAGCAGGGGACGAACTACGAGGTGGGTCGCGCCCATTTTGAAAAAAATGCGCGCGGGCAGATCATTGGCGACCGCGACGGCATGCTCAAGCTCATCTTCGAAGTGCCGAGCAAGAAGCTCCTCGGCGTACACGTCATCGGCGAGCGCGCGACGGAGCTCGTGCACATTGGCCAGATGGTCATGGAATTCGGCGGGACCATCGACGTGTTCATCCAGTGCGTGTTCAATTTCCCGACGCTGAGCGAGACGTACAAGCGCGCCGCGTATGACGGCCTCGGGCGGCTGGCGAAGCGCACGTAGCGCGAGGTGATTCGTGGACGACGTCGTTGGCTTGATCGCTGCGATTCGCCGCGCTTGCAAACCGGGGCTGTGGTCGGCGGGTGTGAACCTGTCGCGCGCTGCCGCGGTGGCGGTCGAGTCGAGGGACGCGCAGGAGATCGTGATGCGCGTGCGCGCGCCCGGACGCCCGGTGCCGCTGACGGTCGTGCTTTATCTCGGCGAGCGCGAGTGGGACTGCGACTGCCCGGGCCGAATGCGGCCGTGCGAGCACATCGCGGCAGCGGCCATCGCCATTGAGCAGGAGCACAACGCGCAAGGCGACACCGGCATGGCACCCGCGGTTGGCCCTGCGACCGTGGTCGCGTCCGCCTGGGCCCGCGTGGTCTACCGCTTCACCAAGGGGCAGGACGGGTTGCAGCTTCGCCGCTTCATCGTGCGGCACGACGGTGACGAGACGCCACTCGATGGAACCCTGGCGGCTCACCTGGCGCAACCGGCGCTGGCGCGTTCGATCCAGGTTGAACAGAGTGACTTGAAGGCCGACCTGCTCCTGGGAACCGGGGCGCGCGGTGCGTTGCCGGTTTCCAAGCTGGACGCACTGCTCAAGGTTCTGGCGGGCGCGCGGCAGGTATTTCTGGAGGGGCGGCCGATCGCCATCTCGGACGAGGAAGTCTTGCCGAAGGCCACCGTCCGCGACCAGATGTCGGACGGCGGGGATTTCACTGGCGTGACGCTGGTGCTGTCGCGCGACCCGCGCGTGACCGACGTCGTTAGCCCCGGGGTGGTGCTGTGCGACGGCACGCTTTGCCGGCACGGTGAACTGGAGCTTGCGGGCGGTTGGTTGCAGCACCTGCCGTCCACGCGGTTGTTCCCGCCATCGGCCCTCGCGGAACTGACGGCGCGGACGCTGCCAGAGCTTGCTCGGCGCATGATCGTCGACGTCAAGACCAAGCGCGTCCCGGCGATCGTTCGCGATCTGCCACCGAAGGTGGTTCTCGAGTGCAGCCAGAATGGTTCTGTCCTCACGGTGCTGCCGAAGCTTGTATACGGATCGCCCCCATGCGTTCGCATCGACGGCGGGCGCATGGTGCATCTGGGTGGCCCGGTTCCGGTGCGCGACGAACCGGCCGAGCGCAAGTTGGTCGAGCGGCTGCGCAGCGAGCTGAATCTGCTGCCGGGTCGGCGGGCGTCGTTCGACGGTGCCGATACCGCCCCGTTCGTCGACAAGTTGCACCGCTGGCGCGGCGATCTGGTTGGCGACGCAGCGTCGATGCTGGGTGGCAAGGCGACCCTGGTGCCGCGGCCGCGTTTCGAGACGTTGACCGGTGGTGATCCTGGCCTGCCCGCGGTCAAGTTTGACCTGCAGTTCGAGGTTCACGGGCGCGCCGACGCTGGCTCCGCCCGGACGGTCAGTGGTGAAGCGGTCGTTCGCGCGTGGCGCGAGGGCCTTGGCCTGGTGCCGCTTGACGGTGGCGGCTGGGCGACCCTTCCGCAGGCGTGGCTCGGGCAGCACGGGGCTCGGGTCGCCGACTTGCTCGCTGCCTGCGCCGACGACGGCCGTCTGGCACCGCACGCTTTTCCGACCCTGGCGGCGCTCTGCGACGATCTGAATCAGCCCCACCCGCCGGGCATTGCTCGGCTGCGGCCCTTGTTCGAGGAGTTCAGGAAGTTGCCGCAAGCGGCCCTGCCGCAAGGAATGACCGCCACGCTGCGCGGCTACCAGCGCGAGGGCATCGACTGGTTGTGCTTTCTGCGTGACACCGGCATGGGCGGCGTGCTCGCCGACGACATGGGCCTCGGCAAGACGCTGCAGGCACTGTGCGCCTTTGCCGGCAAGACGCTGGTGGTCGCGCCGACCAGCGTGCTGCCGAACTGGGAATCAGAGATCGCGCGCTTCCGCCCAAACCTGCGCGTCTGCCGCTACCACGGCGCGACGCGCGCCCTCGATGCGCAGGCCGACGTGACCCTGACGACGTACGCGATCTTACGCCTGGACGCGGCGGAATTGGCCTTGCGGCCATGGGACATGGCGGTCCTGGATGAAGCGCAGGCGATCAAGAACCCCGACAGCCAGACGGCGCGCGCCGCGTTTGCGCTCCCGGCGACGTTTCGGCTCGCGCTGTCGGGCACGCCGATCGAGAACCGCCTGGATGAGCTGTGGAGTCTGATGCACTTCTGCAACCGTGGCCTGCTGGGCGGTCGGCGCGACTTCGACGATGCCTACGCGCGTCCCGTGGCCGACGGCATCGCGGGGGCGGCGGAGCGCCTGCGCCAGCGCATCCGGCCCTTCGTGCTGCGACGCCTGAAACGAGAAGTGGCGTCGGAATTGCCGCCCCGCACCGAATCGTTGTTGCACGTCACGCTCGATGAGCGTGAGCGCGCGATCTACGACACCGTTCGCGCCGCCGCGCGCGCCGATGTGGCGGCGCTGCTCGGCGGTGGTCCCGGCGTACGCTTCGACGCGTTGTCCGCGCTCGAGGCACTGTTGCGCATGCGGCAGGCCGCCTGCCACCCCGGGTTGCTTCCTGGCCAGACGGCGGCTACGTCGTCCAAGGTGCAGACCCTGGTCGAGGCGCTTTCGACCGCTTCCGCAGATGGGCACCGAGCGCTGGTTTTTTCGCAGTGGACGTCGCTGCTTGACCTCATCGAGCCGGCGCTCGGCGCAGCGGGCATCGCATTCTGCCGACTCGATGGTCAGACGCGCGATCGGGGTGCCGTGGTCGCGAGCTTTCAGTCGAGCGAGGGGCCACCGGTGATGTTGGTGTCGCTCAAGGCCGGTGGCACCGGTCTCAACCTGACCGCCGCCGATCACGTGTTCCTGTGTGATCCATGGTGGAATCCGGCGGTCGAGGCGCAGGCGGCGGATCGCGCGCACCGCATCGGGCAAGACAAGCCGGTGATGGTCTACCGGCTGGTGTCCACCGGCACCGTCGAGGAGCGAATCGTGGCCTTGCAGGAGAAGAAGCGTGTGCTCTTCGAGGCGGCGCTGGGCGACGCGACCGCGGCGGCCGCGTTGACGCGCGAGGATTTGCTCGCGCTGTTCGAATGAGCCTCCCCCCGGCGCGCGGCGTCGATTTTCACCAAGCAAACTCGACGACAACGAGGTATGTTGCCTTCGATGTTGCTGCGCAACCCGGCCGACCGCCGGACCCTGCTATGGGTCTTCGTGATGCCGATCGTGGTCGGTCTTGCGTACTGGCGGCCGAGCCTCCTCCCATTCTTGAGCCCACTTTGCTGCTACCTGGCGCTGGCGGCGGGCGTGTTCGCGCACAACCACAACCACTGTCCGACGTTTTCGAGTCGGCGCTGGAATGCCGCCTTTGGGTACGTGATTTCGGTGTTCTACGGCTATCCCGTCTTCGCCTGGGTGCCCACGCACAACCTGAACCACCACAAGCTGGTCAACCGCGCCGGGGACGCCACCATCACGTGGCGCCACACCAACAAGCACAACTGGCTGGTGGCATCGACCTACTTCTTCGTGTCGGCCTACTGGCAGAGCGATCCCATCAAGGACTACATCCGCAAGGCGCGCGCGACCAACCCGCGCCTGTTCCGCTCCATCGTGTCGCAGTACGCGCTGTGGGGCGGTGCCGCCCTTGCGTCGGCTGTGCTTGCCTGCGCTCTGCACGGGATTGGCACTGGCATCGTCGTCTGGATTTTTGCGTCGTTCGTTCCGGCGTTCTTCGCGCTGTGGACGATCATGCTTTTCAACTACATCCAGCATGTACACACGGACCCCTGGTCCGAGCACAACCACTCGCGCAATTTCACCGGCGGGTTTCTCAACTACCTGCTCTTCAACAACGGGTTTCACGCGGTTCATCACGAGAACCCTGGCGCGCACTGGAGCACGCTGCCCGGCCTGCACGCGACCATCGCGGACAAGATCGACCCCGCGCTCAAGCAGACCAACACCGCCTGGTTCTTCATCGAGAACTACGTCCTTGCGCTGTTGAGTTCGCGGTTCGGCAGCAAGCAGATCGGGCGCGCGCCGTTCGATTCGCCAGATGGTGGCGCGGTGGATCTGACGACGGCGGCCGTTCCTGCGGCCCCATCGGGCACAAACGCCGCCATGGCTTGACCATGGTCGTCAGTCGGCGCGCCATGACTCGATCGCTTGCGGTTGCGCTGATGACCCTCATGATCGTTCTGGGCAGCGTCGGTGCCGCCGCCGCGCAGATGCGGACTCGCGTGCGCTACACCTTCCAGTCCGATTGCTACCGGCCGAACCTTGGGGCGGCGTGTGACAAGCGCAAGACCGGGACCACGCTGCAGAACGTCCGGCTCGATCTGGGGCCGCAGATCGCCGTGTGGGTAGAGAAAGCCGACCGCAGCCAGTTCATCGACACCTTGATGCTGACCGCCCTCGTCGCCGAGCGCGGCCTTGGCAATCGTCCCGGCCACTGGAGTTTTCCGTCCAGCCCCAAGTTTCCCTACGGCAAGCGCCCGATGGCGCTGCCGGTGTGGGCGGTCGCGCGCGGCAAACTGTACGACACCGTCATCATGCAGGACGTGACCCCAGGCACGATCGATCGCGAGTTCTGGTTTGGCTTTCACGAATTGGTTTCGTCGCCGGATCCCTACTACTGTCGGCCGATGTCGCTGCCCGAAATCGACGTCGACGCCATTACTTGTCCGACGGGGGTTTTCAACAGTGCCAAGGGCAAGTTGTCCAAGACCGAGCCCAAGAGTTACTACCCACCCCGCCGCGACCTGATGAACTTCATCCCGCAGGATTGCGACAATCAACCCGGCGGCCCGACCTGTCTCACCAGCGCGCGCATGTACCGCGGCCTCAACGACATTCCAGACGCGGTGGCGACCGCGACACCTGCCTACGGCAAGGCGGTCACCGGGGTCTGGTATGTTCCTCCCGAGTTGGCCGAGGGGGACTACGCCCTCTGGGTGGAGATCAACAAGGAGTTCGACGGCAATGCCGCGCACATGTATCCGGCGTACACCGACCCGCAATTGTCGGACTCGGGCCTCAAGAACAACTTCGGCCAGCCGTCGGTGGTCTACCGAGTGCCGTTTCGCCTGAGTCGCACCCAGCCATTTCAGAGCGCCGCCACCGACATTTCGGGCTACGGCGACTGGGATGGCAAGACCGGAACGCTGCACCGGCCGGACGCGACCATCACCGATGCACCGGGCTCGGGCGCGGGGCGGTTGTTGGTTTTCGCGCAAAAGGCGGTTGCCGGTGGCATGCCCTTTGTCGGTCGCGTTCACGTGAGCGTCGAGCCGTCGGCCGCGCCGCCACCACCCGAGTCGTCACAGAGCGACGGTGGTGCGCCAGACGCGCCCGGGGTGGTGGTGCCAACGGCCTGCGTGCCGCTCGTCGCCGAGGTGTCCGGGCCGACCATCGTGGCCGCCGATCTGGCCGCCGAGTCGGCGAAGATCGAATTTTTCGAGCCGCTCGGGCCCGAGCAGGCGCAGGTGGACCACTACCGCATCAGGAGGTGGGAAGGGGCAGAGCGCACCGCCGCAGCATATATGTCGGGGGTAGCGGTCGACAATCCGCGGAGCGTCGCACCTGGAAGCAAACACGTGGTGGACGTCAAGGACCTCAAGTCCGAAACCACGTACACGGTTGGCGTCAGTCCGACCGGTGGAGAGTGCCTGGCTGGGCGTATGGCCACCGTGACTTTCGTGACGCCAACTCGGCAATTCACCAAGCTGTCCGGTTGCTTTATCGCGACCGCGGCCTACGGAACTCCCACCGAGGCTCGCATTGAAGTTCTGCGCCAATGGCGCGACCGAGTTCGCGCCGCCGGTGGCTTTGGTGCCGCAGCCGTGTCGTTGTACGAGCGATCAAGTCCGCCGATCGCGGATGCGCTCAGGCAGAGCGAGCCCGGGCGTGCGATCGTGCGTGAGGTGCTTGGACCGCTGGTTGGGGCTGCGCGGATCTTGCAAGCAGTGACCGTGCCCTACGCGCCGGGCAGATAGACCACGCCGACGAACGATGGTCTGTGGGAGACCGGCACCGGGTCGCCCACGGGTTCGAGGGTTCCCTTCTGCGCGTCGATGCGAAACACGGTGACGATGTCGGCGCTCTGGCTTGCGACCAGAAGAAAAGTGCCCGATGGATCGATATGAAAGTTGCGCGGGGTCTTGATGGTGCGCGTTTCGTGGCCAAGCAGGCTGACGCGACCTGTGGCCTGATCGACGCCAAAAATGGCGATGCTGTCGTGGCCGCGGTTGGACGAATAGACAAACTTGCCCGAGGGATGTACGTGGATGTCTGCGCCGGTGTTGCGGCCGGAAAAATCCGGCGGCAGCGTGCTGGTGGAGTAAATCTCGGTCAGGTGCCCGCTCGTCGCGTCGTACCGGTAGGCCGACAGGGTCGAGTTCAATTCGTTGACCACGTAGGCAAAAGGCAGCGATCGGTGAAAATCCAGGTGCCGCGGACCCGCGCCCGGCGCGGCGGCGATTCGATCGGGATCGCTCGGAACCAGCTTGCCGTTCGTGGCATCGAACCTGAACTGGGCGACGTACGGGCCGCCGAGGCAAGGCACCAGGACGAAGCGGTTACCAGGGTCGGTTGAAATGTAGTGCGGGTGCAGGTTGACCCCGAAATCATGCACAAAACTGGCTGGTAACAGGGAGCCGTCGTCTCCGATCGGCAGGACGGCGATCGTGCCGGGGTTGTTTTTCGCGTAATTGGCAACCAGGACGAAGTGCCCGGTTCGATCGACAGAGATGTGGGCCGGGCCGACGCCCATGGAGGATTCTTCGTTGACGTGGAAAAGGGCCCCCGTGGCCTGGTCGATGCGAAACGACACCACCTTCCCGCCCGCGTTCTCGTTGACCGCGTACAAGGTCTTGCCGTTCGGGGCGAATGCCAGGAACGACGCATTCGGGCCGCTGTCGGCCTTTCCCGCAGCCGCGAGGGCACCGGTGGCGGCATCGAAGTGAAAGATGTCGATCACCCCTCCGAACCCCGACACGTAAACGAACGGCGTCTTGCCCTGTCCGGCCCTCGTCGCCGCTGCGGCCGCGCCAGGTTCAATGGCGCGGCCGGTCGCACATCCAGCAGTGACCAGGGCGGCAAGGAGCATATTGCGGACAAGACATGGGACGTTGCGCACCCGCGAGAGGTTCATGATCTTGTCTGTCTATCACGGGTTTGACTTACCCCGCACGGGTTTGACTTACCCCGCCGAAGGCGCGGCGTCGTTGGCCGTGGGCGGCACTCCGCCATCGGGCGTGGGCGCGACGCAGACGCCGCGATCGCACTGATGCGAGCAGCACTCGTTCGACAGTCGGCAGATTTCGGCCACCGGGGAGCAGGCCGGGTCATCGGTGAAGTCGATGCCGACCTTGGCCCGGCCGTTGCGGGAGAGGGTCAGGTTGACCGTGGCGATGCGGGACAGGATGATCGAGACGGTCACCGGCTCGCTGACCCACCCCGGCAGTGTGGCCTTGGTGACCGCGCCGCAGTCGGCGGGAAACGCCTCGCCGGTGAAGACGACCTGTCCCAGCGGCAAGCCCGATAGGTTTTCGGTCAGCGTGTTGCCGCTGCGGACGGAGATCTCGCGCACCAGGGCTCTGCCGGGCCCGGTGGCGGTGATGCGCAGGCACGACACGTCGGCGGGCACGGTCTGGATGATCAGGGTCGCCTGCACCGGGCCAGGCGATGGCAGATCGGTGTCGAGGCAGCCCGTGGCGTTGACTACGATGGCGGCGATGACGGCAAGACGCGGAAAAATGGAATATGCACGCATGGGAGACTCCTTTGTTGATGGAAAGTTCGCCCGGGTGCTGAGTCCTCCCGGCCGATGTCTGCCTTGTCGGATCCCAATCGCGAATGTTGCGTGCGAATTGATCGAAAACGCACAGAACGTCGTCCTTGACTTGGCGGCGCGCGGCGCGCGATACCTTCGCCTTCAACCGCGCCCGTAGCTCAACTGGATAGAGCACAGGCCTACGAAGCCTGGGGTTGCCTGTTCAAGTCAGGCCGGACGCACCGAAATCATTAGAGAATTTGTAGATCGTCGCGAATCGGCGAATTGAAGAAGGCCGGAAGCCTGTCGGCACAGGCGCAGCGACACAACTTGGCGCTGCTGTCTCGGTTCTTCTCCTGGGCCATCGTGCGCGGGCACGCGACGGTGAACCCAGTGAAGATGCTTCCCGAGGGGCAGCGGCCCCAGCGCGAGCTTCCCCGCGACGTTCCCTGGCTGAAGGAAGACGCGCTGGTCGTCGCCGTGATGGCGGCCATGCCCGAACCGATCAATCTGATGTTCTACCTGGCAAACCGAAGTGGGCTACGCACCGGCGAAGTCTGCGGCTTGCGCATGGCCGATCTGGAGCACATCAAGAAAGGCACCGTTCGCGTTCGTTACAGCTACGACGGGCCGCTCAAGGAGGACAAACATCAAACGGGAAAAATGAAGTGGGTCCCCGCCGCGCGCGACGCAGCGGAGCACCTGGCCGTGTGGTGCAAGCGCCGCAAGCTGGCGGGCGCAAAGGACGAGGACCTGGCTTTCCCTGCGCCGCCCGGTCTTGGCTACCGCCCCCGGAAGCCCGGTGCCTGGCCCGGTTACCGGCGCGAGTACATCGGCTCGTGTTGGAGCGCCGCGCGGGACAAGGTGAACGCCGATGCGCTGGCCGAAGGCGCGCAGTTGCCGATTGCTCCGGCGTTGACGTGGTACCAGGCAACCAGGCACAGCTTCGTGTCGCGCAACTTGAAGGCGGGTGCCTCGCTCGATGAGGTGAGCGCCGCCGTCGGGCACAGCAGCCCGGTCGTCACGAAGGCGAACTACGACCACTTCGTGCGCAAGCAGTTCTCGGCTGTGCTCACGGCGCCGCTCGGAATGGCGAAGGCCGCTGGGTGAAGCCAGCCCTTACCCACCGCTTAGGAACTTGCGGCAGGCACCGCGAATTCGCTTCGCAGTCTGGATTGCTCCGTGCGCTTGATCGCGCGTGAAATCCTCGGCCGGTGCTTTGTAGTCCTTGCCGCGAAGATTCGGGTAGCGAGCTTCCGCCTCGTAAAGCGACAGCACGGCGACGTCCGCGTGGAGTCCGCGCTGCCAATGGTCCGGGAAGCGGCGTGGCGCGCGCATGATCAGCGAGACAAGGTTGTGCGTCGGTTTCGCGCGCCTTCCGTAGCGCAGATAGGCGGATTTGACCTCCTTTTCTGCGGCCTGCTGGGCAAGGTAACAGGCTACGTCCGGGTGATCCTCGGCGACCAACTCGGCGACGTGGAGATCAGAATCCGCCTGGCGCAGCCAGGCGCGCGCCTCGGTGTCGTGCGCCGTGGGCACTCCAGTTCACGCCCCGTTGCCGCTGCCGAGCTTCCGCGAAACGAGCGTGGCTCCGGACGGTGTCAGCCGGTACGAGCGCGTGCCTAATCCGTTGGCAACAAGTCTCCGTTTTTCGAGGGTTCCGCACAAGGCGATCACGTCGTCGAGTTCAAGTCCAGTGGCGTTGGCGAACTGGGCGACGCTGGCCGACGCGCGCGCACCGCCGAGTTGGCGAACGTCCCACAGGATGCGCAAAATGGTGTCGGTGTGATGCGCACGCCAGTTGTGGACGTCGACGTTGCGGCCAAGGGCTGTGTGGGCGAGTAACATGATTAGGTGGCCTCCCATGCGTGCGGCGTGTGCTGCGGCGCGGATCTTCCGAATTTAGCGAGCGCCGCCAGGTAGCAGGTGATGGCGTCGCGGATGTGAGCCACCGCCTCGTCGTGTGTGTCGCCCTGTGAGACGCAGCCGGGCAGAGCGGGGACGCAGACGACAAAGCCGCCATCTTTCTCGCGCTCGAACACCACGGTGTAGTTCGTCATGTTTTCCGCGCTTCTTGTTGGCGCGCCCGGTCGATGCGGCGTTGGATTCTTGATGCTGCGAGTTCGGGGTCGACGCCAATGCGCTCCACGCGCAAGGCTGCCAGCAAGGCGGCGATCTCGCCCAAGCGCAGCTTGGCTCGATCACGTAGCGCCACACAGAGTGGCCGCACTGGATCGACCTTTTTGGTAGTCCCGCAGAGCTGCCGGGTGAGGCGGTCGATTTGGCTGCGTTCTTTGGCGGGCAACTTGGCAAGTCTGCGTCGGTGGGCTCTGTGTCGCGCTTCATGCGAACGAGCTTTGGGAAAGTCCTCGGGATAGGTTTTTACGTCTCCGCGCAGGGACGCAGCCATCATCCTCCGCCCCACCTCGGCGTCATGTTTCAGTTTGAGTTCGTTCCAAGTGCTCAGCGCGGCCATCTCGCACGGGCTCAACTCGCCCAGTGCTTCGACGTACCAGTCGGCGAATTCGAACTGTCGATCCCCCGACACGGGATCGACGTCAATTAACGTCACCTTGTCGCGCCGATCGCGGATCAAGTTCGCGACCGCAACTGCGTCGAACCGCCTCCGTACTTGTCCGAGATTCGTGTCGTGCATTCCCTGAAGGATAGCCGTCCCATAGGGGACACGCAACATGCAGATAGTTCGCCTTGTCCGAGCGGTCTACCGGGTTCCAGCCAAGGCGCTTGCCGCTCGCGCGCGGCTCAGTGCCCGCGAGCTGCGACGCCTCGAAAACGGGCATGCGGTGCCGTCTCCCCGGACGATTCGAGCCCTCGACCGGGCACTTGTCAATTTGCTGCTCGACCGACTGACGGAAGTTCTCAGCGCGCCCCCAGCGGACGAGTGCGCTCGCGAGGGTTTGCCGATGGCGAGCGTTTCTCGTGGCCGCGCCTGCCATCAGAACGGAAGCAGAGATCGACTGCTGCGTTTTGCAAATTCACGAACACCCTGGAGGCTGAGTCGATACGAATGCTTTCCTCGCCTCGGGACAGCGAGGCCCTTGCTGATTAGACCGAAGTTCCCAGTAATTGCGAGCTGAAATCGATGGTAGGTGGTGGAGATCGTTCGGGAAAGCGCTGGCTGTGCATGCAATATCGTAGCCATGTAATATTATAGAATTAGCTTGCAATATAGATATGGACGTCGTATTCAGTTCCCATGTACATCGAGCGCGTCCCCAATCGCTCCTCCCCGCCCGCTGTCCTCCTGCG
>CAYSKR010000094.1:0-4163 GCA_964431675.1 uncultured Myxococcales bacterium
CCGCAGCCCGCCCCTGCGAAAGTAGCGATCGCGAACAGCATCGCGACCAGTGCGGCCACGCCGCCACGCACGCTATGACAAGTTGAAGTCATAAATGTCCTCCCATCGCCGAAAAATCAAATTTAGTTTCAGTACCAGTCCTTACCTACTCGAACAGAGCCGCGTCAAGCGGCGGATTGACTTTGAGCTCCTTGACGGTCGCACTGGTCGTCGTGCTGCCCTCCGACATTTGGCGGAACGCAAACTTGAGCCCGCCGACGTCGCGGTAGTCTTCAAGCACCTCCATCTGTTCGACGCCGTCCTCCCCGGTTGATCGGATGCTGGCAAGGAGCTTGGTGCGCGCATCGAAGTACAGGCGCGTCCAGTCGCCCGATGGCAGGCGCAGCCGGACCACTTGGAAGGTGCTGCCCCGCTCTTCGATCGGCGGCAAAACCTGCATCGGTATGGGAGGATTCGCGTCCAGGATGTTGAGCACGATGAAGTTCGCATCCTCGAATGCCGCCGCGCGCAATCGCTTTTCTGCGTCGGGTGGAACGGGTTGCAAGGGCGCTCCCACGCGCCCGCCCTTGATGCCTCCGGGCCCGACGATGAAGACCACCCGCGACTTGCCCGTCTGCACGACCAGTTCCTGTTCGACGCGCATGCGGTCAGGGCGGCGGTAGTAAGTCGTGCCCGTCAGATCGGTGATCGTCCCCGCCTGATGGCGCTCGCCCGTCTTGACGATCACCACATCTTTCAGGGCGCGCAGCCTGGCTCCACCCTGCGCTTCGAGTGCTGCCGCCAGGATTTCCCGCGCCTTGCCCGCCACGCCCGGAACACCCGCGGACTGCCGCATCCTTGCCCGGAGCAGGTAGCTCGCCGGCTCGCGGTAATGAATGCGTTCGAATTTCATCCCATTCTTTTCGAGCGTCGGCGCAATGACGTCGCCCTTGCCAACGATGACCACCACCAAGTTCTCCGGTTGCAGAAATGCCTCCGCTGCGCGCTTCACGTGCGCCGCATCGACCCTGGCAAGACGCATGGGAAGTTGTTTCACGTAGGCGATTCCGAGACCATGAAGTTCCGCCTCGATAACCCCGGTCGTCATGCTTTGAGACGTTTGCATGCGGAAGGGATAACTCGCGGCGAAGAAGCCGCGCGCGCGCGCCACCTCGGCATCCGTGACTCCGGTGGCCTTGATCTTCCGCAGCTCCTCGACCGCGCTCATCAAG
Source organism: uncultured Myxococcales bacterium (assembly GCA_964431675.1). Taxonomy (GTDB): domain Bacteria; phylum Myxococcota_A; class Polyangia; order Fen-1088; family Fen-1088; genus CAYSKR01. The sequence continues at coordinate 1,212 of CAYSKR010000094.1, forward strand.
CAACTCCACGCCAGATCGGGGCGCGTCACCGCGGTGACCCGAAAGGCACCGTCATCAAGCGCCGCACCAAACGATGATGCAATGGCGAAAGCCAGGCCTTGCTTGCCGCGCACTTCCGCCGAAAGGCGTGCATCAGCCGCGGCACCCCCCAGAACCTGGCCCAGCACGCTGGCGGCGTACCAGTCTGGATCGCGGTGCGATGGTCCGCGGTGCCCGAGCATCACGACGGCCTGCGGCAGGTCGTCGCGGTCGACCAGGAGAAAACGCGCCCCTTTGCGTTCGAGGGCGTGGAACTCGGGCCGCACCGGGACTGGGCCCGGGGCCCACTCGCCAAAGCGTCGCCCGATCTCGTTGCGCAGCGCCATGCCGCCGGTGGCCCCCGAGACGACCAGCAAGCTGTTGTTCGGGCGATAGAACGTGCGCCAAAATCGCACGAGTTGTTCCCGCCTGATCCCGTCGATGTCTTCGGCGGTGCTCAGTCGGCCATCCGGATGCTGCTCGCCGAACACCAGGTTGTTGAAGTGGGCCTGCGCCAGCAGCGTCGGATTCTCCGCGCGACGCGCGATCCCCGCCTTGAATCGGTCTCGCAGCAGGGCCAGCTCATCCTCCGGGAACGTCGGGCGCTGCGCGAGCTCCGCCAGGAGATCGAGGCAGGTGCCTTGATCCTTGACCATGGAACCGCAGCTCAGGTGGGAGTACTCGCCGAAGGCGTCCTCGTCGAGCTCTGCACTCACCCGGTCGAGCGCGTCGGTGATTTCATCCGCGGTGCGGCCGGTGGTTCCCTTGCGCAACATAGACGCCGTCAGCTCGGCCACACCGAGTTCTTGCGGCCCCTCGTCGTACGAGCCCGACCGCACCGCCAGGTCGTAGGTGGCCACCGGCGCGTCGCCACGAGGGACGACAATCACAAGCAGCCCATTGGCCAGCTTCCAGCGCTCGACCCGCGGGAGTGGCAGCTCACGCGGCTCGGCCGGTGGAGGCGGGGTGAACAGATCCTGGCGGTTTTTCCAGAAGGTCCGTTCCAGATCCTCGAGGGCAACGTCCCGCACCAGGCGCGGCTGAACAACCGCGGGGGCTGGCCCAGGCCCTGCCTTCGCCGCTTCAAGCGTTGCCGTGGTGGACGGCGGCGGCAGCATGGCACCACACGTCGCAAATGCGGGCAAGGCCAGAATTGCAAGACCTACGGCGATCCGTGCCCGGCGAGGATCGCCGCTCATCATCGGCGGCCTCGCGAACCCGAAGGCAGCGCCGGCGGCGACGCGGGCCGGGGCCGGGCGGCCTTGGGCGCCTCGGGTTTGATCAGCAGCAGGGTCAGATTCTGGTCGACCAGCGTCTCGCGCGCCACGCGCTGAACGTCCTCGGCGGTGACCGCAAGGTACCTGTCCATGCCACCCGAGAACTGGTGCCAGTCACCAAGCACGTACGCTGCGGAACCCACATCCCGCGCGATCCCATCCACCGCCTCAAGCGCATGGATGTGCCGCGCGGCAAGCCGCTGCCGCGCTCGCTTGACCTGGTGCTCATCGACGAGTTCGGTGCGAAATCGTGTGACCTCGTCCAGCAGCGCGGTCCGAATTTTGGCCCGATCGGCACTCGGCAAATGCACGGCATAAAGCAGCAACAAACCACCGGTCTCGAAGAGCTGGGCATCGCCACCAGTGCCAAGCGCCAGCTTGTCGTCCCGAACCAGGCGCTGATAGATGCGGGAAGAAGCCCCGTCGGCCAGCAAACCCAGGGCAACCTCAAGTGCCGGGGCGTCGGGGTGAAGCGCCGCCGGCGTCCGGTAACCGGCGATCACCACCGGCATCTGCACGTCCGCCGACATCATCCGTTCGCGAGCGATCGATCGGGCGGGTGCAGCATTGATCGAACGCGGCACATCGGGGCCGCGCGACAGCGGCCCGAAATGCCGCTCGATTTGCGCCTTCACCTCGGTCTCGTGTACGTCGCCCACGATGACCACGGTCGCGTTGTTGGGCGCATAGAAGCGATCATAGAACCTCTGACACTCCGCCACGGAGATCTGATCGAGGTCGCTGGGATCTCCCGCCGGCGTCCATGCGTAGGTCTGGTTTTCAAACGCCAGTGAGCGAAAAATTTCCACCGCTCGGGCCACGGGATCTGATGCCTCGCGGGCGCGTCGCTCTTCCATCACGGTGCGCCGCCCAAACGCAACCGCAGCGGGGAACACCTTGAGGCCCCGCATCCGATCGGCCTCGAGGGCCAGCACAAAGTCGACGTACGGCGGCGCAACCGATTGAGCAAAAACCGTCATGTCCTCGGTGGTGCTGGCAGACGTCGTGGCACCAATCCCGGCCAACAAGCGCGCGTGTTGGTCGGGCGGAACCCGCTCACTCCCCTGCCCCATCATGTGCTCGAACATGTGCGCGACGCCGCGCGTGCCCTCGTGTTCGTCCTTCGAACCCACGTGGTAGAAAATCTGTACGGATGCCACCGCCGCCTTGTGGTCCTCGACCAGAAGCGCGCGCAGGCCGTTCGGCAACTGCCACTCCTTGATCGACAGCCGCGACTGCACCGCGGTCACCTCCTGCACCTGTCCATCCGCCCTCGCGTACCCGCTTGGCCACGGGCCGAGAGCGGCGATGAACGCCAGGGCCAGTAAAACACACGGTCGGCTGGGATGCGGCAACACGGTTCCTCGGAAAGTGCGAATATGCCACAGAGGGTAGCCAACAAGTTCAGGTGGAAACGGCCAGCAGCATGCGCCACGCGGTGCCACAAGCGATCACACGCGCGGGCTTGGATTCCTTTCCCCCTCTTTGCACCGAGCCGCGTGACGTGAAACCTGGCCTATCGCTTGAAGTCGCGCTGACGGCGCTCGACGACCACGGTGCCGGCGTCGCCGAAATTGATCGCGACCGCGTACACGTGGCCGGGGCCCTTCCCGGCGAGCGTGCGCTCGTGTCCGTCGCGCACCTGTCGTCTCACCGC
>CAYSKR010000095.1:0-9312 GCA_964431675.1 uncultured Myxococcales bacterium
AGCTACTACACCGTGTCGGGTGCGTATTCGCCGCTCGGCAATGCGGTCGCTGCCGGCGAAATAGCCTGCGGCAAGATTCTATTCTGCCAGGATTAACCGGTGCGACATTGGACTTGGCCCCCGAGGGGCTGGAGGTGATCGCTACGTCTTGGGAAGTGCCAGAGAAGATGGTCGCGCACCCCGACGTCGCTGCGAGAGCCACGGCGGCGATCATTGGAAGTGTGCATGTCCCGGGATATCCCAGTTATGGGCGGTCTCGACACGGCCGACGCACGCGCGCTACGAGCCGTCCTTGACCGGATGCAGGCCGCATTCTTTGGTGTCCGGATTTTCCCACCACCATCGCCCTGCGCGCGGATGTTCGCCCGGTTTCACGGCGCGCGTGCATGGTGCGCAGCCGATAGACGGATAGCCCCGGCCGTGCAACGGATGCACCGGCACCTTGTGCGCGTCGGCGTAAGTGACCAGTTGTTGCCACGACCAGGCGATGGTTGGACTGACCTTGGCAAGGCCCTCGTGGCCGACGTCAAATTCCACCTCGGCGGCGTCGGTGCGCGTCACCGATTGCTCGCGGCGCAAGCCGGTGATCCAGGCGTGCAGGTCGCCAAGCGCGCGCCCGAGCGCTTCGACCTTGCGGATGCCACAGCACTCGTGCCGGTTGGCGAGCGATTCCATGAACGAGAACGCGCCCTTCTTGCGCACCAGTGCCTCGGCGCGCACGCGATCCGGGAACTGCCATTCGATCTCGATGCCGTACTTGTCGCGCACGCGGTCGGCGGTCTGATGCGTCTCCTCGGGCAAGCGCCCGGTGTCGAGCGCGAACACGCGCACCTGCGGGTTGATCCTGTGCGCCATGTCGATCACGACGCAGTCCTCCAATGAAAAGCTGGAAGCGATCGCGATGTGCGATCCAAATCGTTCCAGCGCCCAGCGCAGCACGGCTTGCGGCTCGGCACCGCTCAAACGCGCGGACTCACGGGCGATCTCGTCAGGCAGGGGCTTCATCTGATGAAGCTATACCAGCAACCGGCAGGATCTGGCTCGCCACCGGTCGTAGTGGCGGACGGTAATCGCATCGCGTTACAATGATAACCTAGGAGCCTCGCTCAGATGGCCGTCATAGGAATCGACCTCGGAACCACCAACTCGGTCGTCGCTGCCGTGGTTGGCAGCGAGGTGCAGATCGTGACCGATCCGCAACAACGCCGCCTGCACCCGTCGGTCATCTCGTTCCAGCCCGACGGCATGCGCGTGTTTTCACACGAGGCGGTCGCCCGCCGCATCATCGACCCCAAGTACACGATCTACTCGGCCAAGCGGCTCCTCGGGCAGGCGTACCGATCCGAGGAAGTGCAACTGGTGGCATCGCGGGTTCCCTACGACGTGCGCGAAGGCCCCAACGAGCAACCCGTCTTCTGCGGCCCCAATCGCACGTTCACCATGCCCGAGATTTCGGGGATGATGCTGTCGTACCTGAAGCAGATTTCGGAGATGTACCTGGGCGATACCGTCGATGGCGCGGTCATCACTGTCCCGGCGAACTTCAATGAGACTCAGCGCCGCGCCACGATGGACGCGGGCCGCATCGCCGGCATCGATGGCCTGCGGGTGCTCAACGAGCCGACGGCCGCGGCGCTGGCCTACGGCCGTGGCCGCACCATGTCCCAGCGCATCGCCGTCTATGACTTCGGCGGCGGCACCTTCGACGTCACCATCTTGCAGATCGAGGGCGAGGTGTTCGAGGTTCTCGCCACCGGCGGCGACACGTTCCTGGGCGGCGACGACGCCGACTCGGTCCTGATGAACGTCCTGGGCGAGCTGTACCTGGCCCAGCACGGCAGCGATCCACGCGAGGATCAGGCGTCACGGGCGCGTCTGATGCTGGCCGCCGAGCAAATCAAACGTCACCTGTCCGATTACCCGGAAGCGAAGGGCGAGTTCAAGGCGATCGGCCATTCCGCAGCGGGCCTGCCGCAAAGCCTCAGGTTCGCCGTCGGGCGGCCGGTGTTCGAGCGCGCGATCACCTCCCTGGTCAACCGCACCATCAAGACGTGCGACGAGGTGCTGGCGATCGCGCAGCTTGCGCCCATGCAGATCGACGAGGTCATCCTGGTCGGTGGCTCGACGCGGATTCCACTCGTGCGTCAAATGGTGGAAAAGCATTTCGGGCGCCCTCCGCGCACCGACATCAATCCCGACGAGGTCGTCGGGTTCGGCGCTGCCATTCAGGCCGATCAGTTGGCCAATGGACCGAACGTCAGCAGCCCGCAAGCCGTGTTGCTCGACGTCACGCCGCGCGGCCTTGGCATCGCGGTGGCGGGCGGTTTTTCAGAAATGATCATCGAAAAGAACGTGCAGGTTCCGATCGAGCAGACGCGCCTATTCACCACGTCGGCGGACAACCAAACGGTCGTGCGCATCCGAGTGTGCGAGGGCGAATCGAAGCGCTACGACGAGAACACCGCGCTCGGTGAGCTGGAGCTTCCGGGCCTGCCTCCGGCCCTGCGCGGCGAGGTCAAGATCGAGGTGACGTTCCACATCGACGCCAGCGGCATCCTGCGGGTCAAGGCGCGCGATCCTGACGCCGATCGCGCCACCGAGGCTGCGGTCAATCTGCGCGGCGGCATGAGCGAGGCCGAGGTGGCGGATGCCACTGCCCGCAACGCTGAAGAAATGTCCCACACCCTTCTGCCCGAAAGTCTGAGGTAGCCATGGCACCACCAGGCCGTCCGTTGCCCCCGCCGCCCGAGCACGCCGAGTTGCGCGCTTACTCCAACAAAGTCTTTCCCGTGCTCAACCGGCGCTCGTACTACCAGCTACTAGAGATCGCGCAGTCGGCGTCGCCGGACGTGATGCGCGCGGCTTTTTACCGCATCGCTGCACAACTACACCCGGATCGCTACTTCACGCTTGCCGATGCGACGACCAAGGAGCGACTGGAAATCATCTACGCGCGCATCACCGAGGCCTACCGGGTCTTATCGACGCCCGAACGCAAGATTGCCTACGACAAGGGCTTGCCGCAGGGCAAGATACGCTTCGACTTCACCGAGCGGGAACGCAAAGGCCCCAAAAGCCCCGAAGATGCGATCACACACCCCGAGGCCAAGAAATTCTTCCGCTTCGGAATCATCTGTGAAGACAAGAAGGATCTGAAGGGCGCGGCGATGAACTTCACCTTCGCGCGCGCCTACGAGCCCAAGTCGGCGCTCATTCTTGAAAAGCTGGCGGCGGCGCAGGCCGCCGTCAAGGCACCTCCACCCGCACCGGCCGCCCCCGCACCCGCACCGACCCCAGCCGCAGAAAAGCCGCGGGTCGGCAAGCCTGGCCCCAGGCGCTGAATTTCGGGATCTACGCTATGTTCGGCGGGTCCAAACAATCACAGGCGGGTAGCTCAGCGGCAGAGCGGGCGCTTTACACGCGCCGGGTCGCAGGTTCAATCCCTGTCCCGCCTACAGCACTCAACAACGGGCTCATCGCTCCGATGTGCACTTCGACGAGTTTCGGCTGGGTTACCAATAGGAAGCCGCGCAGATGGACGAGGTCGACGCACGCCCTTCGATCATAATGCCCTGGATCGCCACGCAGCCAGCCGGTGCCGCCGACCACGGACACTGAGGTTTCCGTGGCGACGTGTGGCGGCGAAACCAGGTCGACGCGCCCCGTCATCGCGCGAACGATGAGCGACTCTAGGCCCTTCTCGGTGACGTCTGTCGGCATGGTCATCCAGGCCTCCCCATCAAGTACCCATCAAGTAGCCTAAGTACATAAAACTGTTTAAGAAACATGACATCTTCAAGCGCTCGTGGCGTTGCCAATCAAGTACCCGCCGGGTCCGGAATGACCCCGCCGATGTCTTTTCTGCGCACCCAGAACGGCACATAACGCATCAACTTCGGCGCGGCGTTTGGATCGTCCGGGATGATTACGCCTGCCCCAATGGCTTCACGAATCAGGCGCGACGCAAAGGCCAGGTTGCGCGGCTGGATTCCGAACCGGTCGCGCAGCGAGGTGTTCGTCAAGTAATCGCGGTTCACACGCCGCAGGCACGCGTGCTGGTACACGGCTCGCACTCGATCGGCACGAACCATCTTGGCCAGAACGCGGGGCCCGAACAGCACGACGCGCGTGTGTTCTTCAGTCGCCTCGGCGAGAGGCGCAGGTAGTTGATACCGCTCCGTCTGGAACACGATCTTGTCCCAGCCGCTCCCGCGCTCCTCGCAAACCCCGATGCGTCTCATGAACGACGCCAGGTTCTCGTTTCGCGATCGGGGCGGGGTATCGACGAATCTGTCCGTGTCGACCAAGGGCGTCCCGGGATTCGTGATCTCGATCCGATCTTCGAATATCTCGACCATAGGACCGGCACCCGTCATGAAAAAGTCCTGGTGAATAAGCGCGTTTGCTACCAGCTCGCGGATAGCGATCTCGGGGTAACGAGGCACGGTCTTCCGCAGCGCCTTCTCGATCACTTCGTTGCTGGGCACAAGCGCCATGACGAACTCGATCAGTCCTTCAAAGCCGCTGGCGTAACCTTTGCCGCCGACCTGCTCACGCTCGGTCTCGGTGCGATCTGTTCCGCGGTAGACCACGACGCGAACCGCCTTGCGCTTGATGCTCGAAAACTGATCGAGCGACCTCGCGAACAGGGCCGCACCAAAATTCAAGATGTTCCAGCCGCCGGCCTCGCAGCGCTCGATCAGGCGATCGGCCTCAAGAGCCTGAAGTAGGGAATCGCGATCCAGCGCCAGAGGTTGCTTCAACAGATCGAAGTACGAAGGGTAATCCAGGAGAGCCATCACGTCATCGCCGGTCACCCGCTCGGCGGCGACGCCCATTTCGAACGGCATCCGGTCGAGGGTTCGCCACAGTTCGCGCTCGCGTTCGGGTAGGTCCTTTAGCTTTTTCTTGTACGAGCCGATCCGGATGAACTCCTCGCCGTGGCACTTGACCGGGTGCCTAAACGCGCGCTCGATCTCCAGCAAGACGACGCGCTTGGCGTCTATGTCCACGTCGTGAAACCGGAAATTGAGTTTCGGCTCGATGCGCTGAAGCAGCCAGCTTTCCAGCTCTTCGTTGCCGCGCTTTTCCTGCCTTGGCGAAAACGTGGTGCCCACGATGGCGTGGGTTGCGTCGTCGACGCCCCATATAAGGTACCCGGACGCCTTGCCGACCAGGGCCGCGGCATTCGCCAGCGCCGACAGGTACTCGGCGATCTCCTCGGGATTGCTGTTGTTCTTCTTGAACTCGACCCACTCGGTTTCGCGTGGGAGCTTGCACAGCTCCCGGACGAGGCCGACGAAATATTCGGGCGGTCGCGGTGCGGTCATGCGTCGACCGGGGCCTCGGGATCTGCGTCGGTCACATCGTCATCATCAAGTTCGGCCGAGACGTCGCTGCTTTCGCCGATGTCAGCGACATCGCCTTCCTGGGCTGGGAGCCGAGCGGCGGCTTCCCGGACGTCGAGCTTGCCGGTCACTACATCGGCGACAAGCAGGGTGCGATATTCGCGGATGAGGTCGATCTCGCGTTCGAGGTGGGATATTGCTGCGGTGAGCGTGCTCGTCTGACCAGTAATTGCTACGAGTACGCTGCCAGCCGGAACTTTGGGAAGATGGCATTCGCGGAGCGCAGTTTCGGGCAACTTCTCATAAAGTGGCAGCAGACCTGGCAAAATGGCACCTCTCTTGAGAGCGTCTCCGTCGCTGCGCACTTTGGCGAACCCGTCGATCAGGCACTCGCGCCGCCACTTTATGAGAAGTTACCGGTATTAACTAGGCTGTCCCGCCTACTCAACGTTTGATGGGTTACGCACACCGGCTGGTCTGACGACGGCTACCTCCCGCGTTCGCGCTTTTCGGAGACGGGCTTGGGTTGCGCCTGGATGTGGTGCACCGTGCCTCCCGTGCCGTTTGACCCGCCCGGCTGGCCGCTGCACCCGATGGCGCGCACGTCGCGCTTGATGCCGTGGTGGACGAGCACCTTGTCCTGGATCTTGCGCGCGATTTCGGGGTGCTCGCGCAGGTGGCGGATGGCGTTGTCGCGGCCCTGGCCGATGCGGTCGCCCTCGAAGCCGAACCACGCGCCCGACTTGTCGACGACGTTGCACTCGGCACCGAGGTCGACGAGGTCACCCTCGCGGCTGATGCCCTCGCCGTACAGGATGTCGAACTCGACCTCGCGGAACGGCGGTGCCATCTTGTTCTTGACGACCTTCACGCGTGTCCGATTGCCGACGACCTTCTCGCCGTCCTTGAGCGCCGCGATGCGGCGGATGTCGATCCGCACGCTGGCGTAAAACTTGAGCGCGTTGCCGCCGGTGGTGGTCTCGGGGCTGCCGAACATGACGCCGATCTTCATGCGGATCTGGTTGATGAAAATGAGCAACGTGTTCGACTTCGCGATGGTGCCGGTCAACTTGCGCAACGCCTGGCTCATCAGGCGCGCGTGCAAACCCACGTGCGAATCGCCCATGTCGCCTTCGAGCTCTGCCCGTGGCGTCAACGCCGCCACCGAATCGATGACGATGACGTCCACCGCGCCCGAGCGCACCAGCATCTCCGTGATCTCCAGCGCCTGCTCGCCACAATCGGGCTGCGACACCAGTAAGTCGTCGGTGCGGACACCAAGCTTGCGCGCGTAACCCACGTCGAGCGCGTGCTCGGCGTCGACGAAGGCGCAGATGCCGCCCGTGCGCTGCGCCTGTGCCACGACGTGCAGGGCCAGCGTGGTCTTGCCCGAGGACTCCGGACCGTACACCTCACAGATGCGACCGCGCGGCAAGCCACCCACACCGAGCGCGATGTCGAGGCCGAGCGAGCCGGTGGGCACCACCTGCACCTCGGGCGGGGCGATGCCTTCGCCAAGCCGCATGATGCTGCCCTTGCCGAACTGCTTTTCGATGGTGATGACGGCCAGTTCGATGGCCTTGTCGCGCGCCGGGTCGCGGTCGCGCGGCACCGCGGCCACAACAATTTTGCCGACTTCCTTGATGTCGGTCTTGAGGTCGTGTTTCGGTTCGTGCTTGTCGGATGTTTTGTCGACGCTGGCCATGGACATGTCTACTCCTCCGGTTTCAAGAAACATAGTGACGTGCAAGATCGAGCGCGAAGAAGGCGGCGCTGCGGCGGATGCGTTCACGGCCCATCGAAAAAACCTTGGTCACCGCCCGGGTAGACTTTTCCCCGGCGACCGCAAAACAGACCGTGCCGACCGGTTTGTCCAACGGTGGTTCGGGCAGCTTCGCCCCGCCCGCGTGAACGTCGCGGCCCGCCACGCCGGTGATCGACACCGCGACCTTGGCCCCAAGCACCTTGCGCGCGCCTTCGGCCATGGCGCGAGCCACCGGCTCGCTGACGGCACCGTGTTCCGTGATGACCTCGCGCGGCACGCCGAGGACGTTGATCTTCACGTCGTTGCTGTAGGCTACCACCGCGCCGCGAAAAAAGTCACTCGCGCCTGGCTCGGCCGTGAGCAACTGGCCCGCGTAGCCGCCAGTACACGATTCAGCCAGGCCCAGCGTCGCCCCCGCAGCGCGCAATGCCTTGCCCACCACGCCGACAAACGTGTCGTCATCGACCCCCGAAATGACCGGTCCCAGGCGGTGCCGGATCTCGCCGTCGAAACGATCCAGTTGCGCGCGCCCCTGTGCCGCACCAAGCCCGCGCAACACCACCCGCACGTGGTTCTCCGGCGCGGCGGTACGAAAATGCAACGTCGCACCGGCAAGACCATCGATGAGGCCCGCCAAGCGATGGTCGATGTGCGATTCGCCCATGCCGTAGACATGCCAGGTGCGCACGATGGCACCGTCCACGCCCACTGACGCAAGCTTGGCGGCGATGCGCGGCGAGACGTGGTCGGCAAAGATTTGCTCCGCCTCGCGCGGGACACCGGGCAAGAAGTAGGCGTCGGCCCCGCCGATGCGCACGCAGAAACCGGGCGCAATCCCCACCGTGCCTTGCAGCGCGACGGCACCCTCGGGCACGCGCACCTGCCGCAAGTTGTTGGGCGTCAGCTCGAAACCAAGTTTTTCGAAACGCTGCTGCATCGCGATGAGCGACGGCTCGTGCGACGTCGCGGCGACCCCAAGCATGCCGGTGACCACGTCCACGGTGCGATCGTCGTCGGTGGGTCCAAGCCCGCCCGTGACCAGTAGAATGTCCACGCTCGCGCCCAGCCGCGACAGCGCCGCGCGAATCGCCGCCGGATCGTCCGACACGACGGCGTGCTCGGTCGGCTCGCAGCCGAGGGTGAACAGGCGCTCCGACAAAAATACGGCATTGCCGTTCACGACCTCCCCGCGTAGAACCTCGTCGCCGATGGCGAGGACTGCAAAGCGGGCGGCGGCGGGGCGTGACATCTGTTCAGTACCATAGGCCAGTCGACAGCAGTCCGTCAACATTCGTCATGTAATATCGAAGCCATGCGTATCCGCTACGCCGCCAAGACCGACCTCGGACTCAAACGCAACCACAACGAGGACTGCTTCTCGCTCCTCGAAGACGAGCAGCTATTCGTCGTGGCCGATGGGATGGGTGGACACGCCTGCGGAGAAGTCGCGGCGAAACTCGCCGCCGACACCGTGCGTGACTTTTACACGCGCTCGAAGGACGACGACTTGACCTGGCCGTTCAAGATGGACCGGCAGCTCGGCTACCTTGAGAACCGCATGGTGGTGGCCATCAAGCTGGCGAACCGGCGCATCTTCGAAGCTGCGGCCAGGGACATTCGTCTCAAGGGCATGGGCACCACGGTGGTCATGGGGCAAATCTCGGGCGAGAAGTTCTGCGTTGGCCACGTGGGCGACTCGCGCTGCTACCGCATCCGCAACGGCGAAGCGCAACAACTGACGCGCGATCATTCGCTGCTGGAAGACTACAAGGATGCGCGGCCCGACATGTCCGCCGAGGAACAGAAAAAATTCCCGCACAAGAACGTGATCACGCGCGCGCTCGGCATGCGCGAGCACGTGCAGGTCGATGTGGCCGGCGAGAACATCCAGGACGGCGACATCTTCTTGCTGTGCTCGGATGGTCTGTCCGGCATGATCGACGAGAAGAAAATAGGCGAGACCGTCAAGGGTGCCGCCGACCTCGAAGCCGCGGCGGTCGGTCTGATCGCGGCCGCGAACGCCGCCGGCGGCAACGACAACATCACCGTCCTCGCGCTCGAGTGCAGGGCGTAACCGTTCACGCCCATGACCTAATCCCGTCGGAGAAAGTGGCTCGGTGGCGCGGCTTTGCCGGGGCACCGAGCGGGGGTTTGGGGGGACGCAGAGGCAAAAGACAGCGACGGGACGGAGCTGGAAGG
>CAYSKR010000096.1:0-6811 GCA_964431675.1 uncultured Myxococcales bacterium
GGGCCGGTGATGGCGGTGTACACACCCCGCCGATGAGCTGAAATCCACTGTTGCAGGCGATCCCACACGCACCGGCGGTACAGGTCGCAACGCCTTGAGGGGGGCTCGGGCAGGGCGAGCACGACGCGCCGCAGGTTGCGACCGACGTGTTGACCGCGCAGGCCGACCCGCAGACGTGAAATCCACTGTTGCACACGATCCCGCACGCACCGGCGGTACACGTCGCTGCGTCCATCGCGTCGACGGCGGTGGCATCGACGCCGCTGACGGCATCCTCACGGTTCTGGTCTCCAGCGCCGTCCCTGGCGACGTTCGCGTCGGTTTCGGCCATCCCGCTATCAGGGATGTCTATGTTGGTCAGGTTGCCTGACCGCAACTGGCAGCTCGCGACCAGCACGAACAGAGAGGGTGCCAGCGCCACGAAGTGCGCTGCTTTGCCCACGAAAAATCGACCATAGGATATGCCTGGGGCCACAAAGTCTATGCGCATCGAAGTAGTCCTCCAAAGGGCCAAGGCTACTTCTTGGACGTCTTATCCGCCAGCGAAAATCTTGCAGCGGGCCGACAGGCCCTGTGGGCCGGTCAATGGACAACTCTTCGGGCGATTCTTCAGGCGTCCGGGCGCGTGCCCAGGTGGCCCGGGACTCCCGCTGCGACCGCGCTTTGCACCGATGAAGCCTGCGCGCCGGATCCGGCAACCACCGCGCTGGGAATCTTGCGCATCTGGTCGCGTGCCGTTCGCCACGCTGCCTGGATGATCCAGGAAATTGATCGATCCTGGCGCACGCCCTCGCGCTGCGTCTCCGCGAGCATCGATGCGTTGAAGTACAATGTTACTTTTCTCTTTTGTGAAGCCATTTTTCTCTCCAAGACTTAGTCGGTAGTCTTGGCCTTGCTGGGCAAGAAAAACGCAACATTGAACGTCAAAATGTAGTTCGAGTTCAGGCGGTTGTCGTCGCTATTGGTGACCATGTCGCCGTTCTCGTCCCGCCCCGCGGGATTGTGTTTTACCAGTACGTCGCGCAACTCAATGTTGAGGGCCACCAAGTCGTTGAAGTACGTGTGCATCCCGAGACCAAAATTGGGACCGGCTTTCATGCCGGTGAATGGACAGTTGGGGCTCGGCGTTTTGTCGACGCACTCCTTCCCGCTGGCGGAGAAGTTGATAAAACCGACCCCACCGAGCGCGTAGAAGTCGTAGCTTGCGAAAAACTTTCCGAACAAGGCGTACTTTCCGGTGAAGGGAATCAGTTCTCCCTGAATTCCAAAGACCTGCCCGATCTTGTTCATCGCACCGGCGGCCTCCTCGTAGTACGGCGTCCGGTCGCCCACCGGTTTCATGCTGGTCATCTTCGGCAGCACGCCCTCCAGGAGATTATGCAGCGAGGTCTTGTAGTTGGGGGTCATGTTGAACGCCGCGCTGCCCGACACGGCAAACCAGTCGTTGATGTGATAGCCAATTCGGGGTCCGATGAGGACCGCGTGGTAGAAATCCTGGCCCAGGGTTGCGCCCAGGCCCAGGCCAAGCTCAAAGCGGCTTTTGCGATACTCCAGGCGGTGCCTTATCGATGGAGCGTCGGCCAGCGGGCTGGAACGGACGGCGCGCTCCTGGGCCAGCGCGGCCGATGGCTGGGCGATTCCCAGCAGCCACAAGCTGGCCGCAAGTGCTGATGCGCGCACCGAGTGCTTCGCGGCAGATGACGTGATCGACATGGTTGTCATCCTTCCTTAGCGTCCCGTTTTGTACTGAAAGGCCGACGGCAGGTAAAAGCCGACGCCCGCATAAATCATCACGTTGTGTACGAATTGAGTCGCCGCGCGCTGCTTGACTACATCGATGGTATCCCCGGCCTTGCGGTCCGTCGGCTCGAACTTGTCGTTGAACACGTAGTCGCGAAGCGCGAGATTCACGGTCAGCCAACGGTTGACAAACAAGCGTCCACCGAGGCCAAAATTGGGCGCGATGTTGGTGCTGGTAAACGTCGCGTCGCTCGGGTTCCGCGCGAGGATCTCCGATTTGATGGCACCCACGCCCAGGTTCGTCAGCACCTCCCAGTGAAAGATGTGCCGGTTGAACAAGCTAAACTTTCCGTACCCGGGCACGTAGCTGAAGTTCAGCGCCGCGCCCCAAAGGTACTGGTTGATGGAGCCGATGCGGTTGTACTGCAAGCCCACCAACGACTCACGCTGTGAACGTTCCCGATTGAACCATTGTCCCTCGACGCCGATGCCCAGCACGTCGGTGATGAAATAGCTAACCGAAGCACCGATGGCGTAGTGACGGATCAACACATCGTTGACGGAAACGCCGAAGATGGGCGCGAACTCGACCCGCCCATTTTTCAGAAACGCCTTGCGTGGCAAGACGACAACATCCTCCCACCCGGCCTTGTGGGCCACCGTGGACGTCGGGGCTTCGCCGCCCAGATCGGGAAGCGCCTCGTCCGTACCCTTGTCGGACTTATTTGCAGTGTCGCCCTTGCTGGTGGGCCCGTCTGAGGGAGCCTCGGCTGAGGGAGCGGGGGCCGGATCGTCAGGCACGGGCGTCTGCGCCTGGGCTGTTGCCCAGGTTCCACAGACTCCAAAAAGTAGGCACAGGCCGATGGCAAGTCGCGACATTTGGGATTCCTTGCTGGGGCTGACTTGGCCGAGCGACGAAAAAGTTAAGATATTTCATATGCTTAGATCGTGAAGGTAAAAGTGCGCGTACAGTAGCACAGTGCTTTTACGGCGATCAACATAAAAACCTGATCGCTGCCGGTCGAGGCTCAACGTTCGAAAAGAGCATCGACGAATTCATCCGCATCGAACTCACGCAGATCCTCGATTCGCTCGCCCACGCCGATGTAACGCACCGGCAATTTCAACTCGTCGGCGATGCCCAGGATGACGCCGCCTTTTGCCGTGCCATCGAGTTTCGTCAGAACGATTCCGGTCACCGCCATCGCCTGGGTGAAAACCTTGGCCTGAGCGATCGCGTTTTGGCCGGTGCCCGCATCGATGACCAGCCAGGTTTCGTGCGGCGCACCAGGCATTGCTTTCGCCAGCACGCGGCGCACCTTCTCCAGCTCATCCATGAGGGCTTGCTTGGTGTGCAGTCGGCCCGCGGTGTCGGCAATGACCACCTGGATGCTTTCGGCTTGAGCACGCTTGACCGCCTCGAAAAGCACCGACGAGGGATCTGCACCTTCCTTGCCGCGCACCACGGGCGCTCCCATCCGGTCGGCCCAGACCTCGAGTTGTTCGGTCGCCGCTGCCCGAAACGTATCGCCTGCGGCCAGCAGCACCGACGAGCCTTGCTCCTTCCATTTGTGGCCCAGCTTGCCGATGGTCGTGGTTTTTCCGCTGCCGTTGACGCCGATGACGAGCAGGACGAAGGGTTGCGCCGAGGCCAGGGCGAGCGGGCGGCTTTGCACTTTCAGAATTTCGACTGCGCGCTTGCGCAAG
The DNA here is from genome assembly GCA_964431675.1 of uncultured Myxococcales bacterium. Lineage (GTDB taxonomy): Bacteria > Myxococcota_A > Polyangia > Fen-1088 > Fen-1088 > CAYSKR01. The sequence goes on from CAYSKR010000096.1 coordinate 3,448, forward strand.
AAATCCCAGATGGCATCCGCATCCGCGAGCGACTGCCGGCCGAGGGAAGTGCGCAGTTCCTCGACCATGCGGGCCGTGGTGTGAACGCCGATGTCCGCGGTGAGAAGAATCTTTTCGATCTGAAGGAGCAGAGCGGCGTCAATCTCCTTGCGGCCGACAAACACTTCCCCGAGACGGGCGATGAAGCCGCCCCTGGTTCGCGACAACCCTGTCTTGAGCGCCGCCTTGTCGCGGAGCTGCGGCGAGGCAGCAACAAGGGCGACGGCTGACGGTGGTTCCGCGGGCTTCGGCTCGGGTGGGCTGGACTCGGCCAACGCGGGTGCCGAATCCTCCTTTACGGCGGGCGCGTCGTCAGGCGCGTCATCGTCGAGGTCGGCGAGTTTCGGCGCATGGCGGCGTTTCTCGACCGACAGGCGCTCGGCGCTTGCGTCAATCAAACGCCGACGCGATGCCCTGGCGCGTCGAACCAGCCAAAAACCGATCAGACCGGTGCTACCAAGGCCCAAAAAGGTGACAAGTGCTGCGATCAGGTCTGAACTGGATCCGGTGTCCATGAAGGTTTCTGGGGCTAAAATCGGCGGTGGCGAGAGTCGAGGCCGGACACGTTAGCATGGGAAGGCAGGAGGCTCGCGACCGAACTCCGGAGGGGAGCGGCGAGAGGAGCGAGGGGAGCGGCAGGGCGCATCGCAAAAATTTCGAGCTTTACGGCGAGTGCCCAGGGATGATACGAAAACTGGTGGGGTACCCTTGATGCGATGTATTGTCATCTCACTCCGCAAGAAAAGTCAGCACTGTAAAGACAGGGGTTCATGAAGATAAAGCGCCTGGACGTCTGTGGTTTCAAGTCGTTTGTCGATCGGACAACGCTTTCGTTTCCCGATCCCATCACCTCGGTGGTCGGACCCAACGGCTGCGGAAAATCCAATATTGTCGATGCGATTCGCTGGGTCATGGGCGAACAATCGGCCAAGCACCTGCGCGGTCGCGCGATGGACGACGTCATCTTCACCGGCTCCGATTCGCGCGGGCCCGCCGGGTTTGCCGAGGTCTCGCTGACGTTTGACACCGCCTCGATGCCTGGCACGGCGGCTCCCGGAGGGGTGCCGTGGGGTGCGGCGGGACCGGCTGAAGTGGTGGTTACCCGCCGCCTGACCCGGGGCGGCGAGAGCGAATACTTGCTCGGTGGCGTGCCGTGCCGACTGCGCGACGTCGTGGACTTCTTTCTGGGCACCGGTGTTGGCACCAAGGCCTATTCGATCATCGAGCAGGGTCGCATCGGTTTCATCGTTTCATCGAAAGCGGAGGACCGCCGCAACCTCATCGACGAAGCGGCCGGCATCACCAAGTACAAGGCCAAGAAGAAGCTCGCGGAACGCAAGATGGAGGCGACCCGCCAGCACCTGCTCCGAGTTTCGGACATCATCGGCGAGATCGAGACGCGCCTGCGTTCGTTGCGCCTGCAAGCGCAAAAGGCAGAGCGCTACAAACGTTACAAGGCAGAGATCAAGGACATCGAACTGTGGTCCGCTTCACAGCGGTTTCTTGGCATGCTGGCCGAAGAAAAGAATCTGGCGGTCGCCGCGCTCGATCTGTCTTTTCGCAACCAGGTGGCAAGCACTGGCCTCGTGGCCGACGAAGCGGTGGCCAGTGCGCTGCGCCTCGCCCTGGCCGAGGATCAAGCAGATCTGGCCACGGCGAAGGACGAGCTTTACGCGCTTTCTGGCAAGGCACAGCTCACGGCGCAGCGGGCACAGCACCACGAAACGGAGGCGGTTGACCTGACCGGACGGGTCGAGGTCGGCCGGAGAGAAATCACGGAACTGGCGGCGCGCATCGCGCAGCACGATGAGGCGCTCGCTCTGCTCGAAGCGGAGCTTGCCAGGTCGCAGGACGAGGCGGGCGAATTTCAGAGTGCTTATCAGCAGAAGGATGCGGTCGTCGAGACCTCTCGGGCTCTCCTGATCGACACCCGGCGTGTACTCGACGCGGCCGTTGCGGCAGCGTCCACGGGCGGTGCAAACATCGCTCGCCTTGAATCGGCCATCGCGTCGGGAACCGTGCGCCAAAAAGATTTTGTGGGGCGCCATGACCTTGCCACCGCCGAGGTGGCCTCGCTCGCGAGCGCCGGACTTGCGCTCCAGGCAGAGGCCGAGACGTTGCGGCGGCAAGTGGATGGGCTGCTGGCGCGCCGGGAGGATGCTGACAGGTGCCGCGCGAATATCGAGGCGCGAGTCGCCGAGTGCAAGGTGCAGGTCACCCGCGGTGAACTCGAACTTGAGACGCTGCGTGAGGAATCTCACCGCCGCCGATCCCGCCATCAGTCCTTGACCGAGATTCAGGCGCGGTACGAGAGTTTTCAACGCGGCGTTGGCGCAATCATGAAGCAGGCGCGCGGCGGGGGCGAGGACACGGTTGGCGAGGTTCGCAAATGGTCCGCGCCGGCCGCCATTCGTGGCCTGGTGGCGGACATCGTCACGCCACCGCCGGAACTCGAGACCGCCGTCGAGGCCGTCCTGGGTGATCGACTGGGCAACATCATCGTCGAGTCTCACGAGGTCGGCGTCGACGCCATCGAGTTCCTCAAAACCAAAAGCGAGGGCCGATCGAGTTTCATTCCGCTTTCGCTTCGTCAGAGGAGCACCGGCCCTGCAGGCGGATCCGGATTGCAGACGGCGGCCGGAACCGAAACCACGACGGCGGTTTACTCGACGGCTGACGAAGGTGTTCGCGGTCCGATGCTTGAACTCATCGGTTATGATCGGAAGTACGACGGAGTCGCAAACTACTTGCTGGGCGACGTGGTCGTGGTCGAGAACTTGCGCCGGGCGCTCGAACTGTGGCAGCGGACGCCAACCGACAAAACGTTGGTCACGCTCGACGGCGAAGTGATCGATTCGCAGGGCGTCGTGACCGGTGGCTCGCGCGAGTCGGCGCTGGCCGGGATCCTGAGTCAGAAACGCGAGATCCGCGAACTCGAGGACATCATGGGTCAGCTTCTTCGCGACACCCAAGCAGCGATGGATAGGCATGTCGCGAACAAGCAGTCCCTGGCGGAGTTGACGGCTTCGCGCGACGCGCTGCTCGACACCGCGCGCGCCGAAGAACTGTCCGAGGTGGCGTCCAACAAGGATCTGGAGCGCATCCAACGTGAGCGGCAGAGCCTGGACGACAGGCGGGAACACAGCGCCAGCACCCGTCGCGAGCTTGAGGCATCGCTCGCGCAAGCGGAAACCGATCTCCTTGAATCGCGCGCGCAGTTGCTGCAGGCGTCCGAACAAGTTTCCACCGCGACCGCGGAAACCGAACGATTGCGGGGTGACGTCGAGGCCCAGCAACGGAACCTCGACTGCCTGCACCAGGAACT
>CAYSKR010000097.1:0-13367 GCA_964431675.1 uncultured Myxococcales bacterium
CGCAAGCGAAATGGCGAAAGGTTACAAGTTCCACATAGTCATACGCTTTTCGCAAGGTGGGCGATTCATGGAGTCCGTTGTACGCTTCGAGGAAAACAATAAGGCGGGCGAGACGCGTCAAGGGAACAACACGGTTGCCACGACCGGCACGACCGTGACCATGACTAGAACCTGTCCAAGGACGACTTCGTCAGGGGATCCCGCTGGGTACACCGCCAGCTCGAACGAGTTCACCATGTTCGTGGAAGGCATCGTTGTAATCTTTAAGAAGCGCTGAACTGCGGTCCGGGGGGGCGCGTGCCTCCGTCGCGAACGTGGAGCCTACAAGAGCCGCAGGCGGCTGGCATCCAGCTCGGTCGCGATGTCGGCGCGCGGTAGGGCAGCGGTTTCGGGCAGCAGCTTGGTCAGATCGCTCGCCACCGAGCGGCGCGTCTCCGCACCATCGTCGATGAACAATCCCAGGCGCGCCGCCGCCAGCGCGGCCCGGGCCACAGCCGGCACCATCTCGGCAGCGCGGGCTTGCTTGCCCGCGCCGAGTGCTTGCCAAAGCGGCAGCACCGCCGCCTCGAACGCCAGCACCCGGGCCTCGTCGTCGGTGAAGCGCTGCGCTTCCTGGGCGTTGACCAGATCCCGCGTCTGGTCGCCCAGCAGCGCCATGTAGCGCCGCGCCCACCCCAGGCGCGGTGGCGCACGCCGCAGCCGTGCCCCCAGGGTCTCGATTGCGCCGGGTTTTCCGGGCGTTGGCGTCCCCGGTAGCGCGAGGGCCGGTGCCGGGGTCAGCGCGTCGGGGTGCTCGATGAACCACTGGGCGCGGGTCCAGATGGCGTCGTTCAGCGTGAACACCGCCAGCACTGATCGTTCGGCCGCCAGCTCGGCGTCACGGCCGAGCGCTTCGTCGAAGGCGCGCCAGGCTTCGATCACGCGCGCGGCGGCAGCGTTGCGGCGGTTCCTGGCCGCAGCCTGCTTCGTCACGGCCAATTCGGCCTGGGCGCGCAGCATGTCCAGGTAAGCAGAACCGGACGCGCGATCGAGCGCCATCGCGAGGCGGTCGTAGGCCATCGCCGGTGCCAGCGCCGACCAACCGGGCTCCTCGCGCCCGGGAGGCACCAACGCCGCCAGGGCGCGCAACTCGGCTGCGATCCCGGCGGTGTCGCGACCGGAAGGATCTTCCACCGGCGCAAACAGAAACAGCCGCACGTAGTGCCGCGCCAGCGGCGCCAGCAGAAAGCCGCCCGGCTCCATGCGCAGGGCCTGACCACAAAGCTGCGCGGCCTCGCGCTGGTCGCGGCGGCTGTGGGTCACCTGCCATAGCAGGAACGCCTTGAGCACCAGGATGTCTGGATCGGTGCCGCCGAGCTGCGTCTGCGTGGTGCGGATGCTTTCCATCAGTCGCGCGATCCCGCCGGGCGTCTGTAGTGATGTCGGCCGAGCCAGCACGTCGCGCATCAGTTCGGCCTTCGCGGCCTGCCCGCGAAAGCGTGACGCCCGGGCGGGCTGCAACAGTTCGAGCTGGGATGCGTGGTAGCGCACGTGAGCAAAATCGAAGCGCCGCCAGCTTTGGTCGAGCGCGGTCCGATGGGTGGTGACGAGATCCGCCATGCGCTGCCGCGCGCCGGTGCCGAGCCAGTCCGAGGTCGCGTAGATGATCGACACCGCCAAGGCGGCGACGCCGAAGCGAAACAGCAGGGGCCCACCCAGCCGCTTGATCACCGTCCAGATCTGCAGCGCCGACTGCCCGCCCATCGTGGTCAGCGTCGGCAGCAGAGCTCCGATCTCCTTCCACAGCCGGTACGCGACGAACAGCAGGAACGCCAGTCCTCCCACCAGGGCGGCCACGCGCAGCAACGTCTCTTCCAGCCTGAGCCCCTGCTTGCTGATGATCACGTCGACGTTGCCAAGCCGCAGCTCGACCGCCTGGTCAAGCTGCTCGATGCGCCGCCCGAGCGCAAGGTCGGCCTGGTCCACCGCCGACGTGAGCAAGGCACCGAGCTGTTTCTCGCGTCGTTCGAGAATCGCGTCGGCGTCGGCCAGCGTCTGCCGGGCTTCCTTGCCCAGGCTCTTGATCAGATGCAGCCCGGTCTTTTCGGCCGACGCCAGCGCCACGCGCGCCGACTGATCCAGGCGGCCGAGCGCGCCTTGCACCAGGGCATCGGCGCTGGTCGACACCTGCAAGATGCGCGCTTCCAAGCTGCCATCGACCTGTGCCAGCCGCGCGGCCAGCTTGGTGTCGACGTCGGCCACCACCTTGGTGGTGATCGATCCCGCGCGATCGAGCTGGGCCGACAGGCGCGCGTCGACGTCGGCGACCAGGCGGTGCGCCGAAGTTTCCACGTTGGCGATGGTGGGCGCGGTCGCGCGATCGACGAACTTGCCGGTTTGTCGACCGGCCGCCTCGAAGGGATTCCACGCCCACGCGGCCGGTGTACCAGCGGCGAACAGAAGTACCACGCCCAGTGCCAGAACGGCCGCCCGCTTGGTCACTCGCATGGTTCACTCCGCGGCGTGATCACGAAGCGCTTGGCGGGTGCCAGGGTGGCATCGTCCGCTCCGCAGCGCAGGGCATCGGCCATGGTCATGCCGCGCGCTTTGTGGCTTTGCACCAGCGACGCCGCCCACGCCATGCAAGCCAGCTCGGTGCGGCGATGGGCCACGCGAGCCCCGCCGGTGTCATCGGCAAGGCGGGTGTCCACCAGTCGCCGCAGCTCACGGGCCACCGCCTGCTCGTCCAGCGGATCGGTCACCGCACACGCGCTGTCGCGGCACAGGCAGGCGAGCAGACGACCGGCGCGCAAGGCCTGGTGTTGCCGGATGATGGCGAGAGAGCTCGCGTGGGTGCCGTCGTCCAGACTGCCAAAGCGCTCGCCGAACGACGTGTCGGCCTGGAGCGCTTCGCAGGTCGCCGCTCCCATCGCGACGCGCAGCAGCGGCGCGCAGGCGGGCGCGGCGTGCAGGCGGGCCAGCACGTCGCTGCACGCCGCGGCCCCGACGCCCTCGTCGGCAGCGCAGGTGGCCCCCGCGCGCGCCACCGCGGGAACCGTCCGTACGCTCAACGACAGGCTGCCCGCAGCGTCAGGCCCCACCAGCAAGAGGGCCGCTTCCTGTGGTGGATCAATGGTCGAGCCGACCACGATCTCGTCGAGCTGCCTGCCGCCCACGCAGGCCGAGCGCCGCTGCGACAGGTGGGTGTGCGCCGACAGCAAGGCCAGCACGCGCGGCTGGCCACCGTCGAGAAATTGCACCAGGCGGCCGATCTGCTGGCGGCCGACGCTGTTGAGCTCCTGCCATGGATGGTGGAAGAAGATGACGTAGGCTGGATCGCTGGCGGTGGCGCGCAGCTTGCCCACCAACTCCTCCACGGCGTCGATCTGCGGTCGCGAGATCGCCCCTTGCAGACCGGCGATGCCGATGTCGAAGTTATTCTGATCCGAGCTGTCCAGGAACACGCCGATCACGTCGCGCGGGCGGGCACCGTCGCGGGTGCGGCCGAGCACGCTGGCGCTGACGAGTGCGCTGCGGCGGGAGAAACCCAGGGCCAGAAAGCTGGGCGGCTTTTTGACCAGGCGGTGGCCACCACGCGCGGGATCGAGCCCGGTGGACAGCAGCCCGGCGAGTATTTCATCCGACGCCACCTTGTCGGCGCGGCCGGAAACGCACACCCGGTCCCAGTCCGGGTGCCAGGCGAAGTTGCCGGTGAAAGTCGAATCGTGGTTGCCCGGCGCGAGCCCAGCGAGCGCGCGGAAGCCCGCCGGGCCGACCCGCGAAAACAGACCCGTGAAGCGCTCGAGCTCGCCGCGGCAGCCCAGATCCGCGAGATCGCCCAGGTGCGCCCAGCGCAGGCCCGGATGCCGCGCGGACAGGGTCGCGAACATGCTGGCGAAGTGCAGGAAGCTCGCCTCCGACAATAGATCGAGCTCGACCGGGCGAATGGCCACCGGCACGAACGCGTCCATCAGATCGAGCTGTCCGTAGAAGCGCGGGCCGCGCAACTCGTGTAGCTGCGTGTCCGCCAGGATCCACAGCGCGACGTCGCCTTGGCCGGCCGGTCCGCCCGGCTCGTCCTGGCAGCCGGTTAGATCGGAGCTGGCGGCGCTCTCGTCGCGGGCGTGGGCCCGGCGCATGACCATGCTGGTTGTGCCCACCGCGATGAAAACCAGCACGACGCCGGTGCGGAACAACCAGTCCGCGCGGCGAGCGGCCTGAGCTTGCCGGTCACGGAAGCTGTCGCGCCTGGCGTGGTGGCCGAAATGCTGGATGCGCTTCTCGGCCACGCGGGTGGCGAGCTTGATGGTTCGCAGAACCAGCCCGAGTGCGATCGCCACGAACAGGGGTGCCGCAGCCTGGATCTGGCCGGGCGTCAAAGCCAGCACCAACATGCATCCGATGATGGTCGCGGCGTAGATCACCGGACGGCGCCGGTAGTAAAACTTGCCCGAACCGACGGGCGCGGCGTCCTTCCACAGCAGGCTGGCGATGAGCCCACACAACGGCTCGCCGAGCAGCACCACCGCCGCCACCAGCGGTAGCTGCCAGGCGAGGCTGCTGGTGTAGGTCAGCGCCAGCACGCCCCAGACGAACCACAACTCGACGTGGCCAATCTGCCGGTTGATCCACACCACCACGTGGTACGCGCGCTCCCACCTTGGGTGGTAAGGGAACAGCCACGCGGCGGCGGCGGCGAAGTTGACCACCCCGAGCCAGAAAGACCACGAGATGGCCAGCGACACCGTGATGAGCGCGACGTAGGACAACCCATGGCCCAGCTGACGGCCGAGGGGCAGCCGCGCCAGGATGCTGCCCGCGATCGCCAGCACCAGCACGGTGAGCAGCGCCGACGGCTTGAAATACCGGGTCACGATTTGATCGCGCGCATCACGTTCATCGCGGCACTCTACCCCAGAATCCTACGGCGCTGCCGGGTGGCGACGCTCGAACAACGCTTCTTACCGTTCGTTCCAGAGCACGACGGCGCGGATGGCGTCTTGATACGCCGTCGTGTAGTCCACGTTGAGCACGATGAACCCGCCGATGCCGGTGGCGAGCAGCGGCCAGTCGCTTTTCCAGGTCAGGTCATCCTTCCGGTTGACTGCGGTGACGGCGGTAACGACGATCATGGCGACCGCCGCGTCGCTGGCGATGCTTTGCGCCGTGCGCTGGAACCTTTCCGACGCATCCGTCCGCACCCCGGCGAAGACTACAATCCGAGTAACCTTCAACGTCCGAGCGCCAGAGATGAGCGTCGCAGGCTCATGGCAACCCTGCTCACCCGTTCAGGTTTATCTTGACCTGGGATGTACCCTATTGTATTTATTCGACATGTTTGTCAACCTCAGCGAGGGCACACGGGTTGTTCCTTCCGGCGCGCTCACGGTTCGGCGAGTGGCAGAACGGCTCAACGTCAACGATCGGACAGTCTATCGGATGGCCCAGGCCGGCGAGATCCCGGCCTTCAAGGTCGCAGGAACCTGGCGCATGCTGAGCGCAGATCTTGATGCGTGGATCGAGAAACAGAAGGCAATCGCGACCAGCGAACGTCCGAAAGGGGAACGATGACGACCGTGTCCAGAGAGGCGATCATCATGGGCAAGACAGATGCGGTCGCCTGCAAAACGACCGCGCCGCCAACAATCGCGATTGGGCGGGCGACACTGGTCAACAGCGACTGCCTTGAGTGGCTGCGCGAACGGTCGCCAAACTCGATCCATGCGGTCGTCACGGATCCGCCCTACGGCCTACGCGAATTCAATGAGGTTGAGAAGGCCAAGCTTCGCGCGGGCCGTGGCGGCGTGTGGAGAATCCCGCCCGAGTTCGATGGCTGCAAGAGGATGCCGTTGCCGAGGTTTACAACGCTCACCGCGAAAGAGCAGCTGGCGATGCGCGAGTTCTTCGCGGAGTGGGCTCGGCTCGTCCTGCGGATCCTGGTACCCGGTGGACACGTTCTCGTGGCCGGCAATCCCCTCGTATCGCACCTCGTCTACTTGCCGCTGATGGAGGCCGGTTTCGAGAAACGTGGAGAGGTCATTCGTCTCGTCCAGACCCTCCGCGGCGGCGATCGACCGAAGAACGCCCATGAAGAGTTCCCAGACGTTACCGTCATGCCGCGCTCGGCATGGGAGCCATGGGGACTCTTTCGAAAGCCCTGCGAGGGGCTCGTTCAGGAGAACCTACGCAAGTGGAAAACGGGCGGCCTTCGCCGGGAGTCGAAGGATCGCCCGTTCACCGATGTGATCCAGTGCGCGCCAACACGCTCAGCAGAACGAGCGATCGCCAACCATCCCTCGCTCAAGCCGCAGAGCTACATGCGCCAGGTCGTGCGAGCCGCGTTACCTCTGAGCGAGGGCATTGTCTTGGATCCGTTCATGGGAGGCGGCTCGACGATCGCCGCTGCGGAGTTCAACGGCTACGAGAGCATCGGACTCGAGCTCGATCCCGCCTACTTCGACCTGGCGGCGAACGCCGTGCCCCGTCTCGCGAAGTACAGGCCCGGACGCGGGGTCGCCGCAGAGAATGAAGTCGAGGACACCGAGGCTACCAGGCCCACGGCTCAGCGGCGTCTCTTCGACTGAGGAGGCAACGCAGGGTCGACAGGACGTCTTCTGCTGCGCCCGCCGCCGTTCTGGATCTGCTCTCGAACATCCGGGGCCGTGTAAACCCAGTTCGCAACCATCTTGTCGTAACCTGACTGCATGACACTGGCGGTGATCGTTCGTCGGCTTTCGCTGTTGCGCCCAGCAAACTTCCAGTCCGTCTTCTTGAGATCGGCTGCTACCACCATCTTGAACCGGAACGGCTTTGGAGCGATCTCCATGAAATCATCTCGAGGATTCGACGCGTCGAAAACAAATACCATGAGGAATACCTCCTCTGGATTGTGGCTCTGCCAGCTTTTCTCGTAGCGCGACGCCTTCACTTCAATGCCCTCATGCGCGTATTGAACCGCGTCGCGGGGGAACTTGCCTGGCGGGATGATGTCCGGGTGACCGTTGTGGTACCGGTTCTTCGTGATGCTCATGCAGTACTTCGGCATGTTGGCCGTCATGAACTCGCCGACCATGCTGGAGAAGTTGGCGGCCATCAGCATGGACTCGAACCGCTGGATGTTCTTGGTCAGGAGCTGGCCGTTCACGAAGCCGAGAAAATCGATGAACTCCTGCATCGCGCTTCTCACGTGACCCACCGTCAGCCCGTGAGGAAGCTTGGCGCGCGGGTTGAAGCCTGCAGCGTCGAGTGCTTCCGGTATACAGGCGAGTTCTTCGGCGGTCTTTGGCATTCGGCGTTTCCACCGGGCCCTGCGACCGACACGACGACGGTACCCGTGCGCAGCAGGATACTGGACGTCATTCCCAAGGTACATTTTTGACAAGCTGGCTGAAGTTCCCGTCGGCGAGTGCGCGGAGCTTGATCGGGCGCGGGTGCCCGCGGTTACGCGATTGGCGGTGCTGGCCAAACCTTGGTCGCGAGGTCAGCCAGAACCCTTGGCTCGCGTCTCGATCTCACCCTGCGACCAGGTCTTTAAGGGGGTCGCCTTGAAGACCTGGTTGAGGTAAACTAGGGCAAGCAGCATGCAGTTCAGGATTTTCCAGTGGCGTGACTGCGTGACGGTTGCGGTGCTGGGCATCGCGGTGCTGGCCTGCACCAAGAAATCGGTGCCCGTTGACGCGGGCCCTCTTGATATGGCTGACGTGGCTGACGTGGCTTCGGTGCCCGTTGACGCGGGCCCTCTTGATATGGCTGACGTGGCTGACGTGGCTGGTGACGCGGCGGTCGACGTCGCGCAAACGCCAGGCACGCCATTCCGGTTCATTGTTTACGGCGACACGCGGACACAGCATGACAAGCACAAGCTCGTGCTGGCCAGCATGGCCGGTTACGCGCCGCAACTGGTGCTTCACGTCGGCGATCTGGAAGACAGCTACAGCGACGCCGATCTGACCACCTGGTTGAACCTGATAAAGCAGCAACCACGGCTCTCGGATCTGATTGCGAAACACATGTTCCTGGTGGCGCGGGGCAACCACGACCTCGGGGTCGAGAGTGACAGCCGGTGGCCGACGTTGTCGCGCCAGCCTGGGAACGTCGGCACCAGTGAGCGCTACTCGTTTGTCGTCGATCGCGCGTTTATCGTCGTGATGGGCCTGTATCCAGGCGACGCGGCCTACCTGACCGCCGAGTTGAAAAAGCCCGAGGCGCGCAACGCCACGTGGCGCTTCGTGGTCAGCCATGTGCCGATCTACAACAGCGGCAGGGTGCATCGGGCCACCGGGCTCAAGGCCATCGAAGACGTGTGCGATGCCTACGGCGTCGACATCTTCTATTCTGGACACGCGCACCTGCACGAGCTGTCGTATCAGATGAAGGGTGGCCAGATCGTTGATCGCGACGCCGCTTTGCAGGCGGGATTGGGTACGGTGTACGTCATCGAAGGCGGTGGCGGGGCACCGCTTTACCCCGTTGATGCACCCTTGCCCTCGTCGCGCTTTTCGATTTCCACCCACGGTTTCCAGGTGGTCGACATGGACGATGCGAGCCTGAAACTGGTGACTCGCGACATTGACGGCAAGGTACTGGATCAGCTTGCCATCCGGCGATGAACCGCCCGGGTAAGCCCGCGGGCATCGCAATTCCGTTGTTGGCCCTGACCGCCACGCTTGCCTTCGCCTGCCGCGACAAAAGCCCGATGGCCGGAACCCACTACCCTCAGGGCCGTAAATTCGCGCAGCGGTATTGCATGCCCTGCCACGCCTCCGTCGGCGCGCATGCGCTAAAAAAACGCGCGTATCAGGCGTTCAACGTCGACTCGTTCGGCACCTGGAAAAACAACCGTTCGGTCATCGTCGGTGTGCTTGACCGCTGGCATCTCGACGGCAAGATCATGCCCCCGCCCGAGGCGTCGGCGCAACCTTCGGACGCCGATCGGCGGCTGATCTTGAGCTGGATGGAGCGCGGCGTTCCCAACACCGTCGACGGTCGTTGTGGCAACGGTGCCCCTCGCTGTCCGTGACCATTCGCAAAAGCCCCGAACCGCGTCGCGCCGGTTCCAGTTTATAGTCTTGCCTGAACAGATGTTCCATCCGGTTGTCGACACCTGGTTCCGGCGCAGCTTCACCGCGCCGACCCTCGTGCAGGAGCGTGCCTGGCCGGTCATCGCCTGCGGCAAGGACGTGCTGATCACTGCGCCGACCGGGTCGGGCAAGACGCTCGCGGCGTTCCTGTCGTGTCTTGATCGCATCGCCCGGCAGGCCATCGAAGGAACGCTTCGGGACGAAACCCAGATCGTCTACGTGTCGCCGCTCAAGGCGCTGTCCAACGACATCAAGCGCAACCTGGAAGATCCCCTGGCGCAGATCATTGATCTGGCGCGCGAGTTGGGACACGACGCCCTGCCCCTGCGCGCCGCCGTGCGCACCGGCGACACGACCGCCGCCGAGCGCCGGGAGATGGTCAAGCACCCGCCGCACATCCTGGTCACCACACCCGAGTCACTGTTCATCTTGCTGACGTCGGAGTCGGGCCGACGCGGCCTGCGCAGTGTGTACACGGTCATCGTCGACGAAATCCACGCCGTCGCGCCCGACAAGCGGGGCGCGCACCTGGCCCTCTCGCTCGAACGCCTCGCGCAGCTGACGGGGGCACCCCTGCAGCGCATCGGCCTGTCGGCGACGGTCAAACCGCTGGACGTCGCCGCCCGCATGCTGGTGGGCGATCGGCCCGCGCCGCTGCTGGTCGATGGCACCACGCGCCGCGATCTCGACCTCAAGATCGAGGTGCTCGAAGACGAGCTCGGCGCCGTCTGCACGCACGAACAGTGGGCGGAGATTTACGATCGCGTGGCCACCCTGGCGCGCGAGCACCGGTCCACGCTGGTGTTCGTCAACACCCGCCGCCTGGTCGAACGGCTGGCGCTGCACCTCGGCGAGCGCCTCGGCGTGGCGGCCGTCGCTGCCCACCACGGCAGCATGTCGCGAGCCAAGCGCTTCGAGGCCGAACGCCGCCTCAAGGCGGGTGAGCTCAAGCTGGTGGTCGCCACCGCATCGCTCGAGCTCGGCATCGACCTGGGCGCGGTCGAGCTCGTGTGCCTCATCGGCTCGCCACGCTCGATCTCGACCGGCGTGCAACGCATCGGCCGGTCGGGCCACGCCGTGGGCCGCACGCCCAAGGGACGCTTCTTCCCGCTGACCCGCGATCAGCTCGTCGAATGCGCGGCCCTGGTGCGCGCGGCACGCCGCGGTGAGCTTGACGCGATCTCACTCCGGGACGCGCCACTGGACATCTTGTCGCAACAGCTCGTCGCTGCGTGCGCCGCGGAGGAATGGGACGAGGACGCGCTGTTTGCCCTGGTTCGCCGCGCGGGCCCGTACGCAAACCTCGAACGAACTTCTTTCGATGGGATCGTCGACATGCTGTCCGAGGGCTTCGCCACGAGCCGCGGCCGATCAGGAACCCATCTGCACCGCGACGCCGTGAACCACAAGCTGCGCGCCCGGCGCGGGGCGCGGCTGGCGGCGCTGACTTCCGGCGGCGCAATTCCCGACAACGCGCTTTACGACGTGGTGGTCGAGCCCGAAGGCACCCTCATCGGCACCGTCGACGAGGACTTCGCCATCGAGAGCATGGCGGGCGACGTGTTCTTGCTCGGCCATGCGTCCTGGCGCGTCCGCCGCGTCGAGAGTGGCCGCGTGCGGGTGGAGGACGCAGGCGGTGCCGCGCCGACGATTCCGTTCTGGTTGGGCGAAGCGCCTGCCCGCACGCGCGAGCTATCGGCCGACGTGGGTGCCTTGCGCGCCCTTGTGGCGGACAAAATCGGCCGCGACGACGGCGAGTCGATCTTGAGCTTTCTCGTCGAGGACTGCGCCCTTGATCGCGCGGGGGCGATGCTGGTGCGCGATTACATCGCCGCCGGGCGCGCCGCTCTGGGCGGCGTCGCGACCCCGACGCACGTGATCGCCGAAAGGTTTTTCGATGAAGCGGGTGGAACGCAGCTTGTGATCCACGCGCCGTTCGGCGGACGCATCAACCGCGCCTGGGGCATGGCGCTGCGCAAGAAGTTCTGCAAGACCTTCGACTTCGAGTTGCAGGCCGCCGCCACCGATGACGGCATCCTGTTGTCGCTCGGACCACAGCACAGCTTTCCGCTCGAGACGATCTTCGAGCTGGTTCGAGCGGATGACGTCCTTGACACCTTGACCCAGGCTGCCCTGCAGGCACCGATGTTTGCAACGCGCTGGCGCTGGAACCTGACCCGATCGCTCGCGCTGCTCCGCCATCGGGGTGGCAAGCGCGTGCCCCCGGCCCTGCAGCGCATGCGCGCGCAGGATCTGTTGGCGGCGGTGTTCCCGGCGCAGGTCGGCTGTCAAGACAACCACGGTGGCGACCCGATCGAGGTGCCCGACCACCCACTGGTTCGCGAGACCGTGCGCGACTGCCTGACCGAGGCCATGGACGCGGCTGGCCTGCGGCGCGTGCTGACGGATCTGCACTCGGGCGTTATCCAGCGCAGCACACGCGACCTGCCCGAGCCGTCGCCCTTCTCGCACGAAATTCTCAACGCCAACCCGTACGCTTTCCTCGACGACGCCCCACTCGAAGAGCGCCGCTCGCGCGCGGTGTCGGTGCGCCGCGGCCTGCCCGCCGAGATCAAGGACGGCATCGGCACCCTCAGTCCCGAGGCGATTGCCGAGGTCATCGCCGAGGTCACCCCCGTGGCACGTGATGCCGACGAGTTGCACGATCTGCTGCTGGATCTCGCCGTGCTGCCCGAAGCGACCGGACGGGCGCGCGGCTGGGCGCACCACTTCGAGATGCTGGTCGCCGCCCGCCGAGCGGCCCGCGTGAGCAGGCCCGGAGCACCCGACGTTTTCTGGATGGCCGCCGAGCGGCGTTCGCTGGCCACGCTGGTCTGGCCCGAAGCCACCTTCGACCCGGACGTGGTCGAGCCCGAGCGGCACAAGGCGGCAGCATGGACGAATCGCGACACCGCGCTGGCCGAGCTCATGCGCGGCCACATGGCGATCACGGGCCCCGCGACCGAACCGCCCTTCGCGACCATGCTGGGCGTGCCGCGCATCGACATCGAGGCCGCCATGGGACGTCTTGAAATGTTGGGCATCGTGATGCGCGGAACGTTCGGGGGCCCCGCCGACGATGGGACGCAGTGGTGTGACCGGGTGTTGCTCGCGCGCATTCACCGCCGCACCCGCGATCGGCTGCGCCGCGAGATCGAGCCATGCACTTCGGCCGATCTGCTGCGCTTCTTGTTTTCCTGGCAGCACGTGCGCCCCGGATCGCAGCTCCACGGCAACGACGGCCTGCGCGCGATCATTGCGCAACTGCAAGGATTCGAGACGGCGGCCGGCTCCTGGGAGCGCTCGCTCTTGCCCGATCGCCTGTCGGAATACGATCCCGGGTTGCTCGACGAGCTGTGCCTGGGTGGCGAGGTGTCCTGGGGCCGCTTGCAGGCCCGCGACGATGGCACCAGCACGCCGTCGCGCGCCACCGCGATTGGCCTTGTCCTTCGCCGCGATCTCCCATGGTTGCTGTGCGATCGCACGAACGTGGGTGACACGGACTTGTCCGCCAAAGCGCAGGAGATCCTCGCCTTTGTCCTGCGCGTCGGCGCGAGTTTCACCGAAGACATCCTTGGTGGGGTCAAGCGCATGCGCCTCGAGATCGAGGAAGGACTGTGGGAGCTGGTCGCCGCCGGACGCATCACCTGCGACGGATTCTCGGGCCTGCGCGCCCTCTTGCCCGCGCTGCCCGGCCAAGGCGGCGGCGGCGCGCGCCACCGTTTCTACTCGCGCTTCGCCCGGCGCAACCCACCCCGCATCGGTGCCGGGCGCTGGGCGCTGCTTGCGCCGCCGACTCCAGTCGCGGAAGAAGATCGCCAGGAACAGCTCGCGCGCCAGTTCCTGCGCCGCTACGGCGTGGTCTTTCGCGATTTGCTGGCCCGCGAGACCCACGCCCCGCCGTGGCGGGATCTGTTGCGCATCTACCGTCGCCTGGAGATGCGGGGCGAGCTTCGCGGCGGGCGCCTGGTCGCCGGATTCGTGGGCGAGCAATTCGCCTTGCCCGAAGCGGTCGAGGGACTGCGCGCGGCGCGAAAACAGGTGCCAAAGGGCGAGCTCATACGCGTGTCGGCGTGCGATCCGCTGAATCTGGTCGGCATCATCACGCCAGGCAGCCGGGTTCCGGCCAGCGCCGCCACGACCGTCACCTTCCGCGACGGGGTTCCAGTCAGAGACGACATCGCCGCCGATCTGCCAAATGCCGCCACAACATTCGGTCCCGAATTCGATTATCGTCTGCCCTCATGAACAGCGACACCGCCGCGTCGGCAGCCCAGGCCTGGCTTGAACACTACCTTCGTTCCCACG
>CAYSKR010000098.1:0-4048 GCA_964431675.1 uncultured Myxococcales bacterium
ACGAAGTTCGCAAGAGCCCTTGACGAACGGGTGAGAATCAGTAGGTTTGTGGGCTCATTTGCGGGAGTAACTCAGTGGTAGAGTGCCACCTTGCCAAGGTGGACGTCGAGGGTGCAAGTCCCTTCTCCCGCTCAAATATTTCGCTGACTTGCGACGCGCGGACCGGCCGCATGAGGTAATCCGGGGCGCACGAGGGAATAACGAGTACCCCACCGAGTTCGACATGGACGACGATCCATCTCTGCACGGACCGCTGCTCTTCGCCTGGATGCACTACGAGCACAAATTCGAGGGACGGCCGGTGGTCGACTGGTACCTCGAAGATCGCGGACGGCATCTTGCGCCCGACGAGCGCGGCTGGTTGCAAGCCCAGCAGCGCGCGTGGCTGTCCATCTTGGAAGTGACCGATGTGGTGCCGGACGCCCGGGTCGAGGTGCGCGATCTACTCACCGGGCGCAGTCGCTCGGTGAGCGATATCAGTGGCTCGCAGACCTTGACCAAGAATCTTCTGGTGCTTGGCCGCGTGGTCGATCACGACGGAGTGTCGATGTTCTGTGGCACCCATCCCCAGCCATTGCGTCCCCTCGAAGGCCCAGATCTCGTCGCCCATGTGCAGCACGAGTTGGAGTTGCCGAAGGCCGCCGATCCAGCGCGGCGGCGCGTGGGCGACGCCGCCTCGTTTCTGATCCAGTGCTGGCAAGACGAGATCGAAGAGATGGTGGCTTGATATTTTTGTGAGGCAGGCTCACGAAGGCTTCGTGTCGCCGCAGGCTGCCGCGTACGATCTCGGTGTGCACAAGGCGCAGGCGGGGCGGGCGTTGGATGCACTGGCAGCGGTCGCGCGGCGCTTCCAGTTGTCCGAGGATTTGGAACCGAGCGGCGCCCGACGGCATCGCGGTCGAGCACTTCCTGGCATGAGCACACGGTCCGGCCAGTCCAAGGCGCTGCTCAAGGGCCAAGTGCTGTCCGACAGCCCTGGCGGCTCGTGAAGGAAACCGAGAAAACGTCGCTGGTGGCTGAGAACTACAACGCACCCAGCCACACTGTGCGTTTGCCGTCGGGAGTCTGCCGAAGCGCGTTCACCAACTTCTCGTCCGCGGTCACGAACTGGCACCCGTGTTCCTCGGCAAGAACAACGTAGAGCGCGTCGTAGACCGTCCTGCTCGCCCGTACCGCGAGGGCCAGCGCACGCCCCGTGATGGACTCGGTGGGGAGAATCTCAAGCCCCATCTTGGACAGCGCTTCGAAGCGCTCCAGCGCCATGGCCTCGGTCAGTTCGCCCCTGCGAACCTTCTTCCACAAGACGTTGGCGACTTCGGGTACGAGAAGGTCGGGGGCGATGAGGGGCCCCGGGCCAGCAAGCACCGCCAGTGCCTCGTCCGACAGCGGCTCGGACACGAGCCACTTGACCGCGACGCTCGCGTCCACGACCAACTTGCTCATCGCAAACGGTCGTCGCGAAGCAGGTCGGTGCTGTCGGTCGTTTGGGCGGGCGCCGATCTCTGAAGCGCGCGCGCAAGAACGACACGGTCAACGCCAGATTGTTTCCGGGCGCAGGGCGAGTGGCCCACCGCGCGCAACACGACCTCCACGGCACCGGCGAAAGCCGTGACCGACTCGTCAAGCTCAATATGGCGGGGGTCCGCCAAGTTGCCGCGTACCGTGATGGCGTTGCCCATGGTCCTTTCAAAAGGATAGCCCATGTCTGGGAGTCCGTCGCTCCAGCCTGAGGGAATGCCCGTCCGCACGAGGGAGTAATGAGGTAATTTTTGACGGCTTGAGACGGCTCGAAACGGCCCGAGACGTCCTGAAACGTCTCGAACACCAGCTGCAATTCCGCTAACTTATGGAAATCACTGATGCCCGTGGCCACCTTGCCAAGGTGGATGTCGAGGATGCAAGCCCCTTCTCCCGCTCAAAGATTTCGCTGACTTGCGACGCGCGGACCAGCCGCATGAGGTAATCCGGCGCTCACGAGGTAATCACGAGGGAGTCCTCGCGGGTCAGCACCGCCTCACCCGAATCCGATTCCGCGCGGGGCGTTCTCCTTGACGTCGACCTCGGCGCGCAACTCGGCCAGCAGGCGGGTCGCGGTCGGTTTCTCGCCCAGCGCCGAGAGGCGGCGCGCGACGGCGGCAAAGTCGCCGGGAGTGAGGTTGACGATGCGCACGAGCTCACGAGCCACATCAGCATCGGTCCCTGCCACGGCCTCGCCGGTCAGGCGCGCCAGGGTCCGCGCAAAGAGCAACTTGGCCTGGGCGGGCAGCAAGAAATGAAAGGGAATCTTGAAAGTGAATCTGCGTAGCGCGGCCTGGTCGAGCGAGCGAAAGACGTTGGTGGTGCAGGCGACCACGCCTGGAAACGTTTCGAGCTGTTGCAGGAACTCGTTGACCTGGGTCATCTCCCAAGATCGCACGGCATCGCGACGGTCGCGCAGGAACGAGTCGGCCTCGTCGAACAGCAGCACGGCCCCCTCGGTGCGCGCCTCGGTGAACGCCTGGGCGATGTTCTGTTCGCTCTCGCCTAACCACTTGCTCAATATGTCCGAACACCACCGGACGACCAGCGGCCTGTCCATGCGGTGGGCCAGGTAGCGCACGTATTCCGATTTGCCGGTTCCCGGCGCTCCATACAGGCACAGCGAAATCCCGGGGTGGGCGCCCGGCTTCCAGGCGGCCAGGCGGCCCGCCACCGCTTCCAGATCGACGGAGGTGTTCACGACCTCGGGCAGGTAGCAACCAGGCTCGAAAACCGGCGGCGGGATGCTGTCTCCTTTCAAGATCTTGTAGGTCGGCGTCAGGACGGCCTCAAGCGTTGCCCGGTCGGGTCCGCCCGGCGAGATCAAGCGCGCAACGGTCACGGCATTGCCGATCTGCGCGGGGCTGACGTCGAACCTTTGCGCCAGCGCGGCCACGTCGGCACCCGACAGCGCATCTCCGGGGCCGATATTGCCGAGGTGGCGGTTCCAGGCGCGAAGGCGTTGACCCGAGGTGAAATCGCCCATCTCGATCACTTAGGAAAATCTGCGCAGAAACGCCTTGTCCACGTGCGCGATCGAATTCGAGATCCAGATCGTGGGGCTGCCGTTGGTTTCCAGCAACAGGTTGAACCACTGCTTCGAGACTCGCGCCCCCTCCCGCTCGCCGGTCCCTCCCAAAAGGCTCATGACGCTGAACTCGAATAGATCTTCCATCTCGTCGAACAGGAGAAGACCCGCGCTGGCGCCAAGCAGGCGGTTCCCCAGCAGCAGCGAGGTGATGCGCTCGCGAGCGGTGGGCGACGCGCCCGACTCGTCCTCCTTACCCGCGACCAGCAGCGGTACGCCCAACTCGGCGGCAAGCAGCCTGGCCAGTTCTGTCTTCCCGGTGCCGGTTGGGCCGTGAAGCAAGACGTTGGCGCCGGGGCGTCTGCCGGCGAGCGCTGCGCGAAGGAACGCAAGGGCAAGATCGATCTGTGGCGCTAGATGTCCGAAATCGGACCGGCCAATGGTCGGCGGCTCGGCCGCGGGTACGAAATGGTTCAAGAGGCCCCCGGCGTCCAGCCCCTCGACGTTCATGATCTCGAGCAGCCTGCGGTCGGCGACCAGGCGTTCATCGAGATCGGTGGCCTGGCACAGGTTCACAAGACCGGTGACGACCAAGCGCCCACGGGGGTTGAGCGCTGCTTCCACCTCCCGACTCGGAAGAGCCACGGCCCTGGCGACAATGGCCGCGGCCATCGCGGCCGTCCGGCACAGCACCGGATCAAGGAATTCCTCCATGTCGGGGTGGCCGCATGACAGCACGAACTGCAACACCTGCCTCTCGATGTCCGAAAGCCCCACGATCCGGGCAAGCGCGTGCAGATTCGTGGATACCGGCGCAGGCGGCTCGCGTGGCACCCGTGGCCTGCATCCTTGCTGGCGAAGAAACTCCCTCAGCCGCGTGCTGAAGGATGGGCCATCCAGATCTCGCAGCGTACGTATTCCGCGACGTCCTCGTTTCTCGCCCGCTTCCTCGACCATCTCCACGAGCAACTCACAACCCGGGATCCGTCGTCGACCGGGGCG
>CAYSKR010000099.1:0-16393 GCA_964431675.1 uncultured Myxococcales bacterium
TTTGCACGAGCACCGGCGCACGGCCTCGCGCGGTTTCATCATATGCCGCTGCCATGCCCCGCTGGCCCTCGACGAACGCATCACAGCCCTCCCCTGGTGGTGCCTGTAGGCGGGCTGCCGAGCTTTGTCGGCCGCTGCCAACGGCCGCGCACAAAAAACTACTTTTTCGCCGCAGCGGTCAAGGGCGCGTCCAGCGTTGCGGCCAGCGTCTCGAGCTCGAACGCCTCGATGACGTCGTTTTCCTTGATGTCGTTGTAGCCCTCGATCGACAGACCGCACTCGTAACCCTGCGACACCTCGCCGACGTCTTCCTTGAACCGCTTGAGTGAAGCGAGGCGGCCCGTGAACACAACCACCGAGTCGCGCACCAGGCGCACTTGCGACTTGCGCGTGACCTTGCCATCGGTCACCGAACAGCCGCAGACGGTTCCCACCTTGGCGATGTTGAAGATCTGCCGCACCGACACCTTGCCGATGACCTTCTCGCGGGTCACGGGCTCAAGCATGCCAAGCATGGCCTTCTTGACGTCGTCGATCGCGTCGTAAATGACCTGATACAGCTTGATGTCGACGCCTTCTTGCTCGGCCAGTTGCGACGACTTTCCCGCGGGACGGACATTGAAACCGATGACGATGGCCGACGACGCCTTCGCCAGGGTGATGTCGGACTCGGTGATGCCACCGACGCCCGTCGAGATGACGTTGACGCCCACCTTCTCGGTGGACAGGCCGCGCAAGGCGTTCGCAATCGCCTCGCAGGAGCCCTGCACGTCCGCCTTGAGGACGATCTTGACCTCGCGAACAGCTCCTTCCTTGATCCTCTCAAGGATGTTCTCTAAAGAGACGCGCCCGCTCGTGGTGGCCCTGACTTCCTTCTTCTTGCGCAGCTCGCGCCGGTGTTCGACCAGCGTCTTGGCCGCCTTTTCATCGGCGACCACGTTGAACGTCTCGCCGGCGTCGCTGACTCCATCGAGGCCGAGCACCTCGACCGGCGTCGCGGGGAGCGCCTCGGTGATGTTCTGACCCTTGTCGCCCAGCATGGCGCGAATCTTGCCCGACATCTCACCAGCGACCAGCAAGTCCCCGACGCGCAGGGTGCCCTCTTGCACCAGCACGGTAGCGATGGAACCGCGCGCGCGATCAAGCCGCGCCTCGACGACGTGACCACGCGCAGGCTTGTTGGGATTCGCCTTGAGTTCAAGCACGTCCGCCTGCAGCGCCAGCATCTCGAGCAGCTTGTCAACGCCCTGCCTGGTCTTGGCCGACACCTCGACGAAGATGGTGTCGCCGCCGAGATCTTCAGACACCAGGCCATGCTCCATGAGCCGCTGCCTGATCTGGGCCGGGTTGGCACCGGGCTTGTCGATCTTGTTGATCGCCACCATGATCGGCACCCCGGCGGCCTTGGCGTGGTTGATCGCCTCGATGGTCTGCGGCATCGGTCCATCGTCGGCCGCCACGACCAGAACAACGATATCGGTCATCTTGGCACCGCGCGCGCGCATCGCCGTGAACGCCTCGTGGCCCGGTGTATCGAGGAACACGACGTCGCCGTGGCTGGTGCGCACCCGGTATGCGCCGATGTGCTGCGTGATGCCGCCGGCTTCGCCGCCCGCGACGTTGGCCTTGCGAATCGAATCGAGCAGCGACGTCTTGCCGTGATCGACGTGTCCCATGACCGTGATCACGGGAGCGCGCGCGACGAGATCCTCGGGCGCGTCAGCCGCTGCCGCCTCGCCGATGATTTCCTCTTCGTTGACCGTGGTCGACTCGATCTGGTAGCCAAACTCGGCCGCAATCAGCGACGCGGTGTCGTGATCGACGTTGTGGTTGATGTTGACGCCCATCATGCCGAGGGCCCACAGCTTCTTGACCACTTCGCCACCCTTGACGCCCATGCGCTGAGCAAGCTCGGCGACGGGAATGGTCTCGGCCATCTTGATGACCCGCTTGTGTTCGGCCGGCGTCGTGATCTGGGTCTGCTTGAGCTTCTTGCCCGCCGCCGCGACCCGTTTTTTGGGCGGTCCGCCTGGCCGCTGCCCCGGCTGCATGGGCGCACCACCCCTGCCGAAGCGATCGCGGTTGACCGGCTGCCGAGCCAGCAGTCCGGCACGACCCATGCGGCGCAACTCTTCATCGCGATCTTTGATCTCGATCTTGGGCACACCCGGCTCGCCCTTCGGTCCCATGCCGGGCAGCTGGATGAACGCGCCGGTCGCGGCGGAACCGGTGACCACCGTCTGCGGGATCTGCTTGAAGATCGGGCCGGATGCCCGGGTGGGTTCCGCCGGATTCGGCGAAGCCGTGGCGAAGGGTTCAGGCAGCACCATGGCGGGCACCATGGCGGGCACCGGAGCGGCGACGACCGGCTGAGCAGAAACCACGTGCGGTGGGGGAGCCTGGGCGACCTCGGGCTGCGCCACGGGTTCGGGCTCGGACCGCGGCGCATCGAAGTGACGCACGACCGTGATGCCCCTGCGCGGTACGCGGACCGGCGGGGCTGCCGCCACCGGTGCCGGGATCACCTCGACCACCGGCGGCGGCACGACGGGCGCGGGGGCTGCGGCAGCCGCGGGCTCGGGTGCTTTCGCCACGGGCGCGGCGGGCGCGGTGCGGGAACGCCTGCGAATGACCGTGTCATTCAGCCGCTCTTCAAACAAGGTTTCATGCCGGGCCCGATCGAGCGCGCGCTTGATCCGGTCCACATCCACCCCGGCAAGGAATGACATGTGGTTGGCGACTTCCATGCCGAGGGCGCGGATCTTCCCCAGCAAGTCTTTGTGCGGAACCGCGAGTTCCTTGGCCAGCTCATAGACGCGCATCCGCTGCGACACGGAAGGCGCGACAGCGCCCAGGTTTGGTTCTCTACGTTCGAATCCGCTTTCGATCATGTTCGACTCCCTGGGCTGGCGAGGCACGATGCGGCGACGCTGCCGCCAGAACGGATCGAAGAAATTCCTCCGGCGTGGGTGTCTGCACGGCCCGCCGAAAAGCGCGCGGCAACGCCTTGGTCTTGATGGCCGCCGCAATGCACGCGGGGATTGGGTGCAGCCACGCGCCCCTGCCCCGTCGCTCGTTGGGCGTGGCGGCAACCACGACGGCCCCCGACGGCGCGCAAAGAGGAATCAGCTCCGACGCAGCCGCTCGTTTTCTGCAGCCGACGCAGGTTCGCT
Source organism: uncultured Myxococcales bacterium (assembly GCA_964431675.1). GTDB lineage: Bacteria > Myxococcota_A > Polyangia > Fen-1088 > Fen-1088 > CAYSKR01. The sequence goes on from CAYSKR010000099.1 coordinate 3,174, forward strand.
CGGGAGCGAGCGCTGGCCGCAGGCCAGTGGCCACCAAGGTTAGATCTCCGACCCATGCAATCCCTCCGTGGCCTTGTCAGCGACCACCGCCACCGCCACCGCCGCAGCTTCTGCCGCAGCCACCGCCACCGCCTCTGCGGCCGCCGCTTCGCCGGCGACCACCGCGGCCGCTTCTTCCGCTGCCGCGCGTGCGGCCTCATCCGCACGCCGTTTTTCTTCGACCGTCGCTGCCCGCCCAGCCGCATCGATGAACCTCGCCGCAGCCACCACGGTGCCAAGGGCCGGCAGGGCCGCCAGCTCCTCGGCGCTGGCCTTGGCCACCTGCGATGCCGCGCGCCAGCCCTGCTTGAGCAAGGCATCGGTGATCTCGGGCGACGAGCCCTCGATGGCGCTGAGCGACTCGCGCGCCCGCGCCTCCAGCTCGCGCACCTTGCCCTCCGAATGGATGTCGATGCGCCAACCGGTGAGCTGCGACGCCAGCCGCACGTTCTGCCCCTTCTTGCCGATCGCCAGCGAAAGCTTGTCGTCCCGCACGATGAGCTGCATCGTGTGCGTCGAGGCGTCGATGATCACGCGCGACACCTCCGCAGGAGCAATCGCATTGCAGACAAAGCGCGCCGGATCCGGATCGGCCGGCACGATGTCGATCTTCTCGCCACGCAACTCCTGCACGACGGCCTGAACGCGCGAGCCCTTCATGCCAACGCAGGCACCCACGGGATCGACGTCGCGATCACGCGAGCTGACGGCGATCTTGCTGCGTGCGCCGGCCTCGCGGGCCGAGGCCTCGATGCGGACGATCTTGTCGTAAATCTCCGGCACTTCCATCTCGAACAACTTCTCGAGCAAGCCCTTGTTGGCACGCGAGATGATGATCTGCGGCCCACGCGCCGCCTTGTCGATGTCCATCAGGTACGCCACGATGCGGTCGCCGGCGCGGAACGACTCGCGTGGCACCTGCTCGCGCACGGGCAGCAGCGCCTCGGCACCATTCAAGTCCACGATGATGTTGCCGCGCTCGAACCGGCGCACAATGCCGGACACAAGCTCGCCCTTCTTGTCGCGGTACTGCACAAAGACGTTGTCGCGCTCGGCCTCGCGCACGCGCTGCATGATGACCTGCTTGGCGGTCTGCGCGGCGATGCGGCCAAACGTCTTCCACGCGCGGTTGAGCTGCAAGAGCTGGCCGTACTTGGCGTCCTGCTCCTCGGCCTGCGCCTGATCCTTTTCGTCGAAGAAGATCTGGAAGAGCAGCTCATCGCCAGACTCGGCCACGAGACCAAAGCGCTTCGCGTCGTCCAGGGTCACCTCGACGCCGGGCCGTGTGATCTCGTCGGCCACGATGGTGATCTGGAAAAGGTCGACGCGCCCGGTGGCGTCGTTGAACTTCGCTTCCATCTCGCGGTGCATGCCGAACGCACGCTTGGCCGCCGTCAGGATCGCCTGCTCAAGTGCTTCGACCAGCACCTTGCGCTCGATGTTTTTGTCTTTGGAGACCTGATCCAGAACCAGGCCGAGGTCGGAAGCTTCGCTCATGACGCGCTCCTGCTGCTTTCGTGGGGTGGGTTGGGCGGCGTGCGCCCGGCGCGGGAAAACTCGGCATCCCAGTCGGGAACCAGGTTGGCCCGGGCGACGAGATCGACAGGAACCTCGTATCTGCGGCCGTCGCAGTCGAGGCGCACCAGGCCATCGCTCGAGGCGAGCAAGACGCCGGTGAAATTGCGGCGGCCGTCGATGGCGTCCCAGGTGCGCACCTTGGCGGTGCGCCCCGAAAAACGGGCAAAGTCTTGCAGGCGGCGCAGCGGCCGATCAAGGCCCGGCGAGCTGACTTCCAGGTGGTACGCGTGTGGGGTGGCGTTGCAGGCGTCGAGCGCCGCGGACAGGTCACGGCTGACCCGTTCGCAATCCTGGTGCGTCACAGTCGCAGGTGGCGCAGGTGGCGCAGTTGGCGCAGGTGGAAAGATGTCCGGCGACGGCACGCCGCCCGGCAACATCGGCGCGCCACCCACCGGCACATCAATGAACACGCGCAGCATCCACCCCGTGGGTTCCTGGCCCCAGTGCAGCTCGATGAGGTCGAGCTTGGCCCCTGCCACGTGGGGTTCCACCAGGGTCCAGAGGCGAGCGGTTTCGGCGCGCATTGTTGTTGGGAGTTCCATGGATGTCTTCGGACAAAAAAAAGGCGGGCTCGGTGGCCCGCCCTACCAGGTGTGCCTTTAAGTGAGCGCGGTTTTTATCATGGCCCGGATGTCGTCGCAATAATATGGACGCAAGTTATTGTTATGTTTAGTCTTTTTGTATCATCGTCGGGGCAAGATTCCAGTGAATTCCCGGTGTGATAGCGTGGCGGCGATGACGCTGAAGCTCGCTGCGGTGCAGATGTGCTCGACCGAAAATGTGCCAGCGAATCTTGCCTGCGCCGATCGCCTGGTGCGCGACGCAGCGGCTGCGGGTGCCAATCTGGTCGGGCTGCCCGAAAACTTTGCGTACTTGGGCAGCGACCGCGACCACAAACTTGCATTGGCCGAAGACCCCGACGGCTCGGATCCCATCCTCGATGCCATGCGGCGGACAGCGCGCGAAAACTCGGTGTGGCTGCTGCTCGGTGGCTTTCCCGAGCGCATTCCGGACGATGCGGCGCACCTCGGCAACACCAGCTTGCTCCTCGACGCGGGCGGACAGGTCCGCGCGCAGTACCGCAAGGTCCACCTGTTCGACGTCGAAATCCCCGGCGGACAGCGGTTCAAGGAATCCGACACCATCCTGCGAGGCGACGGCGCGATCGTGGCCGACACCCCATGGGGCGGCCTCGGCCTGAGCATCTGCTACGATCTGCGGTTCCCCGAACACTACCGCAGGCTGATAGACGGTGGCGCCCGCATCCTCGCCGTGCCGTCCGCGTTCACCAAGGAAACCGGCAAAGATCACTGGCACGTGCTGCTGCGCGCCCGGGCCATCGAGAACCAAGCGTACCTTTTTGCCCCGGCGCAGTTTGGGTTCCACGGTGGCACCAGAACCAGCTACGGCCACGCGATGGTGGTCGATCCGTGGGGAGTGATCCTGGCCGAGTGCGGTGACCGGGAAGGCTTCGCGCTCGCATCGGTCGACTTTTCATATCAGGACACGATTCGAAGAAACCTGCCCTGCCTTGACCACCGGCGCTAGCCCGAGGACGCGGCGGCGCGCGCGGGAAACACCAGCGACGCAACCACGGACGCGGCGAGAATCCCCGCCACCGCGGCAAGAGATATCATCACCGGCATCTTGTAGAAGCTCTCGATAAGAATCTTCGCGCCAATAAAAGCAAGGATCAGCGCGACGCCGAACTTGAGGAAGCGCAAGGTCGAGACCAACCGGGCCACCAAGAAGAAAAGCGACCTCAGACCAAGGATGGCGAAGGTGTTCGACGTCAGAATCACGAACACGTCGCTGGTCACGCCGAAGACCGCCGGAATAGAATCGATGGCGAACATCACGTCCGCGACGTCGATGACCACCAACACGGCCAACAGGGGCGTCGCCATCCAGCGGCCTTCGCGCTTCACGATGAACCTCGAGCCATCGTAGTCGGACGTTGTCGGCACCAGCTTACGAAACACCCGCAGCGCGGGATTCGTCGACGGGTCGTACTCGGAGTCCTTCTGAAAAACGATCTTGGCCGCCGTGTACACCAGGAATGCGCCCAGCACGTACATGACCGCGTGAAACTGCGCGACCAGGGCAGTGCCGCCCGCGATGAACGCACCGCGCGCGACGACCGCGCCGATGATGCCCCAGAACAAAACCCGGTGCAGGTGCTCTTCGGCCACTTTGAAGTACGAAAAAATAATCACGAACACGAACACGTTGTCGACCGACAACGCGAGTTCGAGGATGTAACCCTGGAAAAATTCGCCGCCCTTTTCCAGTCCGTACTGACTCACGACGAACCCGTTGAACGCCATCGCCAGCGCCGCCCACACCGCCGTCCAGGTGGCCGCCTCGCGGTAGCCCACCCGGTGGGCCTTGCGGTTGAACACGCCGAGATCGACGGCAAGGGCCGAGATGACCACGGCGGCAAAGAAAAGCCAGGGCAGCAGCGAGCCGCTCGACGTCATGGCTTGCCCGGCGCGGCCCGCGTGACGCCAGGTCTGGCGGCTTGACCCGAGGGCTGCGCCAGCAGCGCCCGATCTATCCCATGCAGCAGCGGCACCGAGCTCTTGCGCAGAAACAGAATAGCGATCAGCAAGATGATGAGCGACAGCGCCATGAAGATGCTGCGGCGCGGAATCAGCGCCAGCAGGCTCTTCTGGGGAAAATTGTCGTCGTGGTCGTCGGTCATGGCGCCGCTCGCAGCAGATGTTTTACCCGCAAGCGGGTCCGCCTGGTGCCGCGAAAAGAATCAACTTCGGCGGTGGCCACCACGTCCAGGGACGCGCCCGGCCCCGGATCCTGATCGGCCATGCCAAACGCGATCGCGTCCCCCTGCGCGCCGTGCTGCGACAGCGTCAGTTGCAGGTGCCCCTTGCCCACGACGCGGGTCGATTTCGCCACCACGCCGGGAATGACCAGCAGCGGCTGCGCGTTCGCCATGCCGAAGGGAGCAATGCGTTCGAGTTCAAGCGCCTGCGACACGTCGAGTTCGCCAAGATCCGCCTGCGCGTCCACCTCGACCGTCGATGACACGGCTCCCGCCGCGAAAAAGCGCGACGCTTCCGCGACGAATGCCTCGCGGAACGCGTCGAACGCCTCCGGGCGCACGCTGAAACCCGCCGCCGCCGCGTGACCGCCGTGCGCGCCCAGGTGATCGCGGCACGCGTGTAGCGCGGTGTACAGGTTGAAACCGCCAATGGTTCGGGCGGAACCGCGACCGTCGTCGCCGTCGAACCCCACGACCAGCGCCGGGCGGCGAAACTTGTCCACCAGCTTGGCGGCAATGATGCCCACCACGCCGTGATGCCACCCGGCACCGCTGACGACAATGGCCGGACATCCGAGGTCGAGCTGCACCATCGCGGCCTGCTGCGCCTGCGTCCACACGCCTTCTTGAATGCGCTGCCGCTCGGCGTTGACGTCGTCGAGTTCTTGCGCGCGGCGGGTCGCCTCGACCTCGTCGGTGGCGAGGATCAGATCAAGCGCGCGCTGTGCAAGGCCGAGTCGGCCGGCGGCATTCAAGCGCGGGGCCAGCTTGAAACTAACGTCGATTGAGCCAATGGGAGCCCCGGCCTCGAGGCCCGCCAGCTCGCCGAGCTGGCGCAGGCCCGGCCGTTTCCCCAGCGCCAGTTCGCGCAACCCCGCCGACACCAGCATCCGATTCTCGTCGACCAGCGGCACCATGTCAGCGATGGTGCCAAGCGCCACGAGATCGAGCAACGAGCGCGGGTCAAAAGCCTCGGCCAGCGCGAGCCCACCCTCGCGCAGCCGCGAACGCAGGGCCGCCGCCAGATAGAACGCGACGCCGCACGACGCGAGCCCCTTGAACGCAAAGCTGTCGTCGGGTCGGTGGGGATTGATGAGTGCAAACGCGGCAGTTTCGCCCTCGGGCACCTGGTGGTGATCGATGACGATGACATCGATCCCCAAAGAACGCGCCAGCGCCAGGGCCTCGTGGTCACTCGTGCCGCAATCCCCGGTGACCACCACCGTGCAACCATCGTCGGCAAACCGTTTCGCCTCGGCCGGAGACAGCCCGTAACCTGACGCCCGGCTGGCGACCCGGGCAACCACGTTGCATCCCAGCGCGCGCAGGCTGAGGGTCAGCACCGCAGCGGTGGTCACGCCGTCGACGTCGTAGTCGCCGAACACGCCGATGCGTTCGTCGGCTCCGAGGGCGCGCTGCAGGCGATCGAGCGCACGCGGCAGGTCGGCGATGCCTTCGGGTGCCCGCAAGTTGGCCAGCCGCGGTTGCAAGAAACGAGCTGCAATTGCAGCATCGGACACGCCCCGCCCGACCAGAATCCGCGCCGTCAAGGGGCGCAGCCGAGCGCTCTGGGCCAGCCCGCTCGCCGCCGCCTCGTCGATGCCGGGAGCGCGCCAGAGCCGCAAGACCGATTCCCGATCAGGCGTCGCTCTCGAGCGGTTTTCCGGCATCGGCTTCTTCGTCGCGAGCAGCGCGTTCCTGACGCTCTTCGCGCTCCTCGCGTTCGGACCGGCGCGACGCCCGCGCCACCCGGCCGTCGTTGCGCTTCATCGCCGTGACGTACTTGTCGTTGAGCCAGATGAGGATCGGGCTGGCGATGAAGATCGACGAATAGGTACCGACGATGATGCCCACATTCATCGCGAACGCGAAGTCGCGGATGACGCCAGTGCCGAAGATGTTCATTGCCAGGGTCACGAAAAACACCGTGGCGCTGGTCAGAATCGTGCGCGACAGCGTCTCGTTGATTGACTGATTCACCACCCTGTCGAAGCGGCGGTCGCGGTACTTCGCGGCGTTTTCACGAATTCGATCGAACACGACGATGGTGTCGTTCATCGAGAATCCGATGATGGTCAACAACGCCGCCAGCGTGGTCAGCGTGAACTCTTTGTAGGTGATGGCGAAGGCACCGACCGTGATGAGCGCGTCGTGCAACAACGCGACGATGGTGCCCGGGCCATAGCGAAAATCGAAGCGGAAGGCCACGTACACCACGATGAGCAAGATCGCGCCCACCAGGGCCTTGATCCCGTCGAGCTGAAGCTGCTTGCCCGCCTTGGCTCCCACCGAATCGATCTTGCCGAACACCTTCACCGTGCCTGCGCCCAGCTTGCCATCGAGGGCCTTGCGCACCTCGTTTTCGAGGCTGACCAGGGTTACTTCAAACGTATGATCCTCGGCGCGGCCGAAGGGCCGCACCTGCGAGGCGGACACGCCCGCGCCTTTGAGCGTCGTGTTGATCGCCTCGGATTCGAGCGCCTTGTCGAAGCGCAGGTACACCTTGTCGCCGCCTTCGGACCACTCGAAACCCTTCTTGCGCAGGTTTGCGTCGCCGATCTTGGCGACCGCCGCTTCAGCCTTCGCGGCGAGTTCCTTCGAGATGCTGGACACCGCGCCCATGCGGATCATGTACCCGTTCTGAAACTCCGCCGTCTTGACCACCTCGGCTCCAGCGAACCCGCCGGAGTCGAGCGCGTCGCGCAGGGCCGCCGCGTCCAGCGGGCGCGAGAAATCGACCACCATCTCGGTGCCGCCACGGAAGTCAACGCCCCAGTTGAGCACATGCCCGCGGCCCTTCATGGTCGCGTTGAGCGGCAGCATCAGCATCCCCACCAGCACCAGAATGATCGACGATCCGATCCACCACTTCTGCTTGCCGATGAAATCGATGTCGATCCCCGGCTTGATGATCTCGGTGAATTTCTGGTTGGCGGCCATCTTGGTCTCCTGGATCTCTCAGATGGACAGGGTGGCAGGCACCGCTGCCCGGCGGCCGACAAGAATGTCGAACATCCAGCGCGACACCCAGACCGAGGTGAAAAGGTTGGTCACGATGCCCACCAGCAGGGTCACCGCGAATCCACGGATGGGGCCTGATCCGTAGGAATAAAGCACGATGCCCGCGACGAAGTTGGTGACGTGCGCGTCGAACACCGTCCAGAAGGCGCGCGCGAAGCCCGTGTCCACCGCCGTGCGTGGCGACTTGCCGAGGCGAAGTTCCTCGCGAATACGCTCGTAGATGACGATGTTGGCGTCCACCGCCATGCCGACCGTGAGCACGAGACCGGCGATGCCGGGCAACGTCAGCGACGCCTCGAACGCCGCCAGGATCGCCATCATGAACAACATATTCAGCAGCATCGCCAGGTTGGCGATGACACCTGCCAGCCGGTAGTAAATCAACATGAACAGGACCACCGCCGCCGCGCCTATGTACATGGAGAACAACGCCTTGTCGACGGTGTCCTGCCCCAGCGTCGGGCCGACCTGAGTCTCGAATGACTTGGTCAGCGGCGCGGGCAGCGCGCCCGACCGCAGCACCGCGACCAGATCCTTGGCCTCTTGCTGCTTCAGGAACGGATCGCCGTAACCGCCCAGGGTGATGCGGCCGCGCTCGCCGATCTGCGACTGGATGACCGGCGCGCTGTTGATCTTCTCATCCAGCACGATGGCCATCTTGCGGCCGACATTTTCGCCGGTGAGTTTCTCCATCAGGCCCGCGCCCTGACGATCCATGGTGAACGAAACCTCGGGCTGGTTCGTCGTCGAGTCCCAGGACAGGTCAGCGTTGGCGAGGTACTCGCCGGTCACGCCGGCACGCTTGCGCAAAAGGTAAGTCCGCCAGTACTTCTCGGGCGGAGCCGCAGACTTCGTATCGTCGCGTGACATCATCTCTTCGTAGCCAATTTCGCGGTCCGACGGCACGGCCGCATCACCCTTGAGACCGGCAACGAACTTTTCGAGGTCGGCGCGGTTCTTCGAGCGCAGGTAGACCGTCTCGTGTTGCTTGCCCGCCTTGTCCTCGTTCCACGAGTCCGCGTCGACGGTGACTGGGCCGTCCTTGGGCACCGTCGCGGCGATCTTTTTCATCGCCTCGGATTCGTCGTCGACGATCTTGAATTCAAGCTGCGCGGTGCGACCGATGATCGATTTGATGCGCTCGAACTCGGTCTGACCAAGGCCGGGCAACTCGACGACGATGTTCGTGCCCTTCTTGATGATCGTCGGCTCGGCCACGCCAAACTTGTCGACGCGGCCGCGAATGGTTTCGATGGCCTGCCGCAACGCCGAATCTTCAACGTCAGCGACCTCGTCAGGATCGAAGCGCAGGCGAACCGTGCCCTTGGCGGCGTCGCGTTCGATCTCGTCGAGCTGCCGGAAGTCGCGCTTGACCTCTTGATCAAGCTTGGCGACGTCCGCCGGGTTCTTGAAGGTCGCGAGGATATCGTCGCGGCCCTCGCGCGCCAGAGTCACGTCGGGTGCCGTCTTCTTCAGCGTGCCTTCGAGGGTATCGGCCAGGCGGTCAACCTTGCCCGACACGGCCTTATCGATGTTCACCTCGTAGACGAGGTGCAGGCCACCCTTGAGGTCAAGCCCGCGCTGGATGCGCTTGGTGAAATGCTTCTGAAAAAACTCCGGGCGGCTGGCCGCATCGGGGATGACCGTCGGCACCAGGTACAGGCAAGCGATGATCGTGATCACGCCGTAAAGGCCGGCTTTCCACCACCAGGACCGTTCCATGTGAGTCCTCAGGACGCCTTCGCGTCAGCAGATTTTGCGTCGGATTTGGCCGCTTCTCCGGCGACCTTTTGTTTGCCGCTGATCGCGCTGCGCAGCACGCGGAGGCGCACGCCCTCCTGCACCTGCAACGTCACCTCGTCGTCCTTGAAGCCAGAGATGCGGCCGAGCACGCCACCCGTGGTGACCACGTCGTCGCCCTTCTTCAGATCGCCGAGCATCGCCTGGTGGTCCTTGGCCTTCTTCGACTGTGGACGGAGGATAAGAAAGTAGAACACCAGGCCCATCAGCAGCAGCGGTGCCATTTGCACCAAACCGCTGGCCGGGCCTGCGGCCGATGCTGGAGCGTCCACGCCAATACCGATGATGAAGCGATTCACGGGCGGAAACGCATAGCATCGGGGCGATCCAGGGTCAAGCGAAGGTCCACAATCGCCAGGGTTGCGCGGGGTTGGGGCGCACGGCCGCGCTTGGCCGCGAGTTGCGGCGCGAGCTATGCTGCGCGCGTGGGTGACTCGGAACGCAAGCCGCCGCCAGCCTTGGTGCGTAGACCAGCGCGACTCATCACGCCGCTCGGCTGCGAATCGGTCGCAGTTTTCGTTCCGGACGGTGCCGGGTCAGTTCGTGGGCGGTCTGGGCATTCATCCAAAACTCAGCGCTGGTGCCCAGGGACTGGGACAGCAGCCATGCCGTTTGCGCTGTGATCCCGCGCTTGCCGTTGATGAGTTCGTTGAGGCGCTGAACCGACATCCCGGTGTGTCGGGCAAGCTCGACCTGGGTGACGCCCATCTCGTCAAGGAACAGACGCTTGAGAAGTTCGCCGGGATGAGTTGAGACTCGGTGTGTGGGCAACATGCTGATGTCCTTCTCAATGATTAATGGGTTCCGTGCAATCGACAACACGCGAAGTCCGTTGCGTTTTGGGGTAGAAGTTAGCCATGGCGTACGGAGCGTTGCTTTCCACCAAGCTGGTCGGCGAACTGGGATTTGGTGCCCGAAACCTACCCGACCAGGATCGCGTGAACATCGCGGCCGAGATCATCGCCAGCCTGGACGGAGCTCCCGTGCTGGACACGTTCAACGTGCTCATCTACGGGAAGTAGCCGCTGGGAGGTAGTGTTGCCGACCGGTTCACAACGCATGCTTCTCGCTCTGCGGGCGGTGTTGTTGTCTCTGGTCGCGCTTGGCGGCGCGGGCAGCGCGCTGGCACAGGCGGGAGCACCCGAAGCAGCGCCGCTGTCATTGCAAGCATGCCTGGCGCTGGCCGAAGGGGCACCGTCGCTGACGGCGGTGGCGGCGCTGAATCGGCAGGCCGCCGGTTACGGCGTGAATGCGGCGATTGCGGCGTTTCTGCCGCGCGCGGCCTTGAATGGTGCCGCGACCATTAATTCACGGGCCGCACCAGGCCGGGAAGATCCGAGCTTCGTCGCGCTCAACGGGTTGCGCGAGTACCAGGCCTTTTTGGAAGTGGCGTGGGACATTGATCTGTCGGGTCGGCTGCGCGCTGGGTTCTCGCGGGCACGGGCAGATCGCGACGCGGCCCTTGCGTCGGCGGCGGCGACCGCGCGTGATCTACGCCGGGCGGTGACGGCAAGTTTCTACCGCGTCCTGCTGGCACGGCACCTCGCGGAGAGCACGCGGGACGCGCTCGATGAAGCCAGGAGTTTCGAGCAGCGCAGCAGCGCGTTGTTCCAGGGTGGTGAGGTCGCGCAGGCGGACGTGGCGCGGGCGCGGTTGCAAACGGCGACGCTGGAGCAGGGGCTCTTGCAGGCCGAACTCGATGCCGCGCTCGCGAATCAGGCTCTGGCTTCGTTTTGGACGGATGACGTCAACGCGCCCCTTGCCCTGGAAGACACCCTGGCGGCGACGGTGCCGCCGCCGTCGGGAAACGGCACCGACATGGAATTCGCAAGTCGACCGTACCTGCGGCGACCCGAATTGCGCTTGCTGGACGCGCAACGCGAGGGACTGCAGGCGGACTTTCGCCGCGCGCGGTCGAGCTTGTTTCCCTCCGCGATCGTGCGTTACCAGTTCGGCGTCGACAGTCTGGCGCTGCGCTGGGAGGACCGGGGGCAGGCGCTGCTGCTCGGTGTCAGCGTGCCCGTGTTCGACTTCCTGCAGACGCGCAGCACGTACCAGCCGTTCCGCTTGCGCGCGCAGATGGTCGAGATCGAAACGCAGATCGCCCGGCGCGCGTTCTCGCGCGAATACCAGGCGGCGCGGGCGAGGGTGCTGGGGCTGTTCAGTCAGTTGCCCACGGCCGAGGCGCAAGTTGATGCTGCGAAGGAGAGCCTGCGCTTGCAGCGTCTGCGCTACGATGGCGGCGAAGGGCTGGCACTCGAGGTGGTTTCGGCACAGACGCAGTTGACCCAGGCGCGGGCGACGTTTTTCGCCACGCGCGCGGCGTACCTTGGCGCGCGCGCCGATCTCGAAGTTGCGAGCGGCAAATGAAGCGCGCGACGAGTTCGCCAACCTTGACCGGCCTGCTGGCCGCAGGTGCCTTGACGGCCTGGTGCGCCTGCGCCAGCAAGAAAGAGGCTGAGCCCAAGCCGCTGGTGGCGGTCAAGGTGCAGCGCGTGGTGAAGACGGACGTCACGATCCGGGTCAAGGCCCCGGCGATCCTGCACCCGCGTGAGCAAGCGAGCGTCGCGGCGCGCATGACGGCGGTGATCCGGCAGCTCAAGGTCAAAAAGGGCGACGACGTCAAGGCGGGCCAGCTTTTGGCGGTGCTTGAAAGTCGAGACGTGGCTGCAATGCGCGACGAGGCGGTTGCGGTGGTCAGCGACGCTCAGGCGGGCCTGCAGAAGATGAAGCAGGGCACGTTTCACGTCGAGATTGAACGCGCCAAGGGGCAGTTGCAGGCGTCGGAGGCTGCGTTCAACCAGGCGGAAAATACGCTGGAGCGCAGGCAGGATCTGTTCAAGCAGGGTGCCATTCCGCAGCGCGAGTTGTTGATTGCGCAGACCGAGCGCGAGACGGGTCGAGCCAACCTTGAGGTGGCGCGCAAGAACGTCGAGCTGCTGCAAGGCGCGCAGGACGTCCGCATTGCGGAGAGCAGGGTCAAGCAGGCGAGCGCGCGGCTGAACCTGCAAAATGTGCAGGTGGGCTTCGCCCAGATCAAGAGTCCGTTTGCCGGCACCATCACGGACCAGTTCGTCTATCCGGGCGACCTGGCCAGCCCCACCGCGCCGCTGTTCACGGTGATGGATCTGACCACCGTCGTGGCGCGGGCGCAGATTCCCGAAGCCGATGCGCGCCTGGTGCGGCCGGGTCAGGCCTGCACGTTCATCGCGGCGGACGCGCCGGCGGCGGGCGTCACCGGCCGCGTGACCGTGCTGAACAAGGCGGTGGACTTGCAGCGCCGCACCGTCGAGGGCTGGTGCGATATCGACAACCGCGCAGGCGAGCTGCGCGCGGGCGTGTTTGGATCGCTGCTGATCGAGACCGGCGTCGACAAGGACAGCCTGGTGGTGGCGCTGTCGGCGCTTCAGTTCGCGGAAGGCACCCGCACGGGATCAGTTCTGGTGGTGGACGACAAGCACGTCGCGCACACGCGGGAAGTCCAGGCCGGGCGCACGATCGACGGCAAGGTGCAGATCGCGCGCGGCCTGAAGGAAGGCGAGACGGTGGTGGTCGAGGGTGGTTACAACGTGCCCGACGGCACCGAGGTGACGGTCGCGCAGGAGTCGCCACGGGGCGAAAGCCCAGGCCAGGAACTCGGCGGCAAATGACCGGGCGGCTGGCGCCATTCGTGCAGACGCACGGGCGTGCGCTGGTGCTTGTGGCGCTGTCGTTCGCACTTGCCGGCGCGGTGAGCATCTTTCACATCCCAGTTGCGATTTTTCCGCAGACCAACTTTCCGCGCATCATCATCCTGGCGGACAACGGCATCGCGCCGGTTGATTTACAGATGGTGTCGGTGACCAAGCCGATCGAGGAAGCGATTCGCATCGTTCCCGGCATCACCGACGTTCGGTCGATCACCGCGCGCGGCTCGTCGGAAATCAGCGTGTCGTTCCGCTGGGACGTGGACATCGTGAACGCGCTGCACCTGGTGCAGGGGCGCATCGCCCAAATCACC
>CAYSKR010000100.1:0-11443 GCA_964431675.1 uncultured Myxococcales bacterium
CAACAGGAGCGTGGACACTGCGGCAAGCAGGAAACGAAGATGCATGGCCGTCATGATCGTGCGCCGTTCGGTCGCTGTCCAGTCTCTTTGTGCCGAATGACAAGCTGGCGTTTTGCGCCTTCGCTCCCGAAGGTGCAGATGCCGACCGGGTGCCCTCCGCCCGCCGACAAGCGATCAGCGCCGCGCCCGTCAGCGGAACCGCTCTCACCACCGCGCGCCTCGACCGATGAAAGTTAGGTCGGCGAGCCAAATACTGCCGATCTTGATAGCCGATCTTCATCGCGTCGGCTGGCTGGGCCGCAACGTCACCTGCGCTCTGCATCGGGGCGGAGGTCGCGCGTCAGGCCGGACGCAATTGTCGGGCCGGTTCACAGCCCCATCGCCAGCAGCCCTTGTTGCCACGGCAGGACGTCGATTCCATCGATGCGGCGCGGTTCCGCACCCAGATGCAGAACCAGCGCCTGATGCTGCTTGCCGTGAAAGGCGGCAAACGCGCGGAGGCCACGCAGATCCGATTTGCCGACGTTGCGGGATGCCTTCGCTTCGATGGCCCAGGTCTGATTCCTCAGTTCCACGATGAAATCGACTTCCGCGCCGTGCTCGGTTCGGTACGACGAGATCCGGATGTCGAGATCCTGCGCCGCCGCCCCGGCAGCAAGCTGCGAAAAGATCAAGTGTTCGAACAGAAATCCGATGCGATCGCTGGAGACGTCGAAACTGCCGAGCAATCCGTTGCGTACGCCGACATCAAAGAAGAAAAACTTCGGATGCTGGACCAGGCGCCGCGACAGACTTTTCGCGAACGGATCGGCACGCGCCACGATGAGCGTATCCTGCAGGATCTCGAAGTAACGCACCGCTGACTGCCGGGGCACCTGTGCGGCCTGCGCCATCTTCGACAGATCAAGGTGGTGGCCCGCCCATTCGGTGATGACGTCGAGAAAGCGCGAGAATCCCTCCACGCTTCGGGTCAGGCTCTCCGCCTGGATCTCCTCCCGCAGGTAGGTCGAGGCGTACGAGCGCAACACCTTCTCGCGCGCGGCGCGATCGGGCTCGGTGAAGACGCCAGGCAGCGTGCCCGACGACAGCGCCTGGCGCGTGTCGATCGCGTGCCCGAGTTCGCTGCTCGCTAAGGGACCGAGGTGGTAGGTGTGAATGCGGCCGGGCAATAGATTGGCACCACCCCGGCGGAGCTTCCGGGTGCTGGAACCTGTCAGATAGAATTTCACGCGGTTGTCGGGCCGATCGAGGATCACCTGAACGGTGTTCAGCAAGCTGGGCAGGCGCTGGGCCTCGTCGATGAATACCGTCGAGGAGCGCCCCTGGCGTTGCAGCGGCGCGAGACGTTCCTCGATCTCACCGGGGTTGCGCGCAAAATCAAGGTAGGTCGGCTCGTGCGCCAAGTTGATGGTGAGGGTTGGGCGCAACGACGCAATCAGCGTCGACTTGCCGGTCTGCCTTGGGCCAAGAAGCAAGACGCTCTTCCGGGATGCCAGCAACCTCTGGCCAAGGGCCCGCGTAACCACGAGGTTAAAATAGCGCGTAATTTAACCTCGTGTCAACCGGCCCTGAGGTTCAGGGCGTAACCGTTCATGCCCATGCCCATGGCCAGCCCAGGTACGCCGGTTTCCCTGCGCGGATCCTACGGCCTCACAGATCGAGGCTAGGCGGCGGATTTTGCGTCGCGGGCGAGCGAGAGGATCTCCTCGTCGCTGACCCACTTCTTCCCATCGCACATCGAGATGAAGCGGCGGTAGACTTCTTCGATCTCGCCTGGGTTTAGCGGCAGGCCGAGGTGCTGGCAGCGATCAGCAAGCGCGTGTCGGCCGCTGTGCTTGCCGAGCACCAGGCGGCTCTCGGGTACCCCGACGGAGTGGGGATCCATGATCTCGTAGGTCGTGCGCTCTTTGAGAAAACCATCCTGGTGAATGCCCGCTTCGTGGGCAAACGCGTTGCGGCCGACGATGGCCTTGTTGGGCTGTGGACCAAACCCGATGATCTCGGACAGTAGCTGGCTGGTCGGGAAAATCTGCGGCGTCCGGATGCCAGTTTCGAAGGGCAGCACGTCCGATCGCACCTTCATGGCCATGACCACTTCTTCGAGCGAGCAGTTGCCCGCCCGTTCACCGATGCCGTTGATGGTGCATTCGATCTGGCGCGCGCCCGCCGCCACGCCGGCCAGCGAGTTGGCGGCGGCGAGGCCGAGATCGTCGTGGCAGTGGACGCTGACGATTGCCCGATCGCCGAGGGCCTGCACGACGCGGCCGATGAGGACCGAGATCTCGCCCGGGGTGGAATAGCCGACGGTGTCCGGCAGGTTGACCACCCCGGCACCTGCGTTCACCACGGCCTCGGAGAATTTGATCAGGGATGGGAGGGCGGTCCGGGTGGCGTCTTCGGCGGAGAATTCCACGTCGTCGACGTACTTCCGCGCTTGCTCCACCGCCTTGACCGCCGCCTCTAAAGCCTGGTCCTCGGTCTTCTTCAGTTTGTGCTGCAGGTGGATGGGGCTCGTGGCGATGAACGTGTGGATGCGCGGGTGCCGGGCTTTCTCCAGTGCGCGTGCGGCCTTTTCGATGTCGCCAGGGTGGCAGCGTGCGAGCGCGGCGACGGTCACCTCCGGGCACTCGCGGCTCAGGCGATCGACGGCGGCGAAGTCGCCCTCCGAGGCAATGGGGAAGCCGGCTTCCATGACGTCGACGCCAAGGTCCACGAGCTTGCGCGCCATGCGGGACTTCTCAGCGACGGTCATGCTGCATCCACACGACTGCTCGCCGTCGCGCAGGGTCGTGTCGAAAATCACCACACGGGCACTCACGGAAAAGAAGCTAAGGCTCGGCCTTCCATTTGGCAAATTTATTATTGTCGTTATGTTGATAAGTAATTCTTATGCTATAAGTATTATTTATGACGTGCGATGCTATTATTTGAGGAGGGATAGGCCATGGATCTGTACGCGCTGAAGGTGTTCCGGGCCGTGGCCACCGAGCGAAGTTTTTCGCGCGCCGGTGCGACCCTGGGCCGTACGCAGCCCGCGGTGTCGCTCGCCGTGCAAAAGCTTGAGGCCGACGTCGGCGAGAAGCTCATCGATCGCATCGGCAAAGATCTGCGGCTGACCGACGCCGGCAACCTGGTGCTCGACTTCGCGCGTCGGTTCGACAACCTGAGCAAAGAATTGCTCAACGCCCTGGGTGAACTGCGCGACAAGGCCAGCGGCCGACTGGTCATCGGAGCGAACGAATCGACGACCATGTACCTGTTGCCGCACATCGCGCGGTATCGGAAGCGCTACCCGCGCGTGCTCGTGCAAGTCCTGCGCAGTCAGGCGAGCAAGATTCCGACCGAACTGGTCGAGGGGGACAAGGAGCTTGGCGTCATCAGCTACGATCCTCACGACGAGCGGCTGGTGTCACGGGTCATCTACACCGATCACCTGGCGTTCGTGGTTTCTCCTGCCCACCCGCTGGCGAAGCGCAAGGTCGTGACGATCGCCGAACTTGGCATGGAGACGTTCATCGCGCACAACGTGGCGTCGCCTTACCGTGAGCTGGTCGAGCGCGAGTTTCAGCGCATGAAGGTGCCGCTGCATCGCGAAGTCGAGATGCCATCGCTCGAGGCGATCTGGAAGCTGGTGCAGCAAAACGAGGGGGTCAGCTTTCTGCCCCGCATGTGCGTCGAGCAGGAAATCGCCCAGGGCGTCTTGCGCGAAGTCCGGGTCAAGGGCCTCGACGTGGCGCGCAAGATCTACCTGGTGCATCCGCGCCATCGCACGCTCAGCCAGGCGGCGCGCGCGTTCCTCGAACTGCTTTGATTCGGGCGCGGCTTGCCAGAGCGACGGGTTCGGGTGTCTCATGGGCAGGTCGGATCACAGCGAGAATGTGCGCGCTGAAAAAATGCCATGTCGTTGGCCTCGGTCTGCTGGTGGCCCTGGGGGTGGCGGGTGCCCGATCGGCAAGGGCGGCAGAGGTGGTGCGTCTCGGCGAAGTCATCATCGTCCAGGGCGACGATCAGAGCCTGGACATCAATGGCAGCGCCCTGGGGGTTCGGGCACTTGAGGTGATCACCCGGCAAGTGATCGAGACGTTTGGAGACGTTTTTCACGCCATCACCATCTGGACCACGTTCAATGATCGCGCGAACAACGCGGGGGCATACGCAAGGTCCGTCAAGAACGAGGTGCGTGGCATCGGAGCCCCCATCCGCGACGAAAGCCGTCAGTACGGATCACCGGGGGGCGTGCTGCGCTCGGTGTTGAACATGAAGACCATCGGCATGAACACCCGCGACACGCGCGAAGCCTGGGCCAGTGCGCTGCCGACTTGGGGGCAGGAGGGCGGGCACCGCTGGATGGCGTTCATGAAATTTCGCGACGCCCGGACCGGGAAAGATTCTGACGCCTTGCTGGGTCGCGATTGTGCTCACTACGCCAAGTTCGTCGATACGCAGGCCTCCGTGCATGACGGCTACGCATGGCAAGACAACGGCGATGGCAGTTTCACCTGGACCGAGCGCGCGCAGCGCTACAGCTACCTTGATCTGTACGGCATGGGCTTGCTTGCACCGGACGAAATGCCGCCGCTGTTTTTCATCGACAATATTCCCGGCATGCGCGCGCCAGCCACCTGCCGCGAGCACACCAATTCGGTGCCGCCTCGGACCGTGATGGGCACCCGTGTCGAGGTGGCGATCGATGACATCGTTGCCGCGAACGGCGAGCGTTTGCCTGCCGCGCACGACGAGGCAACCCCGCAGGACTACTGGCGTGAGGCCGAGGTGGTGGTGACTCGTCCCGACGAGACCGTCGACAGCCCGAACCCACTCGCTCTGGCGGACAAGCTCAACCGCGCGCGTGGGTACTGGGAGGACTGGGTTCGCGTGGCCACCCGAAATCGTCTCATCATGTGTACACAAGTGTCGGGGGATTGCGGCGACGCCCGCTCCGACGTCAAGCGGGTTGCGTTCAACGCCGCACGGCTCACTCCTGGCAAGGGACCACTCACCTTCGATCTGGACGTGGCCAACTCTGGCGCGCGTGCGGCCACGGGCGTCAAGGCCTCGCTCGACGTGACCGTTGCCGGTCAGACGCAGACGCTGGTCAGCGATCTTGGCACGCTGGCGCCCGGAAAGACCGTCACGGCGAAAATCCAGGTGGACATGAAACAGATCCCCTGCGGCACCGAAGCGTCGGTCAAGGCTTACACGCAGAGCGATTTTCACTATCACCGCGCGCGCGCCAGTTTTCTCGTCGGTGCCGAGCCTGCCTGGGAGGACGGTTTCGAGACGGATCGTGGCTGGGCCGTCGATCCCGATGGCGACGATGGGGCCGCAGGAGCCGTCTGGGAGCGCGGGGCACCCGAGCGGAGCGAGTTGCTCAAGCGTCAGGTGCAACCCGCTGGTGCCCACTCCGGCAACAACGCGTGGGCGACCGGCCTTTTGGCATCGCCGCGCGATCGGGCCTCGTTCGTCACGGCAGGGCGATCCACGCTTGCGTCGCCGGCGTTCGATGCCCGGGCGCTGCGGGATCCAACCTTGCGCTACTGGGTTGCGTTCGCGGGCGTCAGGGGGGACGGTTCAGATTCGATCGAGCCCAGCCCCGACGCGCATTTCTCCGTGCTGGTGCGCAGCGTGGCCGTTGGTGGGGCTCCGTCGGTAAAATGGCAGCAGGTCGATCACCTCACGATGGAATTTGGCAAGGGATGGCAGCAGCGAACGGCTCCGCTGCCTCGCGATCTGAACCTCAACGGCGGGATTCAGCTGCGCTTTGTGGCGTCCGACGAGAGTGCGGCAGGTGGCGCGGTCGAGGCCGCCCTCGACGACGTGCAGGTGATGTCGAACCTGCCGGGATGCAGCGATTCGCTCGCCATGTCCGACGATGCCGCAGGGTGCGCCTGCGACGTGGGTGCCCACCGGTCATTGGGGTCGGCGGTCCGCCAGGGCTGGGGGTGGACCGCCCTGGCAGCGGCGCTGGTTATTCGTCGCCGTCGTCGTCCACGTCGTTAGGAGCGTCGGTCCGTTCAAGCGTTCGGTACAGTGTCCGTCGATCGATGCCCAGCTTTTCGGCCGCCTTCTTCTTGTTGCCGCCACATTCGCCGAGCACGAGCCGGATGTAACGTCGTTCGAGTTCGGCCAGGGTCGGTCGATCGTCGGCAAGTCCGCCGGGGCTTTGCACCTGCGAGCCGCCATGGACCTCTGCCGGGAGATCGGACGGCAGAACGACGGTGTCCTTGGCGACGGCGACGGCGCGCTCGATGGCGTTCTCCAACTCCCTGACGTTGCCCGGCCAGGCGTAGGCGCACAAAATGTCCATCGCTTCCTTGGACGCCCGAGCTTGGCCGCGCGACTCGCGGTCGGCGATCTTGGCGAGGAAGTGCGTCACGAGCGTCGGGATGTCTTCGCTTCGATCCCGCAGCGTTGGCAACTTGATGGTCACAACGTTGATGCGAAAGTACAGATCTTCGCGGAAGCGACCGGATCGCACGTCGGCTTCGAGATCGCGGTTGGTCGCGCAGACCAGGCGGACGTCGACCCGAATGGCCTCGCTGCTGCCCACCGGCTTCACTTCGCCGTCTTGTAGCGCGCGCAACAACTGAGCCTGCATTTTTGGCCTCATGTCACCGATTTCATCGAGGAACAGGGTGCCTTCGTGTGCCAGCTCGAACAGGCCGCGCTTTTGCGCGATGGCACCGGTGAAGGCACCGCGAGCGTGGCCGAACAACTCGGACTCCAGCAGCGATTCGGACAACGCGGTGCAGTTCACTGGCACGAACGACCTTTTGGCACGGCCGGAGTTGGCGTGGATCGCCCGCGCCACGAGTTCCTTGCCGGTGCCGGATTCACCCACCACGAGCACCGTCGCGGTCGAGGGCGCCACTCGTGCCACAAGTTTGTACACGTCCAGCATGCGAGGGCTTTTGCCTTCGATCTGCGCCACCGGCGTACGGGGCACTGCCGGGTTCGCGCGCGCCTCCGCGGACAGGCGCTTGCGTTCGAGCGCCCGGCCCACGGTCAGGCGCAACTCCTCGATGTTGAACGGCTTGGACACGTAGTCGTACGCGCCCTGCTTGATGGCTTCCATCGCGCCGGTCACGTCACCGAACGCCGTGATCAAGATGACCGGCGTCGACGGTGCGCGCTCGGAAAACGCGCGCAGAACTTCCAGGCCGCCCGCGCGCTCCATGCGCACGTCCGACAGGACCAGGTCGTAACGCCCTTCCACGGCCCGCTCGATCGCGCCGGCACCGTCATCGACCGCTTCGACATCGTGTCCCAGCGCGCGCAGGATCTCGCACAAAAGATCGCGCGCCACCGCGTCGTCTTCGGCAACCAGAACGCGAATCACGCCGCGCTCCCGGCGGCCGCGGCTCTTGGGCGGTCCTTGAGGCCGGCGGGAATTCCGTGGCGGGGGAGGGTCACGGTGAAGGTCGAGCCTGCGCCCGGTGAGCTTTGCACCGCGATGGAGCCACCGAGTGCGGCGGCCAACTCGCGGCAGATGGCAAGGCCGAGGCCTGTGCCCTTGCCGCGGCCTTTGGTCGTGTAGAACGGTTCGAAGATTCGTTTCAGATCATTTGGCGCAATGCCCGATCCGGTGTCGCTCACCGCGATGAGCACCTCCGCGCCATCGGCCCGCGCCGACAGCGTCACGCGGCCATCTTGGTCGACGGCGTCCTGCGCATTGGTGAGCAAGTTCAGTACAATTTGGCGCAACAGCCCCGGATCGGTCACGAAATCATCGGGATCATCGGTCGCATGCACGTCGACCGGGAGCCCACCCGCCTCGATGCCGCGCGCCACCTCCACTGCTTCGGCAAGAATGCGCTGGAGCGACGCGGGCTTGTTTTCGGGTTCAAGCGAACGGGTCGAGTCCAGGTAGTCACGCACGATCCGTCCAATGCGGGCGATTTCGCGCGACGCCACCTCCAGCCGCTCGCGCAAACCGCCGGGCAGCTCCCGCTGCAAGAGCGCAAGTTGCAAGTGACCCGACACCGACGACAGGGGCGTGCCGATCTCGTGCGCGAGCTGGGCCGCGAGTTGGCCGAGGGTGGCGAGGCGCACGCGAGAGGCGTTTTCGCGGCGCAGCTCGTTGAGCAGGCGGTTGAGCTGTCCGAGCGCCAGGTTCTTTTTCGACAGATCCGCGGTCGCCGCCTCTATTTCCTGCGCGAGTCGCTGCGAAAACGCTCGAATTTCCTGGTCCGCCGCTCCGAGGCGTTCGAGCATGCGGTTGAAACCCTGCGAGAGTTGTCCCACTTCGTCGTGGACACCGACCGGCACTCGGCGGCCGAGGTTGCCGCCTTCGACGTCTCGCATCGCGGTGCCGAGCAGCGCGAGCCGATGCACGACCACCCGATCGATGACGAGTCCGACGAGCAGCACGAGCGCGACGATCTGAACCCCGCCCAGGATCAGCGACAGCCGTTCGGTCAGATGAATCATGGCCTCCATCGGCCCCAGCATCCACTGCAGGCTAACCGTCGCTTTCCATGGGCCTTTCAGTTTCACCGGGGCCTCCACGGTCAGGGTGTGGCCTTGACTCTCCGCGCGGGTCGCGGCGATCGGCGCGATGGGCTGTCGCGTGATTTGCGGCTGTGCGCCGCGCAAGCCGCCGACGCGGAACGACGGCGAGTCCGGGTCGCGCTCGACTTCAATCTCGAGGCGGTAGAGCCGCGCGTGCCGATTCAGGTTCGAGTTGACCAGCAGCGCGAGGTCGCGCTCGAGATCGTCGATTTCAAGGCTGGCGGCGGCCTCGGCCACGTCCTTCGCCACTTCGCGCGCCGATTCCTCGGCCTGACGGGTCAGCTCCCGGCGCATGGCATAGCTGCGCGCTCCATAGGTCACTGCGGCGGTGATGGCGACGCTGGCCACGATGAGCAGCCAGACTTTGGTCCGAATCGTCATGAGTGCCGGGCAATCTTACGGGGGAATCCAGGGCTTCATGGCCGCAAAAAGAAAAACCCCCGGGAAGCAAGACCTCCCGAGGGCTTCTCGAACAGCAAAAGCTGCTTACTTCTTCTCGGCGCCCTCTTTCTTCTCGCCCTCGGCGCCCTCGGCCTTCTTGCCCTTCTTGCCCTTCTTCGCCTTCTTGTCGCCTTCGCCTTCGGCGGCCGGCTTGTCTTCAGCGCGCGCGACGGTGGAGACGGTCGGGATCAGGAAGGCCATGGCCAAGAAAATTGCACGGGTCAGTTTCATAGGAGTTCTCCTTGTGGTTTTGGTATCCAGGGAAATTCCCTGTGGAGGGATCCTCATGCACCGGTCATGCCACAGTTAGTCGAGTTGGCTAACGGTTTATTTCTGTGTAAATACGCACACTTAAATGTAGCGACGACTGCGAGCGCGATGTCAGCGTGTGGCGTTTCTGTTGGATGTCGGATGGTGTGTGTGGCGGCTTGCCACATAGGACTCGGTTCCCGCCGGCCTACTTGGAGTCGCCTTCCTGAGTCAGGATGGCGATGTTCTTGGCACCAGCCTTCTTACCCACACCCATGACGTGTACCGTCGCGCCGGTCAGGACGTTCTTGTCGACGCGCAGAAGCAGCGTCTCCGAGCCCACCTCCGTCAGCGCCTTGCGAATCTCGTCCTCCAGGTTGGCCGGGTCGAGCTTCTTGTTGAACAGGAAGATGTCCCCGGTTTTGGTGACCGTGATGATGGGATCCGTGCGCTTCTTGGTGACCTGGCCGGCGGCGTTGGCGCGCGGCAAGGCGACCTTGACGCCCGCCCGCGACGCCTCGGCGGATTCGATGACGGCGGTCGACGTCACCATGAAGATGATGAGGAGGACGAGAAAAACGTCGGTCAGGGGCGTGATGTTGATCTCCGCGACCACCGCCTCGCCGCTGTCGCCGTCATCGGCGTTGCTGCTGCCGATATCCTGCTGAACGCTCATCCCCATGGTTTGTTGCTCTAGGCCGATGGTCCCGGTGGTGCCGCGCCGTTGTCTTTCGTCTTGCCGTATTCAGCCAGCGCGAAGAGGAATTCCTCGCAGCAAAGCTTGTACTGAACGCCGAGCGCGTTGACGCGCGCCACGAAGTAGTTGTACGCCACGATGGCGTAGATGGCGACCAGCAAGCCGGCTGCGGTCGCCACCAGCGCCGCTGCAATACCCTGGGACACGACCTTGAAGCCGCCCGTCCCGGCAATCGACATCGACTGGAAAGCCTTCAGGATGCCCACCACGGTGCCAAACAGCCCGACGAACGGTGCCGACGATCCGACCGTGCCGAGTGCCCACAGGTAGCGCTTGAACGAAGCGACCGTGGCGATGCGCTGCGAGGCCACTGCCTCGGCGGTCTTGGCCGGTGTCCTGGCGAAGATCTTGAGGCCGCGTTCGAAGACTTCCGACAGTGCTTCGTGCGACGTTTCACACAGGGCGGTCGCCTTGGGCAGGTCGCCGGCCTCGATGGCGGTGACGACGCGCGTCTTGAACGTCTCTGACTTGGCGGCGACGTTCCACAGGGAATAGACGCGCTCGCAGATGATCGTCAGGCCGGCCAGCGACCAGAGCAAGAGGAGCGACAGAATCGCCCACTCGTCTCGAATCAGGTCCCGGATGGTTTCCCAAGTCATGCGAGTGGGCGGAGCATAGCCGAAAAAATGCCGCGTCGGAGGATCGCGTGGTCAAATCGCGCATCATGCCCGCCGCAGAGGGTGGGGCACCGAACGTCCGCCGGTGGCCAAGCCTGGCTGCGGCGGAGGCGCTGCTCGCCGCGTTCGAGACGGCGCTGGCCCTGGCGAAGCGTCGGCACGAGCCTGCCCTGGCCGTCTACACCCACTTTCACGCCGTGTTTCTCGACGGGGTGTTTGCCAGCAACACCGAGCACGGTGCCCGGCCCACGTTCCATGCGCTGCCGCAGCTGTCCACCACCGCTGTCGCTGACGTCCTCGCCGTCACCCGCGCTCGCCTCGTCCGCCTGCTCGTGCGCCGGGGTGTCGTTGACCCCGACAGCGATGCCCTCAATATCGACCACCGCCTTGCCGAGCGTGATCCAGGGGAAAAGGCGACGGGAATATCGGCCAGATGCTCGCCGACTCCTGGGGAGCTACGGTCTTTGCACCGACAAAAAACGGTTCCGGAAATCCCGTTCTGTTCAGCGACGGTGAACTCGTGGGAGATTTTATTAACACGACCGAGGACATCACGGTCGTGTTCACTCCATCTCAGCCACCGAGGTTCGGGCGGCGCAAGGATCCGCCCCCCGAACAACGAAGGCGATAGCAGCTACAACCCGAGGCCTTGCGATAGCCCGCGCTCCACTGCGAGCGTGAGTCCCTTCTTGACGTCTTCCCAGGTCGTCTTGGCGAGCATCTCGGGCATCGGTTTGTGTTCGACGTCCTTGAAGTAGGTCAGGGCTTTGATGGCGAACGACGGATCTGCTTCGGGATATTTTCGGCGCCAAGCCGCGACCAGATCACCGAGCGGCGTCTTGCCGGTGGTGATGATGGCGTGGAGGTC
>CAYSKR010000101.1:0-3982 GCA_964431675.1 uncultured Myxococcales bacterium
AGAGGACGCGACCCGGCCCGCAGCGTCCGCGTCCGCCAAGCCTCTCGTCGTGGTGCTGCTGGTCGGGGAGACGGCGCGGGCAGCATCGTTCTCGCTCGGAGGCTATGGGCGGCCCACCAATGCGGCACTGGCGGGCAGAGACGTCGTCTACTTCGACTCCGTCACGTCCTGCGGAACGGACACGGCAACATCATTGCCTTGCATGTTTTCCGACCTGGGCGAAAAGAATTTTTCAGTCAACAAGGCGAACGCACGGGAAAACGTCCTGCACGTGCTCCAGCGCACAGGCGTCGGCGTCACTTGGCTGGAAAACAACTCCGGTTGCAAGGGCGTGTGCGATCGGATCGAGACCGAAGACCTTTCCGCGGCGGGCGCGACCGGGCTGTGCGCTTCCGGCGAGTGCCTGGACGCCATCTTCGTGGACGCGTTGCGCCGGCGCTTGCCGAAGTCGAACAGCGACAGCCTCCTGGTTCTGCACATGAAAGGCAGCCATGGTCCTGCGTACTTCCGACGCGCGCCATCCGCTCGCCCCTTCGCGCCGATCTGCGCTACGGCGGTTATCCAATCCTGTACTGAGGAATCGCTGCGCAACACTTACGACAATTCGATCGCCTACACGAGCGAAGTACTCGCCCAATCCATCGACCTGCTTGCGGCCGACAACACACGTGACACGGTATTGCTCTACGTGTCGGACCACGGCGAATCGCTGGGCGAACGCGGCATCTATCTTCATGGGCTCCCCAAGCTGATCGCCCCCGCCGAGCAGACGCGCATTCCGCTGCTGCTTTGGATGTCCGCCGGCGCCCGGGAGCGGCTCGGCGTGGACACGATCAAGCTGCGGGAGCGCGCTTCACGTGCGGCGTCGCACGACAACCTGTTCCCGACCTTGCTCGGCCTTTTCGACGTGCGGGCCAGGATCTATGACCAGAATGCGGACTTACTCGGAACCGTAAGGGACCGGAGCCCAGAATTGGTCGGCCCGCGCTAACGCGCGGATCGGCCGGTTCTGCGGATACGCACATCCCTTGTGTTGAGCCGCCCCACCAAGTGCGGTCTTGGCAAAGAGGTTCGGGGCGTCAACCTAAACGACCGTCGGCGCGATATGCTTGCGAGCTGTCGCAGTCATGGAGACTTACCATGGGATTGGTACATCGGCGCAGGGTCATCTTCTTCGGCGTCTGGACATGTTACGCGGCGGGCGCAACTCTGGCGAGCCAGCCTTCCGCCTCCGATTTGATCGCGGGTCAGATCGTCAGCATCGATCACGAGGCCGGAAAGATCACCTTGCAACACGCGCCCATTCCCTACCTCCATCTGTCAGCGGGAACGTCGACTTTCCGGTATGTCGAGGCCAAATGGCTGATCGGTCGCCGGCCTGGCGATCGTGTCCGATTTCAGGCCGATCGCATCGACATGTCTTTGCGCATGACCGCCTTGTTCTACATCCCTGGTTGAAACCGGAACGGGATGGCGCTGCCATCCCTTGGATGCCCGCGACGGCTTACTTCTGTCCGCTGGCGCCAACACTGCGTAGGAGAGCGCCGCACTGAGCACCGTGCGAACGCTCACAAGAAGTCTCCACCCAATTGCTCACCACGTGACCCGGTTCCAAAGCGCAGCCGCAGCTCGCGCTCAGGGCAGCAATTCGGCCAGTGCTTGCACGAGCGCGTTCGACCGGCGTGCGCTCGCTTCCTCGTTCGCCGCCGCATCGGCCTGCCGCTGCAGGTATTGCGCGGTGACGCGCCTGCCCTGACGATCACCGTCGCGACCGTCCTTGTTCCGCACCTGCTTCGCTGCACGTTGTACTTCTGCTTCTGAGATAACGGAGCCCCTTTGGTTAGAGATTGAACTCGATCGGCGGGGGCTGCTGCACGTATGGCTGGACGCAGCCGATCTGCTGCCGACAAAGTCGCTTAAGAGGTGTTAGGTTCGCGGGCCATTCGATGAAGAGACGCGGCGGGATGCGCCTCACGCTGTCGCACTGCGTCGAGGCGTCGGCGGCAATCTGAGAAGCGCCTGCGCATACTTGTCGACGCTGAAACTGAATGTGCCGCGGAAGTTGATGTGGCTGGAGTGGGCGGGACCCATCCGCCGCAGCCAGGCGTCGTCAATTTCCATGCCGCCCTTGCGCAGGCGTTCGACCACATCATTCATCCGGTTGGTATTCCAAGCGATCACGATGTTGGTCAGCAAGGCGTGCGAGCCGGAGATCGCCTTCATCTCGTCGCGCCGCCGGCCGCGCTCGGTGGGCAGTTTGCCGGTGTAGACAACCCGCTGCAGCTGATGAACCGACTCGCCCCGGGCAAGCAACGTGTGAATCTCGCGGCGGAAGTCCTCGATGGTGACGTAGTCGCACAAGAAAATGCTTCTCAACAACCTGCCAAGATGTTCAGCAGCGCGACAGGCCGGATCACCTTGAGCCGCGCTGCCGAGAAATCGCAGTGCGAGATCGGCGCCGATCTTGCCCATGCGAATGGAGGCGATCAGCCGCAGCAGTTCATCCCACCCTTCGCGGATGGCCCTTCGCGAGAGGCGCTTGACCGTCACGCGCTCGATGTTCTCCGGCACGGCGAAGCCTGCCGGCAGGTAGAGCTTTCTCTCGGCCAGGTCGCGCAGGCGCGGGCACAGGTCGAATCCGAGCAACTTGGCCACCGCCATGGCACCGTTGGTGTAGCCGTGGGTGTCGACCGCCAGCAGGGACAAGCGAATGCGGTCCTGGCTGCGGTTGTGCTGCTCCACGCCCTCGATCGCCACCCCGGCTTGGCGTTCGTTGAGCACGATCGGCTGGTCGTAGACGATGCCCCATCGATCCAGCAGGTGCGTGTAGATGCCCGCCGCGTAGGTACGCCGGCGGGGATCGACGCGGGCGCTCCACAGGTGGCGGGATGCGTCCAGCGACATCATGTCGGCCGAGGCCTTCTCGCCGCTGCCCCAGTGGGCGGCCAGCGGGACGCGGCCCTGGAATTCGACCACCCGCTCGTTCGCGCGCCGCAACCGGCCATGGGTTTCCAACGCCCGCATGGCCACCGACACTTGCGCCGTGTCAACGCCCGGGATCATCGACGCAGCGGTCTTGGCGTCGATGTCGGTGCCGTGTGCGAGCAGCGCCGCATACAGGGCAAGCAGTTGCGCCACGGTTTCGGCTCGATGTCCGAGCAGCACCTCACTGACGCTGCACAGCGCGTCCATCTCCAGCAGAATGTCGGGGAATTGCACGTCGCCGATCAACTGGTAGATCAGGTCGCGCATGCGGCGCGGCTCCCCATCGTCAGGCAAGGCGGTGACCGCCGGCAGATGCAGCATCCCGTCGGCGCCGATCTCGATCTTGCCTTTCTGGCAGGCCTCGGACACAGCGATGACGCCGACCTTCAGATTGTCCAAGGCGGGCTCGATGAATTCGTCGGCCGTGCGCGGCAACCCCAGCAGGGCGATGTACTTGTCGCGCTCGCGCGCCCACTCTTGCGGCGAGATCAGCATCTGATCGCGCTGCCGGAAACTCAGCGAGTGATCGATCCACACCTTGCCGCTGCGCAGGCTTTTGCGCAAGGACATCATGGTGCACGCGGCAAAGGCCTGCAGGCCGCTCTTGGGATCGGCGTCATGGACAAGATCGTGCCAAGCCGCACCCACCTCAGGGATCTTGAACTCTGGCGGCAATTCCGTCGCCTTCATGCCTTGGAGGTCGCGCCAGGCAGTCCACTGCGTAAAACCGGTGTCGTCGGCTTGCCCCCCGAATTCGAGGCCCTCCAAGCCGCCCAGAAACGCCTTGACGCGCTGCTGGTCCGCCGCCAGGGCCCGGCGAACATGGGACAGGAAGCTGCCCTGGGGCGTATCCAGCAGGTCCGACAAGACCTGATCGGCCTCCATACAGCGCACGCGCCAGGTTTTTGTCTCGTCACGCAGGACCACCCTGGCCTTGAGCGCCTGCTGGCGAGCGGTGCTTTCTGATCGACTCCGGCTGGTCTGGGCTTTCTGTGCA
>CAYSKR010000102.1:0-30185 GCA_964431675.1 uncultured Myxococcales bacterium
GGCGCGGGGCGAGCCGAGCGAGGCGTGCCGGCGCGGGGCGGAGCCGAGCCGAAGCGTGCCGGAGCCGTGCCGAAGCCGGAGCCGGAGCCGAAGATTACGCGGTGGTGCTCGCCGCGAACTTTAGCTTGGCGCCGTTGACGAACTCCTGCACCGTCTTGCGCGCGTCGCCGAAGACCATCATGCAGTTGTCGCGGTAGAAAAGTTCATTCTCGATCCCGGCGAAACCCGGTGCCATCGAGCGCTTGAGCACCAAGATCGACTTCGCCTGATCGACGTTTAAGATCGGCATGCCGTAGATGGGGCTCGACTTGTTGTTGCGCGCCGCCGGGTTGACGACGTCGTTGGCCCCGATGACGATGGCCACGTCGACGAATTTGAACTCGTCGTTGATCTGGTCCATGTCGCACAGGCTGTCGTAAGGCACGCCCGCCTCGGCCAGCAGCACGTTCATGTGGCCCGGCATGCGCCCGGCCACCGGGTGAATGGCGAATTTCACGTCGATGCCCTTTTCACCCAGCAAATCCGAGAGTTCCTTGACCACGTGCTGCGCTTGCGACACCGCCATGCCATAGCCCGGCACCACCACGACCCGCTCCGCCGCCGTGATGATGCCCGCGGCCTCGTCGGCTGGAACGTTGCGAATGCTCCCCGCCAGGGTGGCCACGGCGGGGGCTGCGGCGGGGGCTGCACCAAATGCGCCGAAGAGCACGTTGGTGATCGACCGGTTCATCGCCTTGCACATCAAGATCGACAGGATCAAGCCCGAGGCTCCGTCGAGCGCGCCGGCGATGATCAGGATCTTGTTGTCGAGGGCAAATCCGGTCGCGGAACCTGCGAGGCCAGCGTACGAGTTCAAGAGCGCGATCACGACCGGCATGTCCGCCGCGCCGATCGGCAACACCAGAAGCACTCCGAAGATCAGGGCGAAAGCCACCACGCCGTAGAACACCCAGGCTGGTGCCGTCGGCACGATGATGAGGCAAAGCACACCACCGACCAGGCCCGCGAGGATGGTCATGTTGGCGAAGTTCTGGCCCGGGTAAGTGGTCGGCGAGCCCGGGAGCACACCTTGCAACTTGCCGAACGCCATCATGCTGCCGGTGAACGTCAACGAGCCGAGCATGACCTCGAACCCGATGGCCGTCATCGTGACCGTGGGGAGGTGCCCGCCGTGGCTGTAGTACTCGGCGATGCCGACCAGCGAAACCGCCGCCGCCCCGAACGCGTGCGAGAGCGCCGTTCGCTGCGGCATGGCCGTCATCGGCGTCCACCAGGCAATGAACACCCCGGCGGCCGCGCCCGTGAACAACCCGACGAGAATCCACTGATAGGTGATCACGTCGTGGTGCATGAGCGTGCCAACGATGGCGGCCAGCATGCCGAACTCGGCCAGGAACATCCCGCGGCGGGCGGTGCGCGGCGACGAGAGGAGCTTGAGGCCAAGGATAAACAGGACCGCCGCGACGAAGTACGCCCCCTCGACCAGCAGCTTCTTGTTGTCGATCTCGTTCATTTCTTGTCCTGCCCGGTGCCGGTGGTGGCCTTGGCACCCCCGGGCTGTCCGCCACCCTTGAACATCCTGAGCATGCGGTCGGTGATCAGAAAGCCCCCGACCACGTTGCAGGTGGCCGCGGCCACGGCGATCACGCCGAGGGTCGTTTTCACCGCCTCGGTTTCGGATCCCGCGACGGTGATGGCGGCCACGACCGAGATGGCCGAGATCGCGTTGGTCGCCGACATCAGCGGCGTGTGCAGCAGGGGCGGCACGCCATGCACGACGTGATGCCCAACGAAGGCTGCTATCACGAAGATCGCAACGCCCAAGATCTGTAGCTGAGCTTCCATCAACGGGCTACTCCTTTCAGCTCGGTGACCAACGACTGAACGACCTTCTTGGCGTTGCCGAAGATGAGGTTGGTGTTGGCCTGCTCGAACAGTGGATTCCGCACGCCCGCAAGGCCCGGCCGCAGCGTCCGCTTGATCACGAACACCGATCGCGCCGCGCTCAAGTCGAGCGCTGACAAGCCGTACAGAGGATTCTTGGGATCCGCCGCCGCGGTGGCATTCACGATGTCGTCCGCACCAACCACCACCACGGCGTCCGCCTCCTTGACCGCCGGTCCGGCGTCCGCGACGAACACCAGTTGATCGTGCGGCACGGCCGCCTCATCGAGCAAGATGTTGATGTGGCCGGGGATGCACCCTGCCGATGGTGAGATGACGTACGTGACGCGCGCTCCACGCTTGATGAGATGCTCGGCCAGATCTTTGACGGCGTGCTGCGCCTGCGCAATCGCCATGCCCAGCCCCGGCACGATGACGATGTTCTGCGCGCTCTCGAGGACCATCGCCGCTTCCTCGGTGCCGCACGACCGCACGTTCTCGTAGCCGCCGTCGCTGGTATCTTTCCTGGGGGCGCCGACCAGCAAGCTGCCGAGCGACCGGCTTTTACCCACGGCCACCGCCCGCGCGAGCGCCAGGCCCGCTGTACCCGCGACCGCTCCGACGATGACGAGAATCATGTTGGATACGAGCACGCCG
Organism: uncultured Myxococcales bacterium; assembly: GCA_964431675.1. GTDB lineage: Bacteria > Myxococcota_A > Polyangia > Fen-1088 > Fen-1088 > CAYSKR01. The sequence continues at coordinate 2,542 of CAYSKR010000102.1, forward strand.
ACCAGCGCCGTCGCCAGGCCAGCGAAACACGCGACCAGGGCCGACTCGGCCACCACGCTTGCCGTCTCCTGCGCCTTGCGCAACAGATCCAGACCGACGTACCCGCTGGTGAAGCCCGCAATCGCGGCCAGCACGCACACCGCCCAGCGCAGCGTCCACGGCTCGGTGGCCAGGGCCAACTCCGCCGCAACCAGGCCCGAAGCCGTGCCGGCAAGGCCGGGAATCCACGCCAGGTGCGACGTCAAGGCACCCGCAGCGAGCCGACGGGTCAGCATCGCCCCGGCCGTCCCCCCGAGCGCCATGCACGCCACCATGACGACGACGGTGCCCTGCCCAAGTTCCAGCACCGCACCGGCCGCGGCCAGGGCCAGCGCGGCGAGAATCAACGGCCGACCGCGACCCGCCGTGCGCACGCGCGTGACGAACTTCAGGCCCAAGAAAAACAGCACGACCGACGCCAGGTAAGCGAGCGGCGCGCCAGTTGAACGCAGGACTTCGTTCATCGGCGCTTGTACGCCCCAACCAGCCGCGATACCGCCACCACGCCTCCGCCCGCTGCGGCGGACGCGAGCACGAGCGCCACGCCCGGAAGACCACCCTCGGAACGCGATGGAAATGCGCCGCCCAGCAGGTAGAGCGGCCCGATGAAGGCAACCGCGAGCGTCGCCCCCACCGCGGCCAGGACCAGCGCGTAAAGCGTGGCCGGAATCTTCCCCAGGATGTCGAGCCCAAGGAAACACCCAAGCGCGACCAAATAGATGGCACCGAGCAGCGCGCCGGTCACGCGAACGATCCCCCGGCAATGGCATCCGCCGTGGGCCCGTGCATGACGTTGCCCGCGTGGGTCAGGAGCGTCCCCTTGGTGATCTCGTCCTGCAAGTCGAAGGTCAACTTGCCTGCCTTGACCACGTGAAGAACCAGCTCCTGCACGTTGCGCGCGTACAGCGTGCTCGCGTCCTGCGGCATCGTCGCCGGCAAGTTCAAAAGCCCGCACACCAGCAGGCCGTGCTTCGTTACTTCCTTGCCTGGTTCGGTCAGCTCGCAGTTTCCACCCTGCTCGGCGGCCAGGTCGATGATGACGGAGCCAGGCTTCATCTTTTGCGCCATGGCCGCCGTCACCAGCCGCGGCGCAGGCTTGCCCGGAACCTGCGCGGTCGTGATCAACACGTCGGCCGTGGCCACGTGCTCGGCGATGATCGACTGCTGCTTGGCGATGTCCTCTTTGGACAGCTCCTTCGCGTAGCCGCCCGCGCCCTCGGCGGTCACCGGCAGGTCGATGAACTTGCCCGCCAGCGATTCAACCTGTTCCTTGACCGCCGGACGCACATCGGAAACCCACACCACCGCGCCCAGGCGCTTGGCGGTGGCGATCGCCTGCAGACCCGCGACGCCGGCACCCATGATGACCACCTTGGTGGCCGAGATCGTCCCGGCCGCCGTCATGAGCAACGGGAAGAAGCGCGGCAACCGGGTCGCGGCCAGCAAAACCGCCTTGTACCCGGCGATGTTGGCCTGCGAGGACAGCGCGTCCATCTTCTGCGCGCGCGTGATGCGCGGAACCAGCTCCATCGCCAGCGCCGTGACCTTGCCCAGGGCCAGGGTCCGCACCATCGGCAAATTCTTGTGCGGCGAGAAAAATGCGATGACCGTGGTGCCGCTTTTCGTCGCGGCCGCTTCGTCCCTACCCAGGCGGACGTTGGTGCCGAGCGGCGCAACTTTCAAGATCAAATCCGCCTGCGCCCACTCCGCCGCCAGGTCGGTGATGATGCGCGCGCCTGCGTCCTTGTAACGATCATCCAGGAAGGACGACCCGGTGCCCGCCCCCGCCTCGACCGCAACGTCCAGCCCTTCCTTGATGTACCGCTTCACCGTCTCGGGGGTGGCGGCGACGCGCGTCTCACCCGGAGCAACTTCCGCAGGGACCAGGAGCTTGAACACCGTCGATGAATATCACGAACCCGTGCAGGTTTCACCAAACCTGAGCCCGTGGCGCAAGGGCTATTGGACGCTGCAAAACTGCTCGTAGTCGATGAGCTCGATCTTCGCCGGGTCGACACCTGTGCCGCAGGTGGGGCACGCGGGATCGCGGCGCACCTTCATCTCGCGGAACTTCGTGCCCAGCGCGTCGTACATCACCAGCCGACCGGCCAGCGTCGTGCCGATGCCAAGCGCGATCTTGATCGCCTCGGTCGCCTGCAGCACGCCGACCACGCCCGGCAGGACTCCGAGCACGCCCGCCTCCTGGCAAGACGGTGCCATGTCGGGCGGTGGTGGCTGCGGATACAAGCAGCGGTAGCACGGCCCCACCCTGGGAATGAAGCAGGTCAACTGGCCCTCGAAGCGGTAGATGCTGGCATGCACGACCGGCTTGCCCAGCTTCAGCGACGCATCGTTGAGCAGGTAGCGCGTCGGGAAGTTGTCCACGCCGTCTATGATGACGTCGTAGTCCTTGATGATGTCCATCACGTTCTCGGACGTGAGACGCGACTTGTACGGCACCACCTTCACGTCGGGGTTGAGGCCGCGGATGGTCTTCTGCGCCGACTCGACCTTCGGCGTGCCGACCCGGTCGGTCGCGTGCAGGATCTGCCGCTGCAAGTTGGACGAGTCGACCACATCGTCGTCGATGATCCCGAGCGTGCCGACGCCCGCAGCCGCCAGGTACAGCGCCACCGGCGAGCCGAGCCCGCCCGCCCCGAGGCACAGCATCCGCGACCGCAAAAGCGCGACCTGCCCGGCCTCGCCCACCTCGGGCAACATGGTGTGGCGCGCGTAACGAATCGCCTGCTCACTCGTCATGACAAAGGGCCGGTCGATCTGCAAGCCGGCGCGCTTCCACGCCGAGAAGCCGCCCGCCATCGACACGACCTTCGAGTAGCCAAGCTCGCCGAGCGAGCGCGCGGCCAGCGCCGAACGCGCACCACCGGCACAATACAGGATCACGTCCGACGCCTTCTCGGGGACCTGGTCCTCGATGCGCTGTTCAAGAAAGCCGCGCGGGATCCAGCGCGCGCCCGGGATGAACCCCTCGGTCCATTCGTCTTTTTCGCGCACGTCGATCAGCACCGGCCCCGCGCCGTTCCCGTCGCCAGCCTTGCCCGTGCTGGCCGCGACAACCTTGCGCACACCGTCCACGTCGGTTTCGCGGATCTTGCTTTTGACGTCCTTGAGGTAGCCAGCGAAGTTCGCCATTTGCCGGTTGTCTCTAGCGCGAAGATCCGCGCTGATCAAACCGGCACCCGAGCACCGCCTGCTATAGTCGCGCCAGCGCTCATGTCCGACCCATCCGCCGATGTGCTCGTCACCCGCGTTGACGATCTGCTGAACTGGGGGCGCAAGAACTCCGCCTGGTACTTGCTGTTCGGCACCGCGTGCTGCGCGATCGAGCTGATGCAGACGGGCGGGCCGCGCGGCGATCTGGAACGCTTCGGCATGGCCCCGCGCGCGTCGCCCCGGCAAGCCGATCTGATGATCGTCGCCGGCACCGTGACCTACAAGATGGCCACGCGAATCAAGACGCTGTACGACCAGATGCCCGAGCCGAAGTACGTCATCTCGATGGGAAGCTGCTCCAACTGTGGCGGGTTGTTTCAGCTCGCCTACAGCGTGCTCAAGGGCATCGATCAGGTCATTCCCGTCGACGTCTACGTGCCAGGTTGCCCACCCCGGCCCGAAGCGCTGCAAGAAGGAATCCTCAAGATTCACAAGCGCATGCAGGAAGAGCGGGGCTGGCTGCGGCGCATCTGGACCAAGGGCCAGAGCGCGGTCCACGCGGCGAAGGACGCCCATGCTCCTGCCAACATCAAGACGGGTTAGCTGCTTGGCGCGCACTTCTGACGAGAGCACGCAAAACGTGGTCTATTTCAGCGGCAACTCCGGCTGGCACATTCGGACGGGACCGACTACACTTCGCAAGTAAGGAGACCACCCCATGTCGACCGCACACGCTCACGATGATTCCCACGGCCACGATCACTCGCACGACCACGGCCATTCGCACGGCCACGATCATGGCCATGGTCACAGCCACGCGGCACCCCAGGCGACCCCAACGGCGACGGCGGATGCCGAAGCTCCGGCGTTTCCGGTGCGACTGACCGCCAAGGCGGCCGAGAAGGTCAAAGAGATCCGCACCGAGGAGACCATCGAGGACACCTATTCTCTGCGCGTCAAGGTGCAGGGCGGCGGCTGCTCGGGCTTCTCGTACGATCTGTACTTCGATCAGTCGACCGAGATGGACCAGTCCTTCGACTCGGAAGGCATCAAGCTGATCTGCGACCAGATGAGCATGATGTATCTGCTTGGCACCGAGATCGACTACGTCGAGGGCATGCACGGCGCCGGGTTCAAGTTCAACAACCCGAACACCAAGTCGACCTGCGGTTGCGGATCGTCGTTTAGCGTCTAAATGCGAACCATCGGAGGGTTCCCATCCCCTCCCGCGCTCTGGCTCCGCGTGGCGGAGCCGCGCTCTGCCAACGCGATTGATTCGTGGACATCTATCACCTTCTGACGCGCGAGCTGGGATCCGAACGCGTCCGGCGCGACGAATCCTCGCGCGAGATCTACGGCCGCGACGAATCGCCGTTCGGGCCCTTCCCGCCTGACGCGGTTGTGCTGGCCGAAAGCGCCGACGAGGTCGCGCTGGTTCTGCGACTCGCAGGCGAACACAAGATTCCGCTCACGCCGCGTGGTGCCGGCACCGGCATGACCGGCGGTGCCCTGCCTGTCCGCGGCGGCATCGTTCTGTCGACCGAGCGCATGAAGAAAGTGAAGATCATCGACGCGGACAACCTCATCGCCGTGGTCGAACCTGGCGTCATCACGGCAGAGTTGCAAAACGCCGTCGAGGCGCAGGACCTGTTCTACGCGCCCGATCCGGCCAGCCTGGCGATGTGCTCGCTCGGTGGCAACATTGCCGAAAATGCCGGCGGGCCACGCGCGTTCAAATACGGCGTCACCCGCGACTGGGCACTTGGCCTGGACGTGACGTTGATGGGCGGCGAACGACTGCACCTCGGCCGCAAGACCCCAAAAGGCGTGACCGGCTACGACCTCGTGAGTATGTTCGTTGGCAGCGAGGGCACATTCGGCGTCACCACCGAGATCACGCTGCGCCTGGTCGGCAAGCCGGAAGCCATCGGCACGCTGGTCGCGGTGTTCGGTGACGCAGTCGCCGCTGGCCGCGCGGTGAGCGCCATCATCAGGAAGGGCTTCCGCCCGCGCGCACTCGAGCTTTGCGACAAGGCCACGCTGGCGCACGTCCGGGCCAAGGCGAGCTACAAATTTCCCGACGACGCCGGCGCGATCGTCCTGTGCGAGATCGACGGCGAGGCCGATGGCATCGAGGCCAGCATCCTGCGTTGCGGGCAACTGTGCGAAGTGGAAGGCGCGCGTGATGTGGCGGTGGCGCGCGATGAGGCCGACCGGGATCGGCTGTGGCAAACGCGACGGCTCTGCTCACGCAGCCTGAAGGACGCGCACCGGTTCAAGCTGTCCGAAGACATCGTGGTCCCGACCGGACGCATCGCGCAGATGCTGGCCGCGGTGGACGCGGTGGGTGCGCGGCACGACTTGCTGGTGGCCACCTTCGGCCACGCAGGCGACGGCAACCTGCATGTCAATCTGCTCACCGACGACGATCCGAACGACCCGTCGGTGCGGGCGCGCATCGATGCCGCCACCGCCGACGTGTTCCGGGAGACCCTGCGCCTCGAAGGCACGCTGTCGGGCGAGCATGGCATCGGCATCGCCAAGGCCAGGTACATGGCATGGGAGCAGTCGGCCGAAGTCATCGACTGGCAAAAGCGCCTGAAACGCCTCTGGGATCCCGGCAACCTGCTCAATCCGGGCAAGATCTTCGCAGGCTGACCACCGAAGGCGGACGCGGCGCAGCGTCGATCAGCGGCAGCTGTCACCGCACCGTGACTCCGTCTTCGGATTTGAGACGAGTGATCTTCGTCTCGCACTGGCCGCGGATGTCGCTGCGCATCTTGGGACTCGAATCCTGGACGGATTCCTTGAAGATGCTGTCGTACGTCTTGCATGCCGCTGACGCCGCGTCGGTCTTGCAGAGGTGGTCACGCACGCGCTCGCACGGGTTGCGCCCCTGGCTCGTCGCCTCAATGACGACCCATGCCAACCCTGCGCCGAAAGCGCCAAGCGCGATGGCCGCCCAGATGCGCTTGCGCCGACGGTAGCGGTACGGATCGATCTGCGCGGCTTCGCGCCTGATCTCGTCCAGCTCCTCGGGCGTCTCGTCCATGCTGCGGGCGACAGTATCAACGACACTGGGCACCTGTGAAAGCGGAACCCGCGTGTGGCAGGATGCGTCGCGATGCCCAAGCCCGGCGCGCGCACCATCACGAAGGCCTCGCGCCGACCGGTCAAGGCGAAGTGGCCACCGGACCAACGGCGCGTGGCCATGCTGACCCGTGGCCTGCAGGCGCTGTATCCCAACGCCGACTGCGAACTGGTTCGCGAGACACCATTCCAACTCTTGTGTGCGACCATCTTGTCGGCTCAGTGTACCGACGATCGGGTCAACCAGGTCACACCTGCCCTGTTCGCGCGCTTTCCCGACGCACAAGCGATGGCGGAAGCGCCGCTGCCCGTGCTGGAAGACATCATTCGCAGCACCGGCTTTTATCGCCAGAAGGCGAAGAGCCTGCAAGCGACGGCCGAGGCCCTGCTGACCCGTTTCGACGGGGAAGTGCCGAAAACCATCGCGGATCTCACCAGCCTGCGCGGCGTCGCCCGCAAGACCGCGAACGTCGTGCTTGGCACCGCGTTCGGCATCGCGGCCGGCGTCGTGGTCGATACCCACGTGCAGCGGCTCGCGATGCGCCTGGCGCTGACCCGAGACACCACGCCGGAAAAGATCGAGCGCGACTTGATGAAGATGTTGCCGCGCAAGGACTGGATCGCGTTTTCGCATCGCTTGATCTGGCACGGACGCCGCGTCTGCTTCGCGCGCAAGCCCGATTGCAACGAATGCACCCTGGCACCGCACTGTCCGGGTGCCTTCCGGGAGGCGTGACGGGGGCTTGTCACGGTTGCGTTGCTGGCACTTGCGACCGCAAGGCCGACGCCCCGTTCCAGCTTGAGACGCGGGCGCGCGGGGAGTAGGTTGCTCGCTCGCCGTTCAACCAGGAGGGAAACCGATGAAATTTTTCGTGCTTACGTCTGCCATCGTGGCGCTGACATTTGGCCTCACCGCTTGCGAGCCGGACGCCCCTCCTCCTCCGCCGCCTCCAGCGCCGAAGGAAGTGCCACCTCCGCCACCTCCGGTGCCGCCGAAGCTCACGCCGGCAGAGGCAACCAGGACTGCACTCGCGTGTCACGGCAAGGGCATGGCATCACGCGACGTGAAACACGTCTCCGCTTGCTGGGCACCCGATGGCCGCCTCGCGATCCCCGGCATGCCCGAGGTTGCCGGTCGCGACGCGATCGGGGGCTTCCTGCAGGGCTTTTTGGCGATGTCCACCGACTTCAAGATCACGCCGATCCTGACGCTGACCTTCGGCATGAAAATCGCGCAGGTGCGGCACATCAGCGGTACCAACGACGGCTCGTTCATGGGCGCGCCGCCGACCGGCAAGAAATTCTCGCTGCTTGGCCTCGCGCTTGACACCGTGGACGACCAGGGGCACATCGTTTCGGGGTCACATTACTTCGACATGCCGACCATGATGGCGCAACTGGGCATGGCGAAGATGCCGTCCCGGCCCGTTACCACGGCGCCCGGCGAGCCGACCGAGATCGCCGCGACTGCTTCGAAGATCGAGGCGGACAACCTTGCGGCCGTCAACGCGAGTCACGCAAGTTACAACAGCAAAGACATCAAGAAGATGCTCGCGATGTTCGCGGATGACATCGTCCTCAGCGATCAGGAGATGCCCACCGATGTGAAAGGCAAGAAAGCCGTTGCGGGCGTGTTCAAGATGTTTGGTGCCGCGTTCCCCGACATGAAGGTGGCCAACATCGACCAGTGGGCCGCGGGCGACTACGTGGTGTCGCAACTTGCGCTGACGGCCACCAACACGGGCGATCTCAAGATGATGAAACTGAAGAAGACGGGGAAGTCCGTCAACCTTCACGTCGCCCAGATTGCGCTGGTGCAGGGCGGCAAGGCGAAGAACCTGTGGTGGTTCGGCAACAGCGCCGAGCTGGCGATGCAGCTTGGCCTTACGCCACCGCCGGGCCCGCCACCCGCCGCGCCCGGTCTTGCGGCTCCGCAGGGTCCGGCCAAAAAGTAACGCCAGCGCACAGGCGCAAAATCGGGCAGGCGGAACCGACGTGGTGGACAAGATGGCGCAGGCTGCCGATCCGGTCGCGCGCTTTTTTGCCTTGCGCGAGGTGCCCGTGCGGCTGGTGATTGGATTGCTGTCCGGCACCAGCGCCGACGGAACCGACGCCGCCCTGTGCGAGATCACAGGCGCCGGCGAGTCCACGCACGCCCGTGTGCTGGCGTTCGTCGGGACGCCGTTCTCGCGCGACCTGCGCGAGCGCATCTTCGCGCTCGGCGACGCCGATGCATCCGAGCTATGCGAAGTGGATGCGTTGCTTGGCGACGCGTTTGCCGACGCCGCGCTTGCGGTGTGCCAGCGCCAGGGCGTGCCCATCGACGACGTGCATTTGATCGGCTCGCACGGCCAGACCGCCGCGCACCGGCCGCGCTCAGCAGGCAAGATCGGCGCGACGTTGCAGATTGGAGAGGCTGCCGTGATTGCCGAACGAACCGGCAAGCCGGTGATCTCCGATTTCCGGGTGCGCGACATGGCGGCCGGCGGCGAGGGCGCGCCGCTCGTGCCGCTGGTGGATCACCTGCTGTTCCGCTCACCGGGGAAAACCCGCGCCATGCAGAATATCGGCGGCATCGCCAACGTCACTCTGGTCGGCGAAACCATGGCTTTTCTGTGCGCATTCGACAACGGCCCCGGCAACATGGCGCTCGATGCGGTGGCGCGCGCGGCATCCCGAGGCACCTTGGCCTACGACGACGGGGGTAAGCTGGCGGCGCGCGGCCGCGTCGACCCGGACCTGCTGGCCGAACTGGAACGTCACCCGTACCTGGCACAACCGCCACCCAAGAGCACCGGCCGGGAACTGTTTGGGCGCGCGTTCGTGTACCCGCTGCTTGACCGATTTGCCAACCGCGTCGCTGCGACGACTGGAGGATCCCCGCTGCACGATCTGCTGGCCACGTTGACCCGCTTCACCGCGGTCGCCATCGCCCGCAGCTACCGCGAACTTCTCCCCCGATTCCCCGACGAGGTGTTCGTGTCAGGCGGTGGCGCGCACAACCTGACCCTGATGGCGCATCTGCGCGAACTTTGCGCGCCAGCGATCGTCCAGGACACGGGAGCCCTTGGTGTGGACCCCGACGCCAAGGAGGCGCTCGCCTTCGCGGTGCTCGCCAACGAGACGCTTTTCGGCCACCCGGGCAACGTGCTGGCCGCCACCGGTGCCAGGGGATTGCGCGTGCTGGGCAAGGTGGTCTTCTGATGTACAATCCCGCGCCTCGTTAACTTTGTTACTTCGATCTCAACGAAATCAAGGAGACCGTGATGAGCCCCATTCGCAAACTCTACCCACTCCGAACGCTTGCGCTGATGATGGTTCCCGGTGCAATGGGACTCCTGCTCGGCTCGTGCAGCGGCGGTGGCGACAACGGGCCGAAGCTCCCGGACCCTGGAATGGTCGTCCAGAAGCTGTGCGGGGATGGGTTCAACCCGGAAACTGGCGCGGTCGGAAACTTCTCGGTGGACGTGCAAGCCAAGGTCAAGGTGTTCCTTGGCACCTCAGCCGCGTTGACCAAGGTGGCCAAGGAAATCGAGAACGACGCCCTCGGTGCCTGTCGCGACATGGCGACGGACCTCATGCTTCCGGCTGCCGACATCGCGGTGACGGACATGGAAAAGCAGGGTGATCCGATCGCGGAGCTCAAGAAAGTCTGCGGCGCGGTCAGCGCCAAGATCAAGCAACTGATCGAAGAGAACGTGCCCTCCGAGGCGACGTTGACCGTGCAGTGGACGCCGCCGCGTTGCGAGATCGACATCAACGTGCAGCGCATGTGCGTCGAAACCTGTGAGCAGAAGACGATCACGGAGACCGAATTGCACTGCGCGCCCGGCAAGCTGTCCGGCTCGTGTTCGGGAAGCTGCACGGGCTCGTGCAACGCCACCTGCATGGGCAGGTGCGAGGGCGGCTGCACCGGCGACTGCGCCGGAACGTGCGAGGGCACCTGCACCGCCACCTGCACGGGCAAGTGTGAAGGCCAGTGCGACGGCACCTGCGACGTGATGGGCACCGACGGCAAGTGCGCCGGAAAATGCACCGGTACGTGCGTCGGCAAGTGCGACGTCGGCTGCACGGGCAAGTGCCAGGGCATGTGCAAGGGCACCTGCTCCGCGTCGTGCTCGGGCAAGTGCATGGGGGGTTGCATGGGCTCATGCACCGGCATGTGCAACGTCGCGTTCGTCGCACCCAAATGCGAAGAAACCGAGGTCATGCGCACCATCACCGAGTGCGACAAGACCTGCGACACGCAGGCGCGCGCATCCGCGAGTTGCGACTTGCCCGCCGTGCTCGTCGATTTCCAGACGAACCTGCAGAAGGATCCCATGCGCAAGCAGAAGATCGAGCTGCTGGTCACTGCGCTGCGAAAGGGCCTGCCGCGGTTCTTCAAGGCAACTCAGCGCGCCAAGGACCGAATCGAAGGCTCCCTGGGTGCCTACCTCGAATCGCTTGTTGTCGTGGCCGGCCAGGTCAAGACCAACGCCAAGGCGGCAGCCTGCGTCGGAGTCGCGGCGGATCAGAACCGCAAGGACGCCACGAAGGTCGGCGGTGCCAGCGGCGCCGGCCTGGGCCTGGTCGATTCGCTAAAGGCCAAGGGCAAGGCTGCGTTGACGGCGCTCGCGTGCGAGGGCTACGACGCCGAGAAGGGCATGAAGGGCCCAACCTTCACCGGGCCCGCGGGCCTCAAGCTCAACGCCATTCTCGACGCATCGGTTTCGCTGGTGAAAGCCGCCAACGAGATCGAGGCCGACTCGCTCAAGGCCTGTCGCGCGATGTCCGACAAGCTCGGCCTGATGACGGCGATGCTCGGCTCGGACGCAAAAACTGTCTGCGGTGCCGTGAAAACCGAGATCGAGAGGGTCATCGCCACCCTCCACCCGACGGTCAAGATTCGCGTCGTGGCCCAGCCGGCCGTGTGCATGGTGAGCGCGATGGCGTCGGTGACGTGCAACGAGACCTGCCAGATGAAAACTATCACCGAGACAGATCTCGTGTGCGCACCCGGCAAGCTGGCCGGCGGCTGCTCGGGCATGTGCAGTGGAAGTTGCAGCGGTACCTGCGGCGCTCAGTGCTCGGGATCCTGCTCGGCGAAATGCACCGGCATGTGTACCGGCAAGATCAGCGCCACCTGCACCGGCACCTGCATGGGTACTTGCGAAGGCACCTGCATGACCATGGGTGCGAATGGCCAGTGTGCCGGCACCTGCATGGGCACCTGCACCGGCCAGTGCAGCGGGATGATCGACGGCACCTGCGAGGGCATGTGCATGGGTTCGTGCATGGGCGGCTGCGAGGCCAAGTGTACGGGTTCATGCATGGGCTCATGCACCGGAAGCTGCAGCGTCTCGTTCACCGCGCCGCACTGCGAAGAGGTGGAGGTCATGAAGACGGTGTCGGAGTGCCAGCGTAGCTGCGACGCGAAGGCCAAGTGCGAAGCGACCTGCACGGCCCCCAGCGTCTCGGTTGCCATCGAGAGCAACCTGCCCGCCGAGAAGGTAAAAGCCGCAAAACTCGTCGATGCGTTCAAGGCCGGTTTGCCCGAGCTTCTCAAGGTCAAAAAGCGGGTCGAGGGGGCCATCGAGGGCTCGGTCGATGCCTACGTCAACACGCTCAAGTCGCTGCCCGAGACCATCAAGAGCGCCGGCCCCATGGGTGCGGGCTGCGTGGGAGCCGTGGTGGTTTCGTCAGCCTCCGCGGTGGTCAAGATCAAGGGCTCGATCGCTGGCGTCGTGGCGGTCAGCACCGCCGCGCTCGCGCGCGCGAACTAACGGCGCGAGCGCGACCGTTCAAGGTCGGCCAGTTGCTCGCGGAGATGCCACGGCACTTCCGCGTACACGTCCGTCACCAAGGTTTTCAGCGCGACTTTACCCACCGCCTCTTCCGCGACGATGGCCGCGCGAACCTCGTCGTCCAACTGCGCGACCAGGGCAGCCTCGTCCGCCGCACCAAGCACGCCCTCGGCCAGCAGCCACGTCTTGAAACGCAGGATCGGATCTTTCTTCCGCCAGAGCACAGACTCGTTCTCGTCGCGGTAGCGCGTCGGATCGTCCGATGAGCTGTGCGGTCCCAACCGGTACGTCAGCGCCTCGATCAACGTCGGCCCGCCGCCCTGGCGCGCGCGATCAACCGCAGCCGTGGCCGTGGCGACCATGGCAAAAATGTCGTTGCCATCGACGCGCACCGAATGGATGCCATAGGCCAACCCCTTGACCGCCAGCGTCTGCGAGACCGTCTGGAGCGCGAGCGGCGTCGAGATGGCCCACTGGTTGTTCTGGCACACGAACACCGCGGGCAGCTTGAACACCGCCGCAAAGTTGAGGCCGGTGTGGAAGTCTTCTTCGCTGGTGCCGCCATCGCCCAGGTAAGCCATGGCGACCACGTCGTCCTTGCGAATCTTGGATCCCCACGCGATGCCGGTCGCGTGCGGGATCTGCGACGACACGCACGAGGACATCGTGATGTGGTGCGCGGCCCGGGTTCCCGAATGGCAAGGCAGTTGTCGGCCGTGGGCCAGATCGTTGGCGTTGCCGAAGATCTGCGCCATGTGCGTGCGCAGCGGCATCCCGCGGTACAGGCCCGCGCTGGTCTCGCGCAAGCCAGGAACGAAATAGTCGTGCGGCAACAGCGCGTGTGCCCCACCGATGATCCCCGCTTCCTGGCCGAGCGCGCCGATGTAAAACCCGATGCGTCCCTGACGCTGAAGCGGCAGCAGCCGCGTGTCGAGGGTCCGCGACAGCACCATCCCCCGGTACAGATTGACCAGCTCGGCCGGGCAGAGCGCCGGAACCCGCTTCGCCTCGGCGCGGCCGTCCTCGCCGAGGATCTGCACCAGACCGGTGGCATGCGCCCACTCGTCGTCGGTCCAGACTTCGATCGACTCGCCGACGATCGCGCGCTGCCCCGATCGGACCGTCGCGTGCTCGGGCACAGATCCGCGTCTTGCCATCAGGTCGAGACTTGCAGCCTCGCGCCCGGCGCTTCCAGGCTTTCCTTGATCGCCGCGACAAACTGGGCGGCCTCGTGGCCGTCCACCACACGGTGATCAACCGAGATCGACAGGTTCATCAGATCCCGGATCACGATCCGATCATCGATCACCGCCGGGCGCTTCGAAATCTTGTGTACCCCCAGAATCGCCACCTCGGGGTGATTGATGATCGGCGTCGCCAGGACGCCGCCAAGCGCGCCCAGGCTGGTGATGGTGAAGGTCGAACCCGCGAGTTCGTCGCGGGTGGCCTTGCCCGAGCGCGTGGCCTCGGCAAGCCGCTCGATCTCGCGTGCGATCTCCATGATTCCCTTTTGATCGGCATGCCGCACCACGGGCACCATCAGGCCGTCGTCGGTCGCGGCGGCAAGGCCGATGTGAATCTCGCGGTGCTGCACGATCTCGCCCGCCGCCTCGTCGAGCGAGGCGTTGAGCTGCGGGAAGCGCCGAAGCGCATCGACGGTGGCCCGAACTATGAACGGAAGAAACGACAGACGCAGCGCGCCGGGTTGTGACGCCAGGCGGACGTTGGTCTCGTTTCGCCACGCCACGAGTGTCGTGCAGTCGATCTCCTCGACGTAGGTGAAGTGCGCGGCTTCGCGCTTGGACCGGCTCATGCGCTCGGCGATCTTGCGCCGCAACCCGCGGAACGGCACGGCCACGTCGGTCGGCAAACGCGGGCGCGCAGGGGCAGATGCCGCCGCGGCAGCCACGCTGGCCCGTGCTGGCCCCCGCTGCGCCAGGGCCCGTACATCATCCGAGGTGACGCGGCCGCCGGGACCAGAAGTCGTCGCCTGTGCCACATGCACACCCAGCTCGCGCGCCAGCTTGCGCGTGGCCGGTGTCGCGAGCACGTCGCCGTCTTGCGCGTCGGGCGCAAGCGCGGGAACCACCCCGGTGCCGAACGCCGGGGTTCCCCCCACCGGAGCCACCGCTGAAACCACGCCCGCCGCCACTGCGGCGCGGCCCTTGGAAGTCGGAGCAGTCACCGCCGCCCCTGCGCCCTCGTCGAGGGCGATCAGCACCTTGCCGACGGGACAGATTTCACCCACGGCATACATGCACTTGAGCACCCGGCCGGCGCGCGGTGCCGGAATCTCGACCGTCGCTTTGTCGGTCATCACCTCGACCATCGGCTGATCTGCCACGAGGACGTCGCCCTCGTTGACCAGCCAGCGCACGATCTCACCCTCCACCACCCCTTCGCCGATGTCCGGCAGCTTGAACTCGTAGGCCATCGTCGCCCCCGGTGTTATCAGAAATTGACCACGCGTTCGATGGCGTCGAGCACCCGATCTTCATCGGGTAGATACTCTTGCTCCAGCGTGTAGGGAAACGGCGTGTCGAAACCCGTCACGCGCATGATCGGAGCTTCAAGCGAAAGCAGCGCCCGCTCCTGGATGCTGGCCGCCAGCTCGGCGCCGAAGCCACAGGTGCGCGGCGCCTCGTGCGCCACAACCACACGCCCCGTCTTGCGCACCGACGCGATGATCGCGTCGATGTCGAACGGCAACAGCGACCGCAAATCGATGAGCTCGACGTCGTAGCCCTGTTCCAGCCCCTTGACGACCGCCGCCTGCGCCGTGTGTACCATCGCGCTCCACGCCAGCACCGTGACCGACTTGGCGGACCGACCGGCCGCAAGACGCAGCACCTTGGCCTTGCCGATGGGAATGGTGTACTCGCCCTCGGGCACTTCGGCGCGCGATGCGCGGTACACCCGCTTGGGCTCCATGAAGATGACGGGATCTTCGCCGCGAATCGCGGACGCCAGCAGGCCCTTGGCGTCCACCGGGTTTGACGGGCAGACGACCTGCAAGCCGGGCGTGTGGATGAACAGCGCCTCGGGCGATTGTGAATGGTAGTGCCCGCCCTTGATGCCGCCGCCGACCGGCGTGCGGATGACCACCGGTGCCGCGTATTCCCCGCCCGAGCGGTAGCGAAACTTGGCCAGCTCGTTCACGATCTGATCGAACGCAGGATAAATGAAGTCGGCGAACTGGATCTCGGCCACGGGCCGCAGCCCATACAGCGCCATGCCGATCGCCGCACCCACGATCCCCGCCTCGGCCAGCGGCGTGTCCATGCAGCGGTCGGGACCGAACTCCTCGTGCAGCCCGGCGGTGGCGCGAAACACGCCGCCGAAACGCCCGACATCCTCACCCAAAACGACCACGCGGTTGTCCCGCCTCATCTCGAGCCGCAGGCAGTCGTTGACCGCCTGGATGATGTTCATCTCCGGCACGACCGGGACTTACGCCAGGCCCCCGCCGAGATCAATAGACTTTATTCAGGGCGCGACCAGGCGGCCGTCGCGCCACAGCGCGGCCTCGACCGCAGCCAGAAGGGGTCCGGTCGACGGCGCGTTGCGCGCAGCCACGGTGAGTGTGCCGGTTTCGCCCAGCAATGCCCGCTCGGCAGGGCCAAGAAGATCGACCTTGTTCATGACCAGGAGGCGAGGCGTTTCGGCCAGCCCCAAATCGGAAAGAATCCGTTCCACCGCAGAGATCTGCTGCTCGCGATCGGGATCGGCCGCGTCCACCAGGTGGACGAGCAGGTCCGCCTCACCCAGCTCTTCGAGCGTGGCGCGAAAAGCCTGCGCCAAATCACGCGGCAGTTCGCGAATGAACCCAACGGTATCGGCCAGAATGATCTCGCGCTCCTCGGGAAACCGCAGGCGCCGCGTCGTCGGATCCAGTGTCGCGAACAACTTGTCCTCGGCCAGCACATCGCTCTGAGTCAAGGTGTTGAGCAGCGTCGATTTTCCCGCGTTCGTGTATCCAACAATGGCGACGATGGGCAGGCCACGCCGGGTCCGCAGCGCGCGCCGCTCGGCGCGCTGACGCCCAAACCGTTCGATTTCCTGTTCAAGCCGATGGATGCGCTCGCGCGCGCGCCGCCGATTCTCTTCCAGCTTCGTCTCACCCGGACCGCGCCCGCCGATGCCACCCACGAGGCGGCTCATCATCGTGTTTTTTTCATGCAGGCGCGGCAAGCGGTAGCGTAGTTGCGCGAGCTCGACTTGCAGCTTGCCGTCCCGGCTCTTGGCCCGCTGGGCAAAGATGTCGAGAATCAACATCGTTCTATCGATGACCTTGAGGTCGGTGAAATCGGCAATGGCGTGCGCCTGGCCCGGGGTCAACTCGGGATCGAAAATCAGCATCGCGGCATCGACCTGCATCGCACGCACCAGGATGTCTTCCAGCTTGCCCCGCCCCACCAGGTACTTGGGATCAGCCTCGGAGCGCCGTTGCTCGACCACGTCGGTCACGGTGATGCCGGCGGTGCGGCACAACTCTTTGAGCTCGGCCACGCGGCTCTTCGATGTCGCGCGCGTGTCCAGCCTGTCGTTGCGGCGGGCTCGAAGTTCGGCAACCACCACCAGCGCGCGCTCTCCACCGGCGACCGTGACCGTCGATGGGGCAGCGCGATCAAACTCTTCCTCCAGCGCGGCGACCAGATCGACCACGTCGACGTCGGACTGGTGAAACGGCACCGGATCGAGAATGGTCCACGGCTTGCCGCCTTCGTGCACCGGAACCAGGTGCGCCAGATGCAGGTCCGCTGGCCGCCCTTCGGCCGAGACACCCACCGCCGCCACCAAGTCGAGCCGCAACAGCGCCAGGTCGACGAGATCATCCCGCGACAGGGCCTCGTTGCGCAGATGCGTGTGCACCAGGCGAAGACCGCGAAAACGCCCCCGGCCAGCGCGCACGCGGCCGAAGGGTGGCAGCGTGATGCGAGACGCGTCGCCGACAAAGACATGCTCGACCTCGCCCCGGCGGCTCAGCAACACACCAATCTGGCGCTGCAGATCGCGCGAAACGCCGCAAAGGTACGTCCCAAGCTCGGATGAGACGACCTCTTGCGGAGCTACCTTGCGGCGGTAGATGCGTTCCAGCGCCGAAAGCTCGCTTGGCTTGAGCCCGGCGACGTTCCCGGTGACCTCGGTCAGGTCGCGCCTTCCTCCGACGGGGCCTTGGTGACAGGCCCGCCCGGGCTCGCACCTTGCTGCGGCGACGCGCCACGTTCATCGAGCCAGGTCAGCGCCACCGCCAGCGCGCGCTTCGCCTGATCGATGGCCTTGTCGTCGGACCGCAGCTTCTGGAGTGCCTGCAAAACCCGGTCCTCGGCCTCAGCCAGTTCCTTGATGCGACGCTCGTCGGCCGTCGCCAGCTCTTGCTCGTGCTGATGCCGCAGCCCCACGACCTCATTCTTGTGATCGCGCTCCCTGGATTCAACCGTTGCCTGGTGCGCCATGTGCTCGGTCGCCAGGCGCTCGTTCGCCGCGGCCACCGCGTCGGCGAACCGCTTCTTTTCGGCCTCGAACTCCTTCTCGCGTTGCGCGCTGGCACCCGCGTGCTCGCCAGTGAGGCGCAACAGCCCGGCGCGCTGCGCCTCTTCCAGCTCGGCGATCTTGGCCGCCGCGGCGACGCGCGCGCGATCCAGATCGGCCTTCGCCTTCTCCTCCACGCTGACCACGCGCTTCTTGTGCGTGTCGATCTCGGCGTGGGCTTTTTGAATCTCGGACTGCGCCGCGTCGAGGCGCGCCTTGGTGCCCTTCTCACGCTCCAGTGACTTGTCCTTGTCATGCTGGAGCGCTGCCACCTTCTCGTTGGCGGCCATGAGGATCTTCTCGAACCCGAGAGCCTTCTCTTCGAGATCTCGCCGCGCGCGCTCATGCTCGCGAATGCGGTCCTTGTGATCGAGGGTCTGCCGTTCTTTCGCGTCGAGCGAGTCGCGCAGATCCAGAATGTCCTTTTCCTTGCGGTTGATGATCTCCCGCAGCGACAACAGATCCTTCTCCTTGGACAGCGGCTGGTTCGAGATCCGGTTCTTGGCGTCCGCCAGTTCCTCGGTCAGCTGCTCGCGCTCGGTTTCAAAAGAGCGAACGCGCGCCTCCAAGTCCTTGATCTTGCTATCGTCGCGTTCCTTCTGAATAGCGGCCTTCCGCAGCGACGCGAGCGTCGGTTGCGGTGAAAACTCCGACCCGCCTTCGAGCGCCTCGTAGGACGACGAGCTGTTGGTCGCCAGCACCGGCAGCGGAACCGCTTCGTCGGCACCAGCCTCCACGGCCGACGGCACCACGAGTGGCGGCGTTGGTAATTCGGGAATCCGGCGGGGTTGCGCCCGGGTGCGCTCATCCAGCCAGGATTCTTCGGTGGGGGTAAAATCCGCCGCGCGCGGCACCGCTGCGGCAACCACCGGTGCCGATCCGGACAATGCGGCCAGCGCATCGTCAGTCTCCTGGTCGAAGATCGACGCAAGATCGTTCGTGTCCGCCCCGATCGACATCGGCTTGGCCGAAGCGGCCGCGCGGGTCGCCCTCCCGCCGCTCTGGTCGTCGACCACGATGTCGGCCATGGAGATTTCCTCCTCAAGGTCCGACGTCAGGATGATCTCCTCCGAATTCATGCCGTGAGTTTCGCCCGCCGTCAGCCGATCCACGACGTCGCCAAATTGCTTGCGGTCGATCGGCTTGAACACGTACCCCTCGGCGCACGACTTGAGCTTCTGGTGCTGCTCGAACGTTTGCTGCGTTTCCTCGGCCGACGTGAGCACGAGCGGCACGTCCTTGAGTTCGGTTGCACGCTTGATCTTGTTGCAAACGGCGTAGCCGACCTTGCGCGGTTCGACGCACACCACGATTAGCTGAGGTGGATTCTTGCGGGCCCAGTCCACCGCCTTGTCTCCGTTCGGCTCGCTGTACACGGAGAATCCCCGCGACTCAAGGAGCTCCTTCATCGCCGCGACCGAGGACTCGTCCTGGTCAACACAGAGTGCGGTGCCCGTGGCCATGAGACTCGAAAAAATACTACGGATAGACTTTTCCTACTAGCCTTGAACGATTGTCAGGGAAGCGCCGCTGCCCGCCCCTCGTCCGCGAAATGACGCGAGACCTTGCGCCGCTAACCCACGGGTATAGACTCGGGTTCCTTACAACACCTTCCCTGGCAGAATGAAAAGGGTCAGCATGCAAAAATCCTTCGTCATTTCATTGGCTTTGGTCACAGGCCTCGAATTTGGTTTGACCTCTACCGGTACCGCCATTGCCCAGCCAGCGGTTGCCGCCGCATCCACCGAGGCCGCGGCGTCGGTTTCGGCATCAGCGGAAGTGCCTGCACCCGTCGCCGACGATGACTCCATTCCGTTTGATCGAGGCATGGCCATGCTGCCAGCTCTGCGCGGACCCATCGGTCTATTTGGCATGAGCACCGCCAACGCTGGCGCACCCGGCGTGTTCAGGATTGGCCTGCACGGCGAGTATTCGTCGGCATCGAGCTTCATCGTCCAGGGAGATGAGAACCGCCGCTTTCAGGGTGCCTTCGCTTTTGGCCTGACCCCGATTCGTTACCTCGAGATCTTCGGTGCCATCCAGGCTGCGGCCAATCAGAATCAGCGGGACAGCCGCCGCGAGGCCGGCCGAAGGGATCCTGAAATCATTCGATCATTCGGCGACATCTTGCTGGGATCAAAGTTCGCCCGGCCCGTCGCCAACGGGTTGTCCTTGGGTGGTCAGGTCGATCTGCGCCTCATGTCGGCGACCGCGGGAGTTACCTTCGAACCGAGCGCCACCTCGGTTGGATTCGGCGGCGTGGCCACGATGGATCTGCGCGAAGTCTCACAGGCACCGCTGCGTTTTCACGCCAATCTGGGCTACTACCTGGACAATTCGGCCAACGTGCAAGACCTCGCGAAGGAGACCAAGCAGACCAAGGCGGTTTCCAGTTTTGCCTACGGCATCTCCAACAACCGGCTGCGCACGGCCATCGGTGTCGACGCGCCGTTGGAAAAGCTCAACGGAAGCGACGTCTCGTTGCAGCCGTTCGCCGAATATCATTTCGAGTTCATCACCGCCGATGCGGATCCCAAGTTCCGGGAGTTCGTGGCCCCCATGTGCTCGACGTCCGCCAATCCGCCGCCGGGCAAAGAACGCTGCAACGAAATCCAGTATCAGCACTGGCTGACCTTCGGGTTGCGCGCCCGAGTTCCCGGCAACTTGGTGCTCGATGCCGGGATTGACCTCGGGCTTCGTTCACTAGGGCACGCCTACGGACCTGCACTGCCGCCATTCAACGTGATTTTCGGTCTGTCGTATCCACTCGACCTCACCAACCTCGGCAAGCCCAAGATCGTCACCAGAACGGTGGAAAAGATCGTCGAGCGAGACCCAGCCCCCAAGGACGGTTTCGTCAGTGGCAAAGTGACCAGCGCCAAGGGCGGCCTGCCCGTGGTCGGCGCCATCGTGAGCGTTATCGGAATGCCGACTTCACGCGTCGCCACCGATCCCGACGGGAAGTTCGTCACCAAGGGCCTTCCCGCTGGCGAGGCCACGCTTGAGATCGCCGCCGCCAGCTTCCAGCCATTGACGGTGAAGGCCAACGTCTTGATTGGCCAGTCGGTGGACCTCGGTCCTGCCGCGCTGGTCGCAAAGGACACCAAGTCCAGGGTGCAAGGCCGCCTTCTGGACGAGGGTGGCAAAGGCATCGCCGGCGCGACCATCAAGTTCTCCGGCCCTGAAAACACCGACGCCCGCAGCGACATTGCGGGCGGGTTCTCCGTCGACTTGATCCCGGGCAGTTACACGGCTCGTGCCGAGGGCCCAAGCTTCGATGCCAAGGACCAGTCCTTCGCCGTCTCCGAGGGCATCGCCTCGAACCTGGACATTTCGGTGGGCAAGGCAAAGGCCGCCGGGCCGTCGTCGGTCAAGGTGCAAGGCAAGCGTCTGACCTTTTCCAGGCCGGTTGGATTCGTGGCGAAGGGTGGCAATCCGAGCGCCGAGCTGACGGCCGCCGCGCAGCGGGTGCTCGATGACCTGGCCGAGGCCCTGAACAGCCACCCAGAAATCAAGAAGGTACACATCGAGACCCACGTGGACAGCGGGGCAGCCAAGGCTGACGCAATCACGAGCGACCAGGCGAAGAAGATTTCTTCCTACCTGGCTGCACACGGGGTATCCGGTGATCGCGTCGACGCGATCGGCATGGGGGCCAAGCGGCCGCTGGTGCCGAACATCGGTGCCGCGGCCAAGATGCGAAACCGTCGGGTCGAGATCCGCGCCGTCGATGGCGGCCGGGCCCTGCCCGCCAAGCTATAACTGGTGTCCCATGGAGGAGTCCCTTGGTGCGGTGACGGAGGCACTGGCTGCCATCAAGTCACGGGGCGCATTCGCGGCCGAGCAGGCGTGCCCCTCTGACGGTCTCAAGATCGAGGTCAAGAGCGCGGGTGTCATTCGCTTTCCGATTTCCACGGCTGCGGTGCGAGCCCTGTGCGCCATCGCTCAACCGGCCCCGTACGGACGACGCGACAAGACGCTGAACGACCGAAGCGTCCGGGACACATGGGAGATCGGGAGCGGTCGGATCAAGGTCGACGCGCGCGCATGGAGGAGAACTCTCGAACCCGCTCTGGCCAAACTCCGCGAGAAGCTTGGGTTGCCCAATGACGGGAAACTCGTTGCCGTACTCGACAAGATGCTCATCTACACGCCGGGACAGTTCTTTGCAGCGCACCAGGACTCCGAGAGGGCCGACGACATGGTCGGCTCCCTGGTGGTGCAGCTTCCGACCGCTTCTTCGGGCGGAACCGTCATCGTTCACCACCATGATGAGAAGAAGACCTTCCGTGGGGCCAAGCGGGGGCCGAAGGATCTGTCGCTGCTCGCGTTCTATGCGGATTGTCACCACGAGGTGAAACCGGTGGTGTCCGGCCACCGTGTCGTCCTCACTTATCATCTGCTTCACCACCCAGCCACGACCTCGCGCGCGCCCGCGCCCCAATCCCCTTCCTCATCCGCGGGCGTCGATCGTCTGGTCGATAAGGTCAGAGCCTACTTTGCGACGCCCGTCGCGCACGCCCATGGGAACCCCACCGCCGAGCGGCCAGACCGACTCATCTACCTCCTCGACCACGAATACACCGAGAGGAGTCTCGCATGGACGCGCCTCAAGAACGGAGATCGGGTACGCGCCGACGCGCTACGACAGGTCGCCGAACGTCTCGATTGCGAGATCTACTTGGCCCTTGCCGACGTGCATGAAAATTGGACGTGCGAGGAGAACGAATGGGACTACCACGGCTCGCGGGGAGGACGTTACCACCGTGTCGAGATCGACGACGACGACTCGGACAACGCGGTGCAACCCGCACTTGGAGACCTGTGCGACACGAGCGTCGAGCTTCGTCACTGGGTCGGGCACGATGGCCACAAGACATCGAGCGTCCCCGTGACACCCACACAAAGAGAAATCTGCTTCACCAAGGCGTCGGTTGACCTGAATCCGTTCAAATCTGAGCACGAAGGCTACATGGGC
Source organism: uncultured Myxococcales bacterium (assembly GCA_964431675.1). Classification (GTDB taxonomy): domain Bacteria; phylum Myxococcota_A; class Polyangia; order Fen-1088; family Fen-1088; genus CAYSKR01. The sequence continues at coordinate 25,141 of CAYSKR010000102.1, forward strand.
AACTACGGCAACACCGTGGACCGCTGGTATCACCGTGCTGCTCTCGTCATGTGGCCGCGAGATCGCAACTTCGTCATCCGGGCCAAGGTGTCGCCGTCTTGGGCAGCGAACGAACTTGCCGCACGCATCAAGGCACGCACCCTCTGCGAGGCCCGCGATGGCGCGCGCAGCCTCCTGCCGTTCTGGGCCCAGCACGCACCCAGGGAAGAGAGTCATCTGTTCTTCGCCAAACTGCTCAAGGTAGCGCTATCGCTCGATGACGCCGCTCTGGCGCACGGGCTTTTGGCGCCCTTCGGACCTCACCGGCTGAGTTCTACCGAACTGCCAACCTTCGCCTCGATCGTCGAGCGCTACGGTTTGGCGTGGTCGCAACAGCTCTTCACCGCCTGGTCCGGGCACCTGCGTTATGGCGCACCGGCATGGCTCCCGATCCTCCCTGACCTTTTCCAGTCCCTGCTGAGCCAGGCACCCGGGCACGGCAGGGATCTGGCCGATTGGCTCTTGACCCGCGAGGTGAACGCTTTTGAGCAAGCCCGGATCGCGGTGCTCCGGTTGCCCGTGGTCTGGCTCGGAGACGAAAAGGCGGGGGAGCATAGCGAGACCTTGCTGGCGCTCATCGAGGGTGCCGCGGCGATCCAGGCGCAATCCACCCGCGATCACCTGATTGGCCTCCTGACGACCGGCCCAACAGCGTTGCCGATCCTGGCTGCCGGTGCCCTGCTACAGACGTGCTTGAAAACGAACGTCCCCGCCACGACCAAGGCGTTCGGGCTCCACGCACTTTACGGCCATGTCGTCGATGCGATTGAGCGGATAATTGCGGCTCCGCCGCGGAAGACGGATAACTGGTCAATCGAGATTCCCACGAGATGCAGGTGCGAGCTGTGCCTCCTTCTCGTGGAGTTTCTGCGCGACCCGACCCGCGTCGAGCACGTCTGGCCACTGGCCGCGGCACCGCGTCAGCACATCCACGACGTGATCGGCACCCACGGGCTGCCCGTAACCCATGTGACAACCCGTCGCGGGCGCCCGTATTCCCTGGTACTGACGAAGCAGAAGGAGATTTTCGATCGGGAGGCCGCGTGGCGAAAGCGCCAGGAAGACCTCCTCGGATGGCTGAAGAAACAGCGACCCGCATTCGTCGACGATCACCAGCCCGCGAGCGGCTCTTGAACGTCGGGTACGAGCGTCTGCGGGTGGCCGTCGCGCTGCTTGCGCTGAGCACCTTCGTGGTGCTGTACCTGCTGGTCGCGGCGCTGGCTCCACCCAGCATGACGTCCATGATGGCGTGCCTGGGTGCTTGCTACTGCTTGGCGTTCTTTGGCCTGGCGGCAGAATGGTTCTGGGGCCGCTGGGTTGCGAACGGTCTCGGGTGGTCTGGCGCCACGCTCGGCCTGTTTTCCCTCGTCATGGTGGGGCCGCATCCCGTCCTGATGGTTTACGGCGGGCTGCACGCGGCGCTGCTGCTGCTGCTGTGGGGGCCAAAAATTGCGGCTCGCTACGAGCAGCAGCCGGGCTGGCAGGCGCGTTTCTCGATGGATGCCCCCGGGGTTGCGCGCGTGGGCCGAGCGGTCACCCAGACCGCGGCTTCACTGCCGTCTCTGATCGTCTGGGCGCTCGGGCCGAAGGAAGGTCAGGGCCTGGGAATCCTGGTGACGGCTCTGGCTGCCGCCGGTCTTTGGGGACTGCTGCGTCTGCGTACCTGGTCGCTGTTGGCCATCGGGGCGGCCGGCTTGGTGACGTTGCGCTGGGCTCCAGTCGCGCTGAGCCAGGCCGACCTGGACCAGATCCTCCCGGTGCCCCTGCCCCTGCCCCTGCCCATGCCCCTGGGCGGAATCTGGCTCCTGCTGGCCGTGGTGCCATTCGTGCTGCCGTTGGTCCGCACCTGGCGCGGTCTACCCAGGTAGTCTGGCGCTGGCCTGCGACGCTACGCCGCCTTGTCGGCAGCCGCAGCTTTGACGCCGGTGCCGATGCGCATCCGGTAGAACGAGCGCCAGACGAACGTCATGGCAATGGCGAGGAAGCCCGCCGCGAGTACCGCCGACAGCGTCCGATCCATGCGAACTGCCATGGCCACGGCCAGGACGCCGAACAAAGTCGTGAACTTGATCACCGGATTCATGGCGACCGAGGAAGTGTCCTTGAACGGATCGCCGACCGTATCGCCGACGATGGTGGCGGCGTGCAGGTCGGTGCCCTTCTCCTTGAGTTCGACCTCGACCAGCTTCTTGGCGTTGTCCCAGGCACCGCCCGCGTTGGCCATGAAGATCGCCTGGTACAGGCCGAACAGCGCTATCGAGATGAGGTAGCCGATGAAGAAATACGGCTCCACGCACGCGAAGCCAAGGGTCGAAAAGAAGATCGCCAGGAAGATGTTGAACATCCCGCGCTGCGCGTAGACGGTGCAGATCTCGACGACCTTCTTGCTGTCCTCGACCGAGGCCTTTTCAACACCTGACAGCTTCATGTTGGCCTTGATGAACTCCACCGCGCGATACGCGCCGGTCGAAACCGCCTGGATCGACGCACCCGTGAACCAGTAGATCACCGCGCCGCCCGAAATCAGGCCCAGCAAGAAGGGCGCATGCATGATCGACAGGTTCTTGATCAGCTCGGGCTGCAGACCGTGCGTCAACATCATGATGATGGAGAAGATCATGGTCGTCGCCCCGACCACGGCGGTCCCGATCAACACTGGCTTGGCAGTCGCCTTGAAGGTGTTGCCTGCGCCGTCGTTCTCCTCGAGCAGGTGCTTGGCGCGCGCGAAGTCCACTTTGAACCCGTGTGCCTTTTCGATCTCTTCCGCGATGCCGGGGATGGTCTCGATGAGCGAGAGTTCATAAACCGACTGAGCGTTGTCGGTCACCGGACCGTAGGAGTCGACGGCGATCGTCACCGGCCCCATGCCGAGAAAGCCAAAAGCCACCAGGCCAAACGCGAACACCGCCTCGGCGCTCATCAATGGGCCGAGGCCCTGGGTCGACACGCCGAACGCGATGGCCATCAGCGCGACGATGACGACGCCCATCCAGTAGGCGCTGAAGTTGCCGGCGGTGAGGCCCGACAGGATGTTCAGGGATGCGCCACCTTCACGCGAAGACGTGACGACCTCCCGCACGTGCGCGGACTCGGTCGACGTGAAGACCTTGACCACCTCGGGAATGATGGCACCGGCGAGCGTGCCGCAGGTGATGATCGAGCTGAGCTTCCACCACAGCGAGCCGTCGCCAAGGTCGGGAATCAGCATGTACGAGATGACGTAGGTCATCACCACCGAGACAATGGAGGTGACCCAGACGAGTTGCGTCAACGGTGCCTCGAAGTTCATCTTCTGCTCCGTGCCGTAGCGCCCCTTCACAATCGCCTCGTTGACCATGTACGACAGACCGCTCGCGATAATCATTGCGACCCGCATGACGAAGAGCCAGACCAGAAGCTTGACCCGCACCATGGGATCATGGACCGCCAGCATGATGAAGGTGATCAGCGCGACGCCCGTGACGCCGTAGGTTTCGAACCCGTCGGCCGTCGGTCCCACCGAGTCGCCCGCGTTGTCACCGGTGCAGTCGGCGATGACACCGGGATTGCGCGCGTCGTCCTCTTTGATCTTGAAGACTATCTTCATCAGATCCGAGCCGATGTCGGCGATCTTGGTGAAGATGCCGCCCGCGATGCGCAGCACCGAAGCGCCCAGGGACTCACCGATGGCGAAGCCGATGAAACAGTTGCCGGCGTAATCGTTCGGGATGAACAACAGAATCACCAGCATGATCAGGAGCTCGACGCTGATCAGCAGCATGCCGATGCTCATGCCGGCGCGCAGCGGGATCGCGTAGATGGGGTACGGAAGACCACGAAGGCTGGCGAAGGCCGTGCGCGAGTTGGCGAAGGTGTTCACCCGGATGCCGAACCAGGCCACCGCGTAGCTGCCGCCGATGCCAACGAGCGAAAACATCAGGATGACGCCGACGCGGAACGCGGGCAGCGTCTCGATGAAGCCGTAATAGATGACGATTATCGCCCCGATGAAGATCTCCAGGATGAGGATGAACTTCCCTTGCGTGACCAGGTAAGTCTTGCAGGTTTCGTAGATCAGCTCTGAGATGTCGCGCATCGACTTATGCACCGGCAGATCGCGCAACCCCTTGAAGGTCACGAGACCGAACACGAGCCCCAGGACGCACACCAGGATGCCGCCCAGAAGCAGTCGGTCACCGGGAATCCCACCCAGAAAGCCAACGCTGCTCAGGTCCGGAAGGACCAGGCTGGCCTCGCCACCCGACAGCTCTTCAGCCAGCGCGGACGGCATGGCGAAAAACCACGCCGCAAGCCCTGCCAGAAAAGTGAAACACGCGCCAAGCGGCCGACGTGTGTGAAGGGACGAGCTCGCCTCGCGGCTGTCTAGTCCCGAACCTTGAGTACCAACAAACGATAGTTCGCGTATCCGGCTTGTCCGCACGAGTATAATATCTCCGTCAAGAGGCGGTAGGGGGTGGTTTGATCAGCAACGACTAAGAGTTGCGCTTCGAAGATCTGGCCTTGCAGTTCGGCGACCTTCTTCTCACGCTTGGCTACTTTTTCCAAGTACTCAACGAGCGGAGAGATGTAGTAACCGTTCTCGCCATCACGCTTCAACGCCGGGTCGACCTTGCCGCCCGAGATGGGCGCTATCCCCTCCCCCTCGACGAGGATGATCTTCTTCGAGATCGTGACCTGAATGGCCTCCTTGGCCTTCAGGTTGGTCTGCGACTTCGGCACCATGAGGTTTTGGTCCATGGTGATCGATTGCTGGGATGACGCGAAGCTCTTGAGCAAGAACACCAGGATGATGGTCATCATGTCCATCATGGGTGTGATGTTCAGATCCTTGATGGTTTCAGGCTCGGCCAGCTTCCGCGCGAATCCCCGGATCGCTTTCTTTCCGATGAGCCGGGACATCTCCGCGGGCAGCATCAGAGAATACCTGCCGCGAATACGACGTCGGGGAACAAGAGCTTGGCGTTGGTGTCCTCGCGCATCGAATCAAGGGTTTCCACCACGGTGTC
>CAYSKR010000103.1:0-26106 GCA_964431675.1 uncultured Myxococcales bacterium
CACCTCCACCCTTCCGTTGCCGAAGGCGGCGTGTTTGCCGACGTGAAGGACTTCGGCGATGCGCAGGAGTGGCATCAGGTCACCGATCTCGGCACCCTCGTAGGTCGCTTCGCCGATGAGGCCGCCGATGTCGTGACGCTGGCCGGTCCGGCTGCTGCGCCGACTCACGTCCAGAACGCGGGTGCGGTTGTCGACGAGGCGCACGTTGTCGGCCAGCGCAGAAACGCCACGGAAATCTAGCGCGAGGGGGCCGTCGCAGAAGAACGACGCGAGGGAGCTGGCACGATCACGCAGACGGCGAACGATGGGGCCAAGCTCGGGCGTCACCACGGGGACGCCCTTGTCCTTGAGGTCCAGGGGGGTGAGGAATCGTAGAGTGAGTGCCTTGCGAGTCGCGTCGCCGGGGCGGACCAGGTCGGCGGAGCGCAACGCGGGGGCGTTCATGCGCAACAACGGCGAGGTGCTGCGGTAGACTTCGACGGCATTCCCGCCTGCGTCCAGCGCGGCGACGTCGGAGAGATCGAAGCGCGCCCGCCGCGGTCCGATACCCTCGTCGGCAAGGTTGCGGAAGGCGCTGACGAAGTAGGGCACGAGGCGTGAGGCGCGGCCAGCCACTGTCAGACCAAATGCCACCGGCTCGCCGGGCGCGAATTCGCTGCGTGTACCGGTGGGCGGATCGAAGACGAAGGGCCGGGGGAGGTCGGAGAAGTTGGACAGGCGATCACCTTCGGCGGGCGGGCGCGGCTCGAAGGTCTGAGGATAGGGACAGGTAGGTTCGAGGGGGCAGGCGCGGCACGCGAGATCCATGTCGTGGCAGACTAACTTGCGCAGGGTGATGCCGAACGCGCCACGAAGAATGCTGCCCCGGCCGTTCAGGGGTAACACCAGGCGTTCTCGCGGCACCAGGGTGATCCGGAAGCTGACGAACCACAGCGGTACGAGCGCAACGGCCAACTCCGCAGGGATCCCGGCGGCCTGGGGACCGATGTGAACAGGGATGCGAATTGAAGTGGTCGAAGGCTCCATGACGTCTCGATCGATGGTGGCCACACTATACCGATGATGTGACAAGGACGGTCACGCTGGCCGATCTTTTTTCGGGGCGATGGCATCGCGGTGGAGACCCTCGATTTTTCGGCGTAGGGTTTTGGGCGTCCGGATGTCGACAGCGGCTCCCCAGCCCAAAAGCCATCTTTCAAACCACGGTGTGACGGGCACAAGCATCGTGACGTCCAGGCCACCATCGCTGCGCCACTGGGTCTTCTGCGACGGGTGGACTTTCCGCTCGGCGACGAGGCGAGCGACGTCGGGGGAGAATCCGAGTTCAACGGCCTGCTGAGGACCAGACCAGGGACCGAGATCGCCCTGCAACACCGACGCCAGGGCAAGATCGGATCGACGCTCGAAAGTGCGCCCTGCCGGGCGGACGGCTCCCGCGCGATCGAGGAGAAAGGTGCGCACCGCCTTGCGCTCGTGGCACCAGCCGATCACGTAGAGGGCGCCCGCGTGGATGTGAAGGTGGTAGGGATCCACCTCGCGATGCGAGAAAGCGCGGGCAGCGAGCTTGCGATACTCGAGCACCACGGTTTCGCGGCGCTCGATGGCCTCGGCCAGAACCCGCGCGGCGTCGCCATGATTGCGGTAGCTACGAGGTGCCTGCGGGTCGGACATCAGGACCCCCGCCGAGGCCTCGGCGCGGCGCCCAAGCTCGGGCGGAAGGGCGGATCGGATCTTCTCCAGGGCCGTGATGGCGGCTTCGTGAAAGAAGGTGCCGGCGAGGCCGGCGAGCAGATCCCGGCCGGCGGTCAGCGCCAGCATCTCGGACCAGGAAAGCGTCACCGAGAGCCGACGCCGGGGACCTTCGACCAGCCGCCAGCGAGGCCGGCCCTTGTCGCTCTCCTGGTACAGGGGCATGCCGATCTCCTGCAACACCATGAGATCGCGGTAGATGGTACGGCGCGCCACGCCAAGTTCCTTGGCTGCTGCCGTAGGCGACACCGCGCGCTCCTCGTCGAGCATGCGCGCGAGGCGATGCTGCCTCGCCAGCGACTCGCCCCGCCTCACGAGCGTTCGAGGTACGTGTAGCCGGACAGGCCTTCTTCGTAGAGGCGTATCAAGCTGCGGGTTTCTTCCAGGCTCATCCGGTTGGCGCGCACGGCGTTCTCGGCGTAGCGGCGCACCCGCGCCACCAGCTCTTCGCGCGTGTAGCTGACGTACTTGAGCACATCGGTCACCGTGTCGCCCGCGACGACGTGTTCGATCTGGTAGCCGCCGCCCGGCGCGATCGACACGTGTACGGTGTTCGTGTTGCCGAACAGGTTGTGCAAGTCGCCCAGGATCTCCTGGTAGGCACCGACAAGAAAAATACCCAGGTAATAGTCTTGGCCGTTGACCGGGTGCAGCTCGATCACCGGCTTGACGTCGCGCCGGTCGATGAAGTGGTCGATCTTGCCGTCCGAGTCGCAGGTGATGTCCGCCAGCACCGCGCGGCGGGTCGGCTCTTCGGCCAGCCGGTGGATGGGCATGATGGGGAAAAGCTGGTCGATGGCCCAGATGTCGGGTAGCGACTGGAACATCGAGAAGTTGCAGAAATACGTGTCCGACAGCGCGCGTTCGAGGCCTTCGAATTCCTCAGGTATTTCGCGCATTTCACGAACTGTCTTCAAGATCTTCTGTGAGATCGCCCAGAAGATGTCCTCGGCTATGACCCGCTCGGTCAGGCTGAGGTTGCCGAGCGAGAACAGGGAGAGCACCTCCTCGCGGTATTCGATCGCGTCGTGGTACGCCTCGCGCACGTTCTTCGACGAGATGTCGCGGTGGGTGTCGAACAGGTTGCGCACCACCCGCGACGCATTCTCGGGCAATTTTTCCGGTGCCTTGCCGACGTCGAATTCGCCCACCCCCAGGATGTCCACGACCAGCATCGAGTGGTGCGCCACCACGGCGCGCCCCGACTCGGTCACGATGGTCGGGGTCGGCACGCCCGCCGCATCGCAGATCTCCTGCAGGCCGAACACGATGTCGTTCGCGTATTCCTGCAAGGTGTAGTTCATCGACGATGCGAAGTTGGTCTGCGACCCGTCGTAGTCGACGCCCAGGCCGCCACCGGCGTCGAAATACTTGAGCGGCGCGCCCAGCTTGACGATCTCGGTGTAAAAGCGCGCCGCCTCGCGCATCGCATTTTTAACCGCGCGAATCGCCGAGATCTGGCTGCCCAGGTGAAAGTGCAGCAGCTCGAAGCAGTTAAGCATGTCCTGCTCGCGCAGAAAGCGCAGCGCCTCGACCACCTCGCGGGTCGACAGGCCGAACTTCGAGCGGTCGCCGCCCGAGGCTTCCCAGCGGCCCGATCCCTTGGAGGCCAGCTTCACGCGAATGCCGATGCGCGGCTTGACGCCCACCTTGCGCGCGGTGTTGGCGATGAGGTCGAGCTCGGAGAACTTCTCGACGACGATCAGCACGTTGCGACCGAGCTTGCTGCACATGAGAGCGGTCTCGATGTACTCCTCGTCCTTGTAGCCGTTGCAGATGATCAGCGCTTCTTCGTCGTCGAGCAGGCCCATGACGGCCAGCAATTCGGGCTTGCTGCCCGCCTCGAGGCCGTAGTGGTAGGGTCGCCCAAACTGCACGATCTCCTCGACGACGTGGCGGTTCTGGTTGACCTTGATGGGGTAGACGCCGCGGTAGTCGGACTTGTAGCCGTACTCGGACATGGCGCGCTTGAACGCCTCGTGCAGTTCGACCACGCGGCTGCGCAGCACGTCGGAAAAGCGAATCAGCAGCGGCAGGCCGATGCCCCGGCGCGCCACCTCGTCGACCAGTTCCTTCAGGTCAATCTGCCCGGTTTCAGGGCCGCCCGGGTGCGCGGCGACGTTGCCCAGCTCGTTGATCGAGAAGTAGCCGTGGCCCCAGTATTGGACGCCGTACGTCTCGGACGAATCCGCGGTGGTCCATTTCCGCGGCATCCCGTTTCCACTGCTCATGTCTTGTGGTGCCTTGCCCCCTACGTTGAAGAAAAAAACCGCCGAGCGCCAGCGAAATCTTTGGATTCTGAGCGCCGTGTTAACGTTGACCGGTGGGAAATACGTTCGGGCACCTCTTTCGCATCACGACGTTCGGCGAATCGCACGGTCCGGCCGTGGGCGTCATCGTGGATGGCTGCCCTCCCCGGCTGCCGATTTCGCGCGAGGAGATCCAGGCCGACCTCGACCGGCGGCGCCCCGGCCAGAGCAGGATCACCACGCAGCGCAAGGAGACCGACGAGGTCGAGATCCTGTCGGGTGTCCTTGATGGCCTGACGCTGGGCACCCCGATCTCGATGCTGGTCCGCAACGCCGACACGCGCGGCAGCGACTACGACGAGATGCGCACCAAGTTTCGCCCGTCGCACGCCGACTACACCACCCAGGCCAAATACGGCATCCGGGCGTGGGAAGGCGGCGGCCGGTCGAGCGCGCGAGAGACCGTCGGCCGGGTGGCCGGCGCCGCCATCGCCAGGAAGTTGTTGTCGTTGAATGGAGGCCTCGAGATCGTCGCCTACGTCAAGCGCGTGGCGACGCTGGAAGCCGACGTCGACCCGGGTGCCGTGACCATGGCGCAGGTGGACAGCAACATCGCCCGCTGCCCGGACGCGGCGATGGCCGAAAAGATGATCGCGCTCATCGACGAGGCGCGCAAGGCTGGTGACTCGCTCGGCGGCGTGGTCGAGGCGGTGGCCCGCAAGGTGCCCGCCGGACTGGGCGAACCGGTGTTCGACAAGCTGGAGGCCGACCTGGGCAAGGCGCTGCTGTCGTTGCCCGCGTGCAAAGGTTTCGAGAGCGGCAGCGGCTTCGCCGGCACGCTGCTGCGCGGTTCAGAGCACAACGACGCCTTTTACAACCCCGGCCGCATTCGCACCCGGACGAACCGCTCCGGCGGCATCCAGGGTGGCATCTCGAACGGCGAGGACATCATCGTGCGCGCGGCGTTCAAGCCCACCGCCACCATCCTGCGCGAGCAGGAAACCGTCGACGACAAGGGTCAGCCGACGACGATCAAAGCCCGTGGCCGCCACGATCCGTGCGTATTGCCGCGGGCCGTCCCCATGGTCGAGGCAATGATCGCCCTGGTCCTGGCCGACCACCTGCTGCGTCAGCGCGGCCAGTGCGGCTGACCCGGAAAACATGTCCTCTTAAAGAGGACTTTACTAGCCTAAGTTGTCCTCTATAATAGGACATATGGCGCTACGCGAAGTCCTCGACGAGATGGTCGCCGACCACCAGACCCGCCGGTACCCCAGGACCACCCCGCGGCTGGCGAAGGTTCCCAGCCTGCCCGGCAAGGCCAACGTCATCGTCGGCATGCGGCGCGTCGGCAAGACCTATCTCATGATCCAGGAACTCGCCACTCTTGAGCAGCGCGGCGTTCCGCGCGATCGCACACTGTTCTTGAACCTGGAAGACGAGCGCCTGCAGCCCATGGCCGCAGCGGATTTGCATCTGGTGACGGACGCATTCTATGCGCGGCATCCGCAAGCGCGCGACCACGAATGCTGGTTCTTCCTCGACAAGATTCAAAATGTTCCTGGTTGGGAACGGTTCGTCCGGCGCCTGGTGGAAACCGACAACACCCGCGTCATGGTCACCGGATCCTCCGCGAAACTTCTTTCCAGGGAGATCGCCACCAGCCTGCGCGGGCGCAGCCTGTCGACGGAGATCCTGCCTTTCAGCTTCGAGGAAGCCCTTGCACACGCGGGCATCGCGAGACCCGTGCGCTGGCCGCCGCCCGCGCGAACCCGATCTGTTCTGGAGCACCAGTTTCAGGTTTATCTGGCCCGTGGCGGCTTCCCCGAAGTGCAGACGCTGGCTGACGAACACCGAATCGCGGTGTTGCAGGAGTACATCGACGTCGTTCTGTTTCGCGACATCGTCGAGCGGCATCGCGTCACCAACACCCCGGCGCTGCGGCACCTGGTCCGGCGTCTGCTGCGGTCTGCCGGCGCGCTGTTCAGCATCCACAAGCTGCACGGCGAAATGAGGTCCGGCGGCATGGCGATCGCCAAAGACGACCTGCACGAGTTTCTGGGCTATCTGGAGGACGCCTTTCTGCTTTTCTCGGTCGGGATCGACGCGCAGTCGGAGAAGCGCCGCCTGGTCAATCCGCGCAAGGCCTACCTGGTTGATCACGCCCTGTCCCAGGCGCTGCAACCGCCCCACAGCCAGAACACCGGCCACCATCTTGAAAACCTGGTCTACGTCGAGCTTCGACGGCGCGGCCATCAGCCTCACTACGGCGTGACCAGGCGAGGCGGCGAAGTCGATTTTGTGGTGCGCGGCCTTCGGCCTGAGATCATCCAGGTGACAACGACCCTGGCAGAGCCGGAGGTACGACAACGCGAACTCAGTGCGCTGGGCGAGGCCATGGCCGAACTGGGGATGCGCAGTGGTGTGGTGATCACCCTGGCGGAAGAAGCAACGCACAAGATCCCAGCGGGTACGATCCGCGTCGTTCCGGCGTGGCGCTGGCTGCTTGAGCGGTGACGCGAGCTCACGCGCGCGCGGCGCGCTTCGCTCCGGCCGACGCAGCGAGTTGTGCCACGCGCTGATACGACACGCCAAGCACGGCTCCGGCATCACGCACGCCCATCTTTGCGACGAGCTTCCGCGCCGCAAGTCTGGTGACGCGCGCGGCTACAAGCTGCTGCCGGGCGAGCAAACGCTTGGCCCGACGAACCAGATCGATCGCCCTGCGCACGTCCGGCCCCACGCGAATGTCGTCAACAAGCTCGGCCCGGTCCGCGTCGGAAACAAACAAACCCAGCGCCTCTCGAACGCGGCCACGGGCCTGGGCGATGGTACGCCCCTGAGAGTGAACACCGCGCACCTCCCGGATCGATACGGTCCAGCAGCCGTCCCTGCCCCAGACAAACACCGCCTTGTACTTGTGCATGTGTTCACGATCCTTTCGCCGACTGGAGCTGCGTCAGGAACCTATCCTTCCGCCAGAACAATCTTCTTCTTTCCCACCTCGGCCACGACTTTTATGCGCCCGCCCAGGGCGTGCACGTATCTGTGCAACGTGGAAAGCCGGATGTCCTCCCGCCGCTCCAGGCGAGACAGTTCGGACTGGGTCATCTCCATCGCGGGCGCCATTTCCACCTGGGTCTTCCCAGCCGCCACGCGAAGCGCTCTGAGGTCCAGTTCCAACGCCATGCGCTCGGCTTCTTTCTTCGCTTTCCTGATGCGCTCAGGACTGAGGTGTTTTCGTTTCAGCGCTTCCCAAGTTCCGCTCATGGTTCCTGTCTCCTTCCGGCATGCCACAACGCTGTGGCATGCACTATACTGTATATCTCTTTGACTGAATAGCAAGCCGATGGCATAGTCGCGCTCCATGGTCGGCGAGGTCGTCACTACGGACGAATTCGAGGCGTGGTTCGCTACCCTCGACGCCGAGGACCAGGATGCCGTGACCGCTCTGGGCGACCTGTTGTGCCTCAAGGGGTTGGCCCTTGGCGCCCCCTATTCCAGCAGCATCAAGGGAACCAGATATCCGTTTCGGGAGCTTCGTTCCCACCGCCATCGCAAGCCGATTCGCGTCATTTACGCCTTCAGCCCGGAGCGAAACGCCGTGCTCCTCATCGGCGGTGACAAGACGGGGAATCCTCGTTTCTACGCGGAGATTGTCAGACGGGCCGAGAACATCTGGAAGGCCTATCTTCGAGAGCGTGCGGCCAGCGTGAATCTGCGCAAACTGTGACGAGATTCGCCGGATCCCTCACGCGGCGCGGAGGCGCTCTATCTGGGCGGGGGTGGCGCGCACGCGGAAGACCACCACGTCGTCGAGGCAACGTTCTTCCAGCACCTCGCAGGTGGAAAATATCTCGCCGCGCAGGCGCTGTTTGTCGTAGGGGATGCGCAGCTCGGCTTCGATGCGATCCCCGGTGAAAAAGGCCACGATGGCCGTGCGCAGGCGGGTCACGTCCGCCGCGCTGCGGGCCGACAGGACGATCGCGGTGGACCAGCGCGCGAGGATCGCGGCCCCGGCTACCGCCTGCGCGGCTGAATCACCGACGCGGTCGATCTTGTTGAACACCAAACGGCGGGGGATCTCGGCGGCGCCGATCTCGGCCAGCACCTCGCTCGTGACATCGAGCTGTCGCTCGAACCCAGGATCGGACGCATCGACGACCTGCAACAAAAGGCCGGCCTCCAGCGCCTCATCGAGCGTGCTCTTGAACGAGGCGACCAGGCCGTGCGGCAACTTCTTGATGAAGCCCACCGTGTCGGACACCAGTATTCGGGGAGTTGTCTCGGGCTCAAGCGCGCGCACCGTGGTGTCGAGCGTGGCGAACAGTTTGTCGGCGACGTAGACGTCGCTGCCGGTAAGCGCCCGCATCAGGGTCGACTTGCCCGCGTTGGTGTAGCCGACCAGCGCCACGCGCGGCAGCTCGCGGCGGCGCTCGCGCCGCGTGACCTGTTCCTGCTCCAGCGCGTCGATCTCGCGCGTCAGCTCGGCGATCCGGTCGCGAATCTTGCGGCGGTCCAGCTCCATCGACGACTCGCCGGCGCCTTTGCCGCCGATGCCGCCGCGCTGCCGATCCCCGCCTTGACCCTGCTCGCGCAGTCGCGGTGCCAGGTATTCGAGCCGCCCGATCTCGACCTGCGCCTTCGCTGCGCTGGAGCGCGCGTGGCGGTGGAATATGTCCAGGATGACGGCGGTACGATCGCGCACCTCTGCGCCGGTGGCCTTTTCGAGGTTGCGCGCCTGCGACGGCGTGATCTCGTGATCGACCAGAATCGCCCCCGCGTTCGTGCGCAAGACGGTCGCCTTGAGTTCATCGACCTTGCCCTTGCCCACGTAGGTGCCGGCGTGAAATGTCGCGCGCTTCTGCGTCACCGTCTCGGTGACGGTCAGCCCCAGTGTCGAGGCCAGCCGCAGCAACTCGGCCAGTGAATCGGCCAACTCGGCGTCGTCGACCTTCGGCCGCTGCACCGCCAGCAACACCGCCCGCTGCGGATCCAGGGCAGGCCCGGGTAGGGTGGCCGTCTCGCCGTTGGAGTCCTGTTCGTCGTCGGCCATCGCTGACGGAGTATAGGGGCTATGCGCTAAATGGCATGACTTCGACGCGATCACCTGCGGCGAGGCTCGCCGCCTCGATGGGAATGATCGCGATCCCATCTGCCAGGATGAGCGCCGACAGCCCGCTCGATCCGACGGCCAAGGGCTCCGCGAATGTGTCGCCGTCGCGATCTTCCAGCCGCACGCGCAGGTAGTCCTCGCGGCCCGGTGCCGAGACGACGGCCTTGGCCATGCGCACGGGAATCGTGCGCGCCGCCGGCCAGGGACCCGGCTCGCCGGCCAGAAGACGCAGGAGCGGGCGCACGTACACCTCGAAAATGATGAACGCGGCGGCCGGCACGCCCGGCAGGCCGATGAGCAGACAGTTGCTGGCCTGGGCCGCCACCGTCGGCTTGCCAGGACGAACCGCCAGGCCGTGGAACAGCACCTTGCCCAGACGCTCGAAAATCTCGCCGGTGAAGTCCGCACCGCCGATCGACGACCCACCCGAGAGCAGCACCATGTCGTGCCCGGCCGCAAGTTCGCGCAACGCCGCTTGCAGCGCCGAGGGATCGTCGGGCGCACGCACACGACTGCCGACCTCGCAGCCGGCGCGCGCAATCTGTGCCGCCAGCATGCCCTGGTTGCTGTCGCGCACCTGTCCAGGGCGCGGCACCTCGTTCGGTGTACACAGCTCGTTGCCAGTGGAAAGGACGGCCACGCGAGGCCGCCGAAAGACACTGACCTGACCCACCCCAACCGCCGCCAGACCGGCCAGGTGCTGTGGACCAAGACGACGCCCGGCGCGTAAGATCTCGGCACCCACAGCGATATCGTCGCCGGTGGGCAACACGTGGCGCCCGGCAGGACCGGAGCGGCGAACCTGCACCCGCGCGCCCTCGGTTGCGGTGTCCTCGATCATGACGACTGTGTCGGCCCCAGTCGGCAAGACGCCACCGGTGGGAATCGAGACGGCCTCGCCGCGACCAACCGCGCGACCGAGGACGCCACCCATGGGCACCGCACCGACGAGCACAAGCGCGCACGGATCGGCTTCCGTCGCTGCCGCGATGTCTTCGCTGCGCACGGCATAGCCATCCATCGCTGATCGGGGCTGCGCGGGCAACGACTCGGCCGACACGACGCGCGCCGCAGACACGCGGCCGAGCGCCGCACCAAGGGGTACGGTTTCCGGTGCCACCGGCGTGGCCACGGATGCCAGCATGAGGCGCGCAAGGTCGGCGTTCAGCAACGTGAGCGGCTTTTTCATACCGGCAAGACGCTGCGCCGTTTCGGGTAGATGTCTCGATCGGTCTTGGTCGCCAGAATAGCGAAGCGCCGAACCAACTCGGCGCGCAGTTCATCGCCCGAGACGACGGCGTCGACGTGCAGGTTGCCCGCCAACTTCGCGATGTCGATGTCGGCGCGGTACTCGTTGCGCAGCTGTTCGACGTACGCTGGCCGCTCGGCCTCTGGCGCTGCGGCGATCTTGTTGGCGAACACCGCGTTGACCGCAGCCTCGGCACCCATGACCGCGATCATCGCCTGCGGCAAGGCCAGCGTCGCGTCCGCATCAAAGGCTGGGCCCGACATCGCGTAAAGGCCTGCACCATAGGCCTTCCGAATGACGACGCAGATCTTCGGCACGGTCGCGTCGGCCACCGCCGAGACCATCTTCGCTCCGTGGCGGATGATGCCCTGCCGCTCGACCGCACTGCCGATCATGAAGCCCGGCACGTCGGCGAGGAACAGCAACGGCACGTTGAACGCATCGCACAACCAGACGAAGCGCGCGGCCTTATCGGCCGAGTCGACGAAGAGCACCCCGCCCTTCCACTTGGGCTGATTGGCCACGATGCCGACACAGCGGCCACCAAGACGGGCGAAACCGGTCACGATCTCGCGCGCGAACAGCGCCTTGATTTCGAAAAAGCTGCTGTCATCCACAAGGACGTCGACAAGATCCTTGATGTCGAAGGACTGGGTCTCCTTGGCAGGCAGCAGATCATCGATGCGCGTTGCCGACGCCGGCGCGCGTGGATCGACCAAAGCGACGGATGCGTCCGGGTTCTGCGGCAAGAACGAGAGGTAACGCCGCGCCGCCGCGATGCACTCGTCCTCGTTCGCGGCGAGCAAGTCGCCGCAGCCCGAAACCTCGCAGTGCATGCGCGCGCCGCCCATCTCTTCCAGGGTCACCTTTTCGCCGATCACCATCTCGGCCATGCGCGGCGAGCCCAGGTACATCGACGCGTTGCCATCGACCATGAAGACCACGTCGCAGAACGCCGGGATGTACGCGCCACCCGCCGCCGATGGCCCGAACAGCAGACAGATCTGCGGCACGGCGCCCGACAGGCGCACCTGGTTGCGAAAGATGCGCCCCGCGTGGCGGCGGCCCGGGAACATGTCCACTTGATCGGTGATGCGCGCGCCCGCCGAATCGACCAGGTAAAAAACTGGGATGCGCAACCTCCCGGCGGTTTCCTGGATGCGCAGGATCTTTTCCACCGTGCGCGCGCCCCACGAGCCCGCCTTGACCGTCGAGTCGTTGGCCATGATGGCGACCGGCCGCCCATGCACGCGGCCAATGCCGGTGACCACGCCGTCGGCCGGCAAATCACCCGCGCTCACGTTGGCGAAGAGGCCGTCCTCGACGAAGTCCCTGCCGCCCTCATCACACAATAGTCCGATTCGGTCGCGGCAAAATTTCTTGCCGACGGCAGCGTTGGCTTCGTGGTACTTCGCCACGCCCCCCTTGCGGATCTTGCCCGCCAGGGCCTTCCACTCGTCGCTCTTGCTCATGGGTGGCGGATATTACTTCCCCTTGAACACCGGCTTGCGTTTTTCCGCGAACGCCGCCAGGCCCTCGTCGCGATCTGCGCTGCGCAGCACGGTCTCGTAGCAGGCCTGCTCGACCGCCAGGGCGTTGCGCATCGGCAAGCCCCACCCATCGTCGATCGCACGCTTGGCCGCCGCCAGGGCCAGCGGACCTGCCGTCGCGATTTCGTCCGCCAGACGGGTGGCCTCTTCGCGCAACTTCGCTGCGGGAAGGACCACCGAGACCAGTCCGATTTCCAGTGCGCGCAAAGCGGTGATACGACTGCCGGTCAGAATCATTTCCTTGGCGACCGCCAGACCGCACAAGCGCCCGAGACGCTGGGTGCCTCCCGCACCGGGGATGATGCCAAGTTGCACCTCGGGCAGACCTACGCGCGCATGCTCGGCGGCGATGCGGATGTCGCACGCCATCGCAATTTCCAGGCCACCACCGAACGCCACGCCGTTGATGGCCGCGATCGCCACCTGCGGTGATGCGGCGAGCGCGTCGGTCACGGCGTTGAACTGAACCAGGAACGCACGCGTGTCATCGATGGACATGCCCTGACGTTCTTTCAAGTCGGCACCGGCGCAGAACGCCTTGTCGCCCGCGCCTTGCAACACGACCACGGAAACACCCTGGTCCGAACGCAGCGCCGCGAGCGCATCCCCAAGCGCATGCAAAAGCTCTGTCGACATCGCGTGCAGGGACGATGCGCGATTCAGAGTAACGAAAGCGACCAGCCCTGCCTTGTCGACGAGCACGGGCGGCGTGTTTTCATCCGTCATGCGGCGCGTCCTCCGGTTCGCTGCCGCGCCCCCACCGTGGCGCGATAAACCTTCGACGGCAGCTCGTGCCCCACGAGCGTGGACGCCAGCCGGGAACATTCGACCAGCTTGTCCAAGTCGACCCCCGTGTGCATGCCCATGCCTTCCAGCATGTAGACCACGTCCTCGGTCGCGACGTTGCCCGCCGCGCCCGGCGCGTACGGACAGCCTCCAAGGCCGCCGAGGGCCGCGTCCACCGTCGTGATGCCCATTTCGACGGCGATCAAGATGTTGGCCAGCGCGGTTCCGCGCGTGTCGTGGAAGTGGACCGCGACATCTGGTGCCGGCACCGCAGCGAGCACGCGCGACAGCACATCGCGAACTTGGCGCGGATTCGCCACACCAATCGTGTCGCCGAGCGACACCTGATAGCAGCCGAGCGCGCGCAATGCCCGCACGAGGTCCACCACCTTGGCGGGATCCACCGCGCCCTCGTAGGGGCAGCCGTAGACCGTCGAAACGTAGGCGCGCACGCGCAGGCTCTGCGCCAGCGCCGGGGGCACGGTGTCGGCGAACGCCGCCAGCGTCGCCGCGACAGTCTTGTTGACGTTCTTCTTGTTGTGCGTCTCCGACGCGGACACAAAGACCGCGATCTCGCGCATGCCCGCCTCCACCGCGGCATCGAGTCCGTGACGGTTGGGCACCAGCGCCGAGTAGACAACGCCGGGCCGCCGCTCGATCCGCCGCGCCACCTCGGCACCGTCGGCAAGCTGCGGTATCCACTTCGGATTGACGAAGCTGGTGACCTCGATCGCCGACAATCCCGTGCCGGACAATGCGTCGACAAGCCGCACCTTATCGTCGGTTGGAATGAGGCGAGCCTCATTCTGCAGGCCATCCCGAGGTCCGACCTCGTAGACGGAGACGGCGGGGGGCAGGTGTTCGAACACGGCCTGATCTTACCGCACTCGCCCCGCCGTCCCTGGTTTCTTCATGGAACGAGCCGCGCGACGACGTCCATGGTGATGTCATCGAGCGTGTCCACGACCACATCCGCCACCGACAGATCGTAGCCCGAGAAGTTCCCGGCGCGAACGGCGACCACCTTGGCACCCGCCGCACGCCCCGCGAGAACGCCCGGCTCCGAATCCTCGATCACCAGACATCCCTGGGCCGCAACTCCGAGCTTTTGCATCGCCAATTCATAGGGCTGTGGATCTGGCTTTCCGCGCTGGTAGTCCTCGGCCCCGAGAAGAACGCGAAACCGCGCCCGCACGCCCAGGCGATCCACCGCGCCCGTGATCTCGGCGCAGCTCGATCCCGAGACCAACGCCAGCGGCGCAATCGCACCCAGGCGATCCAGGGCCGCCATGGCTCCGGGCAGCAAGACGTACCCATTCTGCGCAACCAGGGCGAACTTCTCGCGGACCGCCTCGGCGATCAGCGCGTCGCGATCGACCTCGAAACCGTGCTTGCGCGTGATGCGCTCGTGGATCTCGTTCCACGAATGACCGACGATGAACCGGCAATCATCCTGGTCGAGTTCGCACCCGCGGCCGCGCACGGCCCGCACCACCGACTCGACGTTGTCCCGCTCTGAATCGATGAGCGTGCCGTCCAGATCAAACAGAACCGCTTCCAGAGGCACGCGACATGGCTATCACCCGCACCGGCTCGGGTCAAAAACATACGGACGTTGATCGGCGGCGTCGGACCTCGGAGATCAGTCCTTCTGGATGACCGCCAGGAGCCGAAATCCAGCAAGCCGAAACAATCCCTCGGGCACAAAATCTTCCGCGCGCAAGAGCGCACGCCACAACGGCAATGGCAGGAACGGCTGCCGCGAAAATCCTCCCGACGCCGGGTAACTCAGGCCCGACAAGTGGCGCACGCGCCGGATGCGCAACCCGGCAAAGCGCCGTTCGAACTCGCGTCGCCCGCGTCCGAAAATCAACGTTGGGATGGCCTGGTTGGCTTCGAAGGGATCCTTGTCGGGGCGCGTGTGGTCCGCATACGGATCCGCGCCGAGCACGACGTCTTCCGCATGCAAGAAGCGATAGACTGGATACGACACGGCGCTGATGTGAGGTTCGCACATGACGATGCGTCCGCCGGGACGCAAGACGCGCGATGCCTCGGCGAAGAAGCGCGCCGGGGCCGACAAATGGTGCAGCACATCGAACAAGACGAGCGCACCCACGGATCCGTCGGCATCGGGCAACGTCTCGGCGGCCATCTGGCGGTCAAGCCATGGCGCGGCCACGAGATCGGTGAGCAGCATGTCGGGAATAAACTCCCGCGCGAAGCCAGGTCCCGAGCCGAGTTCAATCCGCGGGCCGAGATCTGGCGGCGGCAACTGGTCGCGAATGGCCCCGTACCAGCGCGCGTAGAGAATCCGCAACGCTTCGTTGCCTTGCCATGCACGCCGGTGCTCCGCGAAACGCGCGAGCGCCCGCCCGTGCCCGGCTTCTGCCGCCTGCGCCGCGTCAGACATACTTGAGCTTGCGGGCCGCGACGGCGGACATCTTCAACAGTAGGACGCCGTGCTTCCAGCGCGAGATGTTGGTTTCGCCGTACACGCGATCCCGGTAGCGGACCGGAATCTCGGCAATCTTCAGCCCCAATCGGGCCGCGCCGAAAATGAGGTCGAAGTCGCCAAACGGATCGAAGTCGCCGAATACATGCCGCCCAGCGACGATGCGCTCGTAGTCGCGACGCCACAGGACCTTGGTGCCGCACAACGTGTCCTTGATCGGCTGCTGGAGCAGGTACGTGAACAGTTGCGAGAACGCCATGTTGCCGAGCTTGTTGAAGAAGCGCATCGCCCCGGGCTCCATCGGGTAGACGAGGCGCGTGCCCTGTAAAAAATCGGCGTGCCCGCGCACGGCCGCATCGTAGAACACCGGCAATTCTTCGGGTGGCACCGTGAGATCCGCGTCGAGAATCATCAACAGGTCGCCCGTCGCGTGGGCGAATCCCTTCCGCACGGCGTCCCCCTTCCCCTTGCCGTCCTGCTGGTGCGCGGACAACGCAAGGGGGCCGCGATACTTTTTGATCGCGTCCTGGATGGTTTCCCAGGTTCCGTCGGTTGAACCGCCTTCGACAAAAATGAGTTCGGTCCGCGAGCCCAGGAGAGGTGTGCGCGTGATGGCACCTTCCACATTGCCCGCCTCGTTGCGGGTGGGAACCACCACGCTGACCGAAGCTTTCGCCGCGCCCGGTGCTGCGCGCGCCACGTCACGCTTGCGCAGCACATACACGCGGTACATCGACAGGTGTTGCAGGGTGGGCAGCTTGACCAGGTAGCGGTTGATCGCGGTGCCGATGCCGGGCACGGAGATCGGCAGCATCAGTCGATCCTCGAACTTCACGGCCTCGAGACCAACCAGCGCAAACAAGTTGTCGAAGTCCGTCTCGGACAGCCAGTTGGACGTCGGGGCTGGCAATTTCCAGCCGGCCTGCTCGGCCAGGCGGCTGGGCAACTCCCACAGGACATTGAACGTCGTCAGGTAGATCCTGCCGCGATCAGTGAGCCGCTGGCGCAGGCTGAGCAGCAGCGCGCGCACGTCCAGGACGCTATGGCAAAGGCGATCGCACACGATCGCGTCGTGGGGCGGGAGATCAGCGGCGAGTTCTGTTGCTTCCGCCGCCAGGAAACGAATCTCGGGATGGCGGCGCTTCGCCTCAAGGACGACTTCGGGAAGCATGTCCACGCCGGTCTTGTGGCTCTGGGGCAACGCGGCCAGCAAGTCACCGGCGCCGCAGCCAACCTCGAGCACAGAAAAATCGTCCGGGATGAGCCGCCCAAGGGTCGCCTGCAGATCCGCCTGCATGAAGTCGCGCGCCGCCGGATGCGCCGGGGATGCCGTGGCCGCGCGGGCGAAGTACTCACGCCATGCCAGCGACAGCGCTTCGGATCGGCTGGAGGATGGAAGATCTTGCCTTGGCGCCATGGCGCGCACGAGTCCTACTCGTCGATCAGCGACTCGATGTGCTTGAGGGTCTCACCCGGCTTCGCGGTCAACGTGATGCTCTTCTCGACGCTGAGATCCGAGTTCTTGAACGTGACCCTGTGCTTGCCGCAGGCAATCTTGATGTTCACCAGAGGCGTGTGGCCCATTGCTTTGCCGTCGAGGGTGACCTCGGACCACGGCTTCGAGCCGAGCAAGGCCACACATTCTTCCACCGGGTGGCCTTGCCCGACCTGCGATGTGATTCTCTTCCCCCCCACTGCTGGACGGCGCACGACGCGCGGCGACCGAGCATGGACGGGTGCCGGAGGTGGCCCGTGTCCCGCGTCCTTGTCAGGCAGGGGTGCCGACGCTTCCACCGCTGGCGCGAGTTCAGCGCGCAGCTTCATCATCTTGCCGGGCTCCTGAAAAAACTCGCTGCTCCAGTCGCGAAACCGCGGATCACCGCGAATCTCGATCAGGTGACGGCCAGGAGCGACAGGGTACGCCTTGAAGTTCGTGCGCGCCTGCGGATCACTGGGGTTCTTTCCCATGAACGGCTGACCGTCGAGCCAGACCAGTTTGCCCGCCGGATCGCTGGTCAACTCGAAGCCGGTATCGGGCGACGGATCAAGGGCAAGGTCAATCCGCGCGAGTTCGCCCGCCGAGATCTCCACGACTTGACTCTTCGCGACGTATCCCTCGCGCCTGGCGGTGACCTGGTATGGCCCGGAGCGCAGTTGCGTGACGCCGTGCATGGGCTTGTCATCGACCAGGACTTCGGCGTCCGATGGAACCACCACCACTTGCAACTTTCCCGGCCGAGTCATGTGCTGGAAACCGAGAAAGCCAACGCACAGGAGCGCCACCACGGCAGCGGTGAAGCCCAGCCAGGTCCACCTGGAGTAACCCATCGGGAGTTCATCCGCAGCGACCGCAGCGACCGCAGCAACCGATCTACTGGTCCGCTTCTGAGCGGTCCTGAAAGACGGCGACAGCGACGGCAGCTCACCCGCGGTGCGGTACCCATCGACCCCGGGAAGCATCGTCGCAGGCATTCCCGCCAGGGTCTTCCGAAACGCGGCCGACCCGGACAGCCCGGCGCTGTTAGCCAGCGGACGTACACCCGACAGGCCCTCGGATCGCGTGCTCAGGGGAACGGGCTGTCCCTGCATCATCGTCTGGCGGAATGCGCTGATGCCGGGTGGCGGGCCGACGGAAAGAGGTGCTGCTGGCATTTCATCCTGGTCACCGCCGGGCTGGGTCGCGGCCGCGCTGTCCAACAGCTCGGGGGGGAGTGGAACGGCAACCGTCTTGTCGTCGTCATCCTGCTCGGCGAGCAAGATGTCCCCAGAATCGAGTTCGTCGTTGGACGAGACCGATAGCTCGTCGTCCATGGGAGGCTTGTCGAAGATCTGGGTTTCCAGTTCCTCCTCGTCCCATTCGAGCCCCTCGCCGTTCTTGGTCGCAGCAGGCTTGGGCTTCGGCCGCGATCCCGGGTTTTGGCTGCGTACACGCCCGCTCGTGGATTCCGGCATCGGACTTCTAATTGGCGTTGCCGGGATCTTGCTCTTGACCGACCCTGGTGCCTTCCCGGAGTTGGGCCCGGGCTGCACCACGTGAACGTACTCCTCCAGCTTGGCACCTTCCTCCGCGATCTCGGCGGCGAAAGTTTTCTTCATCCACGCCGCAAGATCCTTGCGCGAGTAGAACTCTCCGATGGAATACAGGAACGCCTGCAGGTCGTCGTGCAGGTCGATCGCGTTCTGGTAACGATCCTCGACATCCTTGGCCAGCGTCTTGAGGACGATCCGTTCGAGCTCCGCAGGAATTTTCTTGTTGAACTGCGTCGGCGGCAGGACCTCGACGTTGCGGACTTTCTCCAAGGTGGAAAAGTCACTCTCGCCGATGAACAGACGCTCGGCGGTCACCAGCTCGTACAGGACGATGCCGAGGGCGAAGATGTCGCTGCGGCGATCCACGGGCAAGCCGCGGACTTGTTCGGGCGACATGTAACCAAACTTGCCCTTGAGGATGCCGGCCTGCGTCTTGGACGCCTTGCCCGCCGCCTTCGCGATGCCGAAGTCCACAATCTTGACCTCGCCGTCGTAGCCGACCAGGATGTTCTGCGGCGACACGTCGCGGTGAACCAGGTTCAGTTCGCGGCCCTGCGGATCGCGCTTGTTGTGCGCATAGTCCAGGCCCTCGCAGACCTGCATGATGATAAAGCAGGCCTGCGCCACCGCCATCGTCGCATGCGCGCGCGCGATGTGATCGAAGGTGGCACGCAGATCCTTGCCGTGGATGTATTCAAGCGCGATGAAGTAGGCATCGTCGACTTTCCCCAGGTCGAAAATCTGAGCGATGTTCGCGTGCTGCAACTGCCCGGCGATCTTCGCCTCGTCGATGAACATCGTGATGAATTCTTCATCCTCGGCGATGTTGGCCAGGATGCGCTTGACCGCCAGCAGGCGCTCGAAACCCTCGACGCCAAAGGCCTTGGCCTTGAATACCTCCGCCATCCCCCCGACGTTGATGCGCTCGAGGAGCAGGTATTTTCCGAAAGGAACTGGCTTGACCAAGCGCTTACCTTCTCGGATATCCATTACGGAGCCGACCGCGGGCAAGGCACTTGCTTATCGACAAACCCGTGTGAAGTCAACCTGATGGATCATCCCAGCGTCGGGCCTGCAGCGCAAGTTGTAGATGCAGGAAACCTGACAGCGCAGCGGGTATAATGAGCGCACATGTCCGCCCAGTTCCTACGTTGTATGCCCCTGTTGGCTGGACTCGGCGCATTGGTGCTTTGGTGGCACCCGGTTAAAAGCCGCCAAGAAGCGGCCTCCTGCGCCAGCGAGCAGGAGGCCAGCGCCGCGACCGCCGTCAACCTCACTCACCTGGTGGTCGATTTCCGCGACGACATTTCCGCCGCAGCCCTGGCAAGCAATCCGTGGCGTGAAGAGCCGATCAGCCGTTTTTCGCGCGCGGACAAGCTTTACCGCATCAGTTTCCCCGACGCGGCCTCGGCGGCGCGCGCCGCCACCGCCCTGCGCCAGGATCCGACCGTCGAGTCGGTCGATTACGACACCCTGGTGGCGTTGTCTCCTGACGAATTCGCGCTGGCACCCGACCTTGACCCCGCTGTCGACTGCGCCGCCAAGGAACCCCGCGCCTTGCGCTCGGGGTTCCCGGATGATCCTTGCTTCCGCTACCAGTGGCACCTGCGCCAGATCGGCCTGCCCGCTGCGTGGACGCTGGGTCAGGGCAAAAGCGCGGTCGTCGCCGTCATCGATACCGGCGTGTCACGCGTGCCCGACCTGGGAGTGACCGAATTCGTCGCCGGGTACGATTTCATCGCGGACCGCGACACCGCCGACGACGATCACGGCCATGGCACGCACGTCGCGGGAACCATCGCACAATCGACCAACAACGCGCTGGGCGTGTCGGGAGTCGCGTTCGGCGCACGCATCATGCCGCTCAAGGTTCTGTCGGCCAGCGGATCCGGATCGATGGCCGCCATCGCGCAAGCCATCCGCTTCGCCGCCGACCACGGAGCGAACGTCATCAACATGTCGCTCGGCGGCCCGTTCCCGCAGACCGCAATCAAGAACGCCGTCGCGTACGCCCGTCGCAAGGGTACACTGGTCATCGCTGCAGCGGGCAACGACGGACGCGGGCGGGTTGGCTACCCGGCAAAATACCCGGGCGTGCTGGCCGTGGCAGCCACGCAGTTCGACGAGTCGACCACCTTCTATTCGAACTTCGGACCCGAGATCGGAATCGCCGCGCCCGGGGGCAACACGCGCGTCGACCAGAATGGCGACGGCAAGCCCGACGGCGTCCTCCAAAACACGATCGTGCCCGGCAACCCGTCGGTGACCAACTACCTGTGGTTTCAGGGCACGTCGATGGCCACGCCGCACGTCGCGGGCGTGGCAGCTCTGCTCGTCGGTGCCGGCATCAACCAGCCCGACGCGATCGAGGCGATCCTGATCGGAACTGCCCGCGCACCGAAAGGCGCTGTCGCTGGTTCATTCGATCGCGCCCGCTATGGCGCGGGCATCGTGAACGCGCAGGCGGCCCTGCGCAAGGCCCGGCTTGGCGCGGCAGCGAGTTCCCTGGGGCTTGGTGCCTTGCTTTGCGGTTTCGCGGTGGTGGGACTGCGCCGCAAGCGAAAACTCGCCACCAGCAGGGGCGTGGGATCTGGGCTCGCGGCGGCCCTCGTGGTGGTCAACGGCGGCGCGCTAGCTTGCGGCTCGCTTTTCGCTGGCAATCCCCTGCTCTTCTCGGCCGCGCCCGTCGTCCTCGTCGCAGGGCTTTGCTACGGACTGCCCGCCGCACGACCGGTCGTCGCCGGGTTTGCCTTCGCGATGGCGGGCGTGCTGGGATTCGCGGCCATCGCGCTGCTGGCGGATGTGTGGCTGATTCCGGACTTTCTCGACCGAGCGTGGCTGGCCATCCACGCGCTCCTCTGCTTCGGCCTCGGCGTCCTGGTGCTGCGGCGGTAGGCAGTACCCGGACCGGGGTTGAGAACCAAGGCAGGAACCGGACCGGGGTTGAGAACCAACGGCGGGGCAGATGGCGAGGCAGGCGCGGCAAAGGCGAGCGCTGGCGTCGCACCCCGCAGGAACCCAGGAACCGGACCGGGGTTGAGAACCAATGCGTCTCTGTTCACGGAGTGATCACCTTACTGCTGGGGCCGATCCCCACAGGCGATGCTTCGTCAAAAAACACGCGCGGACATGCGCGGCCACCAGGGCCCGGTGCTTGGGGGACATCCAGAAGGATGTCGAGTACGCCGAGAGCCGGGGGTTTGGTCGGACTCACATCGAAGTTGGGGGAATCGAACCGGAGCTCGATATGGTGCTGACCACCGATATCCGCTGGTCCGGCTTGCCAGTCACGTCCGTCAATGAGGACATTCTGGACGTGTCGTCCAGTCTGGCAGGGCTCGCTGGGCAACGCGGTCAGGCGCGCGTCCTGCAACAGCGCGCCGGCGGCGGCTGTCACCTGCAGCTTCACGATGTGCCCGTGCACGCTGTTTCTCTGCATCTCCGACACCACGATTGATACGCCGCTTGCCTCCACTCGCGCGTTTCTCGGGAGTATGTGCTGGACAGTGACACACGATAGGCTTCCCAGAAGCGCCACCCCGGCCGATGCCAACACCATGCGCGTCAGCAAAACGTGTGAATAATGTGCCAGCGGAAGCGGCGGAGGATTTTTGCAGATGACCGCCCATCCTCGTGGTGCCCTCCCGGGTTGGCCGGGGCACTCTTGGATGGACTGCGCGCTGAACATGGAGGTGATTTTGCCAGGTTGCTATCTGGAAAACAATGGCCGACGCCGCACTCGTTCGTGGCCTAAGGGCTGGTGGGTATTCAGAATTTTTGGATCGCTTTGTATGACTAACTGGCAACTGTGAATTTGGAGAGGAGGGTGATGAGGTCGGGTTCGGATTCCTCGAGGCTGCTCGCCTTCGTGGCGAGCAGCCTTCGCGCTTTTCCGGCCGTGCGGCGCCGTGGGTGGATGCTTGTTGACATTGGTCGTCATTATTTGAGAAGTTGTCGAATCCGATGAAACACATGCAGTATCCGACTCGTAGTATCTTTTCGGCGTTTCTACTTACGGGATGGCTCTGGTCCTGTGACACCAGAGCTCCGCTCTCTCCCGATCCGGGCCCGGGCCCAGGCCCGATGACCGACGCAGGCAGCGCCACGGATATGCCGCGCGCGAACAGCGACGGCGTTGGCGGCGGGCGTTGCGACTATCCCGACTGCATTAAGATGTACATGGATCAATGCAAGCCCATGGGCACGTGTACGGAGCAATCGCCACAGACAGGTCAATCCAACAAGTGTTACGCGAACGGCGTCAAGGAGTTTACTACGGCCACGAGCCTGACCCCCACGATGGGCCGCGTGCGTCTCACCAAACCTGATGGGACCACCTGCCTGACGACGGAGGTAACGGAAGGATCGAGTGGTGGTCAATCCACTTTCACGTTTGTTTTTCGTCACGCCACGGGGATGGTGATCGCGACCGGCATGTTCAATGAGCAGACAAAGCAGGGATCCATAACCTGTTCGAACGGCGTGTCCAAGGTCATCCCGCCAGACTGCGACGAGACGGATCCGCCCTGCAGCCCGGGCATGTGCATGTGACCATCGGCGTCAGTCGGAGCAGAGATTGACGGAAATCGGCGACATCTCTTATCCACCGCGGCCACTTGACCGCGCGTCCTGCAACGCGGCACCGCGCAGGCTCTCGGCTTGCAGGATCTTGAGACGAATGTAGGTGGCGAGCTCGGCGTACGTCGGGTAGCGACGCAAAAACCAATGGATTAGCCTGAGCATCTTCTCGCGGTCGTCCTCGGTGACAGGCTCTGCCCGCCACGCGGCGATCTCCTCGTCGGTCGCGTAGCGCTCCGTCCAGTCGCCCGGGTGCCGAACTTTCATTCGCCCCGCTCGTCGAACAGCGATCCTTGCACGCTCTATGCTACCGCACGCCACGGTGTCGTGGATCTCGTCTCGGCGCGCCGCCCCTGCGCCGCGCTCAGGCACCGCGGCGCAGCTCGGTCAGGACCAGCTTGGCCACGGCCTTGAGGGTCTCGAAGACCCCGACGCCGGTCATCGCGGCACCCTCGAACTCGGGCACCTTGGTCGGATTCAGCAGCTCTTGCAGTTGATCCAGCGGCGCGGCGTTGAGCAGATCGCGCTTGTTGTATTGGACGACGTACGGCAGCTTGTCGAGGTCGTAGCCCTGCTCGATCAGGTTCGATCGCAAGTTTTCCAGCGACTCTATGTTCGCCTCCATACGTTCGATCTGCGAATCGGCCACGAAGATCACGCCGTCAACACCCTTCAAGATCAACTTGCGGCTGGCGTCGTAGAACACCTGCCCGGGCACTGTGTACAGGTGAAAGCGCGTCTTGAAGCCGCGGATTTCACCCAGCGACAGCGGCAAGAAATCGAAAAACAGCGTCCGCTCGGTCTCGGTGGCGAGCGAGATCATCTTGCCCTTCGCTTCGGGGCTGGTCTTGGCGTAGATGAACTGCAGGTTGGTGGTCTTGCCGCACAAGCCCGGACCGTAGTACACGATCTTGCAGTTGATCTCGCGCGAGGAGTAGTTGATGAAGCTCATCGAGGCACGGCGTCAGTCGTTGAAGAGGTTGTCGATATCATCATCGGTGATCTCGCTCAGGACCGACGGGCCGGTGCGGCTGGCCGCCTTCGTGGCCACCTGATCGAACAGGCGCGCCATCTCCTCGGTCCCTTTTTTTACCCGCAAGCGGACCAGGCCCAGCGAGGATCGCTCGTCGAACAACACCACCAGGATGGCGCGGCCCGCCACCAAGGTGATGTGGACGTGGGTCTTTTCACCCTCGTGGTACTGGCTGGTGAAATCCTTCTCGCGCAGGATCTTCGAGATGCCACCCGTGGCGGCCACGTTGCCCGCGGTCAGTGACGACAGCGACGTGACGTCGATTTCCGACACGTTGCCCGCGTCGGCGATCGGCTCACCGTCCCGCCCGATGAGCAGCACCGCCTTGGCGTTGGCGTCTCTGTGCAGCCGCTGGCAACAGAAAGCGATCTGCTTCTGCTCCTCGGGAAACATGACATCGGGACCGGCCATCGTTCTCCTTGCCTGCTCTGCTTGCTGTGCCCGCGCGCGCGGTCGCCCACCATTAACATCCTTACAGGGGCTAGCTCAAGTACCAGGGAGCCTTAAAAATCGCGACGCCCTTCGATCGCGCGCGCCAGGGTCGCCCGATCTGCATATTCAAGCTCCCCGCCCATCGGCACCCCGGTGGCGATGCGCGACATCCGCATGCCCAGGGGTCGCAAGAGTTTGGCCAGGTACACCGCCGTCGTCTCGCCCTCGACGCTGGGGTTGGTCGCCACGATGACCTCCCGGATGACGGTTTCTCCCGCGGTCGCGGCAACCGCCGCCCCGCAGCGCCGCACCAGCGCATCGATGCGCAGATCGTCCGGCCCCACGCCATCCAGGGGCGAAAGCACGCCGTGCAGCACATGGTAGCGGCCGCGAAACCCGCCCGCCTGTTCAATCGCGATCACGTCCTGCGGCTGCGCCACCACGCACACCACCGACCCGTCGCGACGGGCGTCGCGGCAGATTGGACAAGGATCCTCGCCCGCAAAATCACAGCACACGCTGCACAGCTTGATCTTGCCGCGCACCTCGCCGATGGCTGCGGCCAGATCCTGCGCGTCCTCGGGCGGTGCCCGCAGAATGTGGAACGCCAGTCGCGCGGCCGTCTTGTTGCCCACCCCCGGCAGCTTCGCCAGTTGCTGGATGAGGCGCTGCAGCGGCCCCGCGGTCACGCCCGATCCCCGCGCATCATCCGGTCTTGATCTCCCTGGCCGTGACGCCGAACAGATCCTGTGCCTTGCGAATCATCGGGTGCTGGCGTGCCTCTTCCTCTCGTCGGCTGCGGTCTTGCGCCGCCTCGTCGGCCTCGCGGGCGACTTCGGACTTCTTCACCGGTGCGTCTGAAGTCGTCCCGATCACCGCATCGAGGCGCACGGGCGTGGCGGCCAGATTCGAGGCGATGCGTTCGATCTCGGCCTTGCCGCGTTGCGCCTGGTCGAAGGTGAGTTGATTGGCGAAACGCAACGACAGCTTGCCCTCGCTGATCCCCAGGATCTCGGCGTGGTCGAGCGCGGCGGCGAGCGACGGGCGGTTGGAAAGCTCGTGCCTGATCTGACGAAGCAACTCGCCCGCGTCGGTGACGGGAGGTTGCGGTACGCGCGCGGCAGCCTTCCCACCGGCCTGCTGTGGTGGGCGCTCGGAAGCGGCGGGCAGCGGCGGCGAAGCTCGGCCGACGGGCAGTCCCTCGCCCAGGTGTACCTCAAGGTCGTGCAGGCGGCGCAACAAGTCGCCGAGCGGCTGCATCGGCTCCGTGAAGCACAGGTCCACCAGCCCCATCTCCAGGATCAGGCGGGGCGTCTGCGCATGGCCGGCTTCGTAGACCGCTCGCGCCCAGCGATCGAACAACGCGCTGAACGAGCCGCGCGGCACCCGGGCCGCCAGGGCCTTCGCCTCCTGCAACTCCTCCGGCGTCGCGTCCACCAGATCGCCGGCCTCCTCGACGAGCGAAGCAATCTCGACGTCGTGCAGATGCGCCAGCAGCGCGCGCCCAAGCTGGACGAGGTCCGTGCCGGCATCGAGCGCGCGGGCAAGGTGCCGCAACGCCGCACCCGCGTCGTGGGCAAGAATCGCTTCGGTGATCGCGAGAAGCAAACCGCGGTCGGCGACGCCAAGCACCGCCGCCACCCGCGCCGCATCGAGCCGCTCGCCACCCGCAAACGCAATCACCTGATCCAGCAAGGACAGCGCGTCACGCACGGAGCCGGCCGCCTGACGGGCCAGCAGGCGTATGCCTTCCTTGTCGGCGGCAATTTTTTCAGCGGCGGCGATCCCGAGCAGGTGGTCCACCAAGCGCACGGTCGGGATGAGTTTGAGGTCGAAGCGCTGACACCGTGACAGGATGGTCACCGGGATCTTATGCACC
>CAYSKR010000104.1:0-8303 GCA_964431675.1 uncultured Myxococcales bacterium
CGCGCGGTGTCCTCGAGGAAGCGCACGACCAGGGCGGTCCAGCCGGTCTGATGGCTGGCGCCCAGGCCGCGACCGCTCTCGGCATCGAAGTATTCGTGGAACAGCACCAGGTCACGAAAGTTTGGGTCTTTGGCGTACCGACCTTCACCGCCGTGGCAGGGCCGCGCGCCCCCGGCATCGGGCAGGAAGAGCCTGGTCATGCGCAGGGCAAGCTCATGCACAACCCCCTGTAGGGTCAGGAACCGGCCTGAACCCGTCGGGCACTCAATCTTGAAACTGTCTCCGTAGTAATGATGGTAGCGTTGCAGCGCTTCGATGATGAGGTAGTTGACCGGAAACCAGACGGGGCCGCGCCAGTTCGAATTGCCCCCGAACAGGCCTGTCGTTGATTCTCCTGGCGCGTAGTCGACCCGGAATTCTTGCCCCGCGTGCTGCAAGCGGTAGGGGCGATCACGGTGGATCCGCGACATGGAGCGCAGACCAAAAGGCGACAAAAATTCGCCCTCGTCGAGCATCGTGCGCAACAAGCGGATGAGCCGCTCGCGCGACGGGACCGCCAGCAAGACGTGACCGCGCTCGTGGTCGCCGAACGTGACCTGACGGGCCAGTTCGGGCCGATTCTCCAGAAACCAGCGCATGCGGCGTTTGAACGCGGGCAGCCGGTCGATGAGCTCGGCTTCCAGCACCTCGACCGCGATGAGCGGCAGAAGACCGACCATGGATCGCACGCGCAGCGGCGTGGCTTTTCCATCGACGTGAAGCACGTCGTAATAAAAACCGTCGGTTTCGTCCCACAGACCGGTTCCGCCCAGGGTGTTCATGGCATCGGAGATGCCGACGAAATGTTCGAAGAATTTCGAGGCCATGTCCTCGTACGCCGGATTCGTGCGCGCCAGTTCCAGCGCCATGGACAGCATCGTGGCGGCGTAAAACGCCATCCAGGCGGTTCCGTCGGCCTGCTCGAGTGTCCCGCCGGTGGGCAGGGCTTGCGAGCGGTCGAACACGCCGATGTTGTCCAGGCCAAGAAAGCCCCCGGCGAAGATATTTTTCCCGTCGGCGTCCTTGCGATTCACCCACCAGGTGAAGTTCAACAGCAGTTTCTGGAAGACACGCTCCAGGAAGGTCACGTCACGCTTGCCGTCGGGGCCGACTGCTATCTTGTAGATGCGCCACGCCGCCCAGGCGTGCACGGGCGGATTGACGTCGCCAAACGCGAATTCGTAGGCCGGGATTTGCCCGGACGGATGCATGTACCATTCGCGCAGCAGGAGAACGAGTTGCTCGCGGGCAAACGCCGGGTCGATGCGCGCGAACGGGATCATGTGGAATGCGAGATCCCACGCGGCGAACCATGGGTATTCCCATTTGTCGGGCATCGACAGCACGTCGCGGGCGTAGTGGTGACGCCACTCGTGGTTGCGCCCGACCTTCCGGTGGTCAGGTGGGGGAGGGTGGCCGGGATCGCCTTCGATCCACGCACTGACGTCGTAGTGATACACCTGCTTCGACCACAGCAGACCGGCGTAGGCTTGGCGGTGAACGAGAGCTTCCTGCACGCCCTGGGGTGTCTTGCGCAGGCCGCGAAAAAACACGTCGGCCTCGGAACGTCGCGCTTGCACGACCTCGTCGACTTCTCGCAGGGCGGCCGCCGCGGCCCGAGTGGCTCCTGCTTCGCCGGGCGGCGCCATGCGCAGTCGGACGATCGCTTGCCCGCCGGCGGGGATATTCAGGTGATAGAGCGCGGCTACCTTGGTGCCTTCTTTGCTGGGGCTGACGGCGTCTTTCTTGCCGGACACGAGGTAATCGTGAAACGCGTCCTTGACGTAAGGAATCCGGTTCGGCACGCCGTACAGGCGCTGGTTGTTGCTTTCGTTCTCGGTGAAGAGCCAGTCTGGCTGTGGAGCGACAGCGCGGGCGACCCCGGTCACTTCGGCACGGTCGGCCCGCAGCACGTAGGCACCGAGGTGGACGTGCTCAGTCTGGACGGCAGCCGAATCAACTAGTCGGACGCGCGGCCGCTCGCCGTAGCCTTCCCCGTTGCGGCCCCACGACCAGACGTTGCGAAACCACAAGGTCGGCAGGAACCAGAGCGGCGCGGCATCGGGGCCCCGGTTGTCGATGGTGAACTTGATGGCGATGTCTTCGGGAGAGGCTTTCGCGTACTCGACCTGCATGTCGAAATAGCGGTTTTCGTCGAACAACCCGGTGTCCGTGAGCTCGAACTCGGGCTCGGTGC
The DNA here is from genome assembly GCA_964431675.1 of uncultured Myxococcales bacterium. Classification (GTDB taxonomy): domain Bacteria; phylum Myxococcota_A; class Polyangia; order Fen-1088; family Fen-1088; genus CAYSKR01. The sequence goes on from CAYSKR010000104.1 coordinate 2,237, forward strand.
GCGGGCGGCGCGCATTCTCTTCCACGAGGCGCTGGTACGGATATTCGCCCTGCGGGTACTTGTAAAGCGCGCGAAGGTACGAGTGGGTCGGCGTCGAGTCCAGGTAGTAATAGAGTTCTTTGACGTCCTCGCCGTGGTTGCCCGCAGGGCCGCCAAGGCCAAACAGCCGTTCCTTGAGGATCGGATCACGTCCATTCCACAGCGTCGGCGCGAAACACAGCCGCCCCTGGCGATCGCACAGGCCGAGGAGTCCATCCTCTCCCCAGCGGTACACGCGGCTGCGCGCGTGGTCGTGGGGAAGGTAATCCCAGCAGGATCCGTCGGGCGAGTAGTCTTCCCGCACCGTGCCCCATTGGCGTTCGGCGAGGTACGGCCCAAACCGCTTCCAGTATTTTGTGCGCGCGTCCTCTGCTTGAATGCGCTGCTTTTCCGGGTCGATCATCGCCAATGGGGCCCGCTTTATCTCCGGCCGCTACGGTTCGAGGCCCTTTTTCGCCTCGGGCCGCGAGCCCCCGCTCGGTGTCTTGGCACCCTGGGCCGGCGCGGTCCGCGGCACGACGATGTCGGCATGTTGTGGCCCCTCGCCGGGCTTGTGTACGGTCGTGCCGACGATGCGATCGATGACGTTGTCGTTGCTGTCGCCGGCGGCACCAGTGGTGGTGACAGCATCCACCAGCGAGTCACGCTTGTCGGCGACTGGGTTCGCGGCTCGACGCGCGGCCGTCAGGTCGCCCGCGACGCGGGCGTCGTACAACGCCAGGCAGTAGACGTCGTAGAACTCGGATCTATCCACCAGCCGCAGGCCGTCGCCGCCGCCCGAACTCCAGCTATAGTGGTCCAGCTTTCGGTCCATCCCGCCGCGAACGGCCACGTCCACAAATCCGGCTGCTGCCTTGCCGAAACGTGCCTGCATGAGCTTGCTGAATTCGTCGAAGCTCTTGCCCTTCAGTATTTCTTTGTCGAACGCCACGAACATTTTGTACAGGCGTTCGTCGTGGAAAAAGAAGTAGCGGGTCGCCGTTTCTTCCTTGGCAATGAGCATGGACTCGTTCGTCTTCTGGCCGAATTCCTGATCGATGATCGACACGTCGTATCCGGACTTCTGCCCGTCGAACTTGACCAGGTTCTTCTTGACCCCTTCCAACTCGCCGCGTAGCTGCTTTTGCAGCCGGTCGTACCGCGTCGGGTCCGCCGCGTATTTTTGCAGCCGATCCTGGTAGCTGGCCTCGATGCGCTCGGTCAGTTTCCCTGCCACATCATCGGGAGTCATGCCCCATTTGAAGCCGAATTTGAGCCTCTCGATCTCCGCCGCCGAGGCCAGTGGCACCTTGGTTGCGCCCTTCGCCGTCTTCGCGGCGGGTTTCTTCGTCACGGCGTGAGCATCGCCTGCGTGCGTCGCCAGCACGAACATGCCCAAGGTACCCAGCGTCACGGCAAGTGGTTTCATGCGCGTTGCTCCTCGGTTCCTGCCCTGCAGGAACGCAGCGTGTTTCTAGCACCGCTTTCGTGGTCAGGAAAGCTCGGACGTCAACTCCTTTCGCAACTGCGCGAGCAGATCCCAGGCTCCCCGTGGTGACAATTCATCCATGTCGAGTCCGGCCACCGCGTCGGCGATTTGTTTCCAGCGCAGGGCTTCCGCTGAGCTCGGCGGCTCGAAGAGTCCCAGCTGGGGGGCCACGCCGCGGCCGGGTGCCACTGGGTGGGGGATTCCTGGCGCTGGCCGTCCGGATTCCAGGGTTCCGAGAATGGCCCTAGCGCGGGCAAGAACTTCGGGTGGTAAACCCGCGAGCTTGCCAACTTCAATTCCGAACGAACGGCTGGCTCCACCGGGCATCAACTTGCGCAGAAACACGATGTCGCCCTGCCATTCGTGCGCCGCGACGCTGACGTTGCGCACCCGCGGATGCAGATCCCCGAGCGCGCACAGCTCGTGGTAGTGCGTCGCAAACAAGGCCCGCGCGCCCAGCCGATCATGCAGGTGTTCGGCCACGGCCCACGCGATGGACACCCCATCGTAGGTGGACGTGCCGCGGCCGATCTCGTCCAGCACGATGAGGCTGCGGCGGGTGGCGTGGCGCAAGATGTGGGCCGTCTCGCGCATTTCCACGAGGAAAGTGGACTCGCCGCGTGCGAGGTTGTCGCCGGCGCCGACCCGGGTGAACACGCGATCGCAGATGCCGATGCGGGCGCGCCGCGCCGGCACGAAGCTGCCCATCTGCGCCAGGATCACGGTGAGCGCGACCTGCCGAATCAGGGTCGACTTGCCCGCCATGTTGGGCCCCGTGACGAGCAGGATCTGCTCCTGGTCGGTGTCGACGCGCACATCGTTTGGGACAAAGCTTCCGGCCGCAACGAGGCGCTCCACCACGGGGTGCCGACTATCGCCGAGGTCGATCACGCTTCCGTCATCGACCTCGGGCCGACAGTACCCCTGGCGGTGGGCCAGTTCGGCAAGCGCCGCCAGGACGTCGGCGGCCGCGACGCGCTCCGCCAGCGCTTGCAAGCGACCAAACGCCGCGCCGATGCCGTCGCGCAGCGCGATGAAGATCTCCAGTTCGAGTGCGACCCTGCGCTCGTCAGCGGTGAGGATCTTGTGCTCGAGGTCGGAGAGCTCCGGCGTGATGAAGCGCTCGGCGTTCGCGACCGTCTGCTTCCGAACGTACTCCGGAGGTACCTTGCCGAGGCGCGAGCGCGTGACCTCGATGGTGTATCCGAACACCCCGCTGTACTTGACCTTGAGCGTCTCGATGCCCGTCCGTTCGCGTTCCCGTGCCTCGATCGCGGCGAGGTGATCCCTGCCGCCCGCAGCGATGGAACGTAGCTCGTCGAGCTCCACCGACACGCCGGTTCGGATGTATCCGCCTTCCTTGGTCGTGCCCGGTGCATCGTCGCTCAAGGCTTCGGCGATGCGTCTTGCAAGGTCGGCTCCGAGGTCATCCCCCACGCAGAGGGCGTGTTCGTCGGACGCGATGGCGATTGCGCCGCGCGCCCGGCCAAGTTCGCGCGCCAGATCGGGAACGCGACCGAGGGATCGGCCAAGCGCCACGAGGTCGCGCGGTGTGGCGACGCCCAACTTGGCGCGGCTGGCGAGGCGCGCGACGTCGGAAATGTCGCCGAGGACCGCGCGGACCGCGTCGCGGACCTCGTGGTTTGCAACCAGCAGTTCGATCGCGTCGTGGCGCCGTCGGATGGTCGCGATGTCCATGAGGGGAAACAGCAGCCATCGCCGCAAGAGCCGCGCCCCCATGGCGGACCGCGTGCAGTCGAGAACATCGAGCAGCGAGCCGGTTCGGCGGTGGTCGAGCATGGTCTCGGTCAATTCCAGGTGGGCACGGGCCTGTTCATCGATGACGAGCGTGCTGTCGCTGTGAAAGATGGTCAGTCGATGAAGCGGGAGCGGCGCATCGCGCTGGGTTGCCTTGACGTAGCGCAAGACGCGAGCGGCGGCCCGGGCGACCTGCGGTGCGCGGGCCAATTCGTCGGAGTCGACGTCGGCTCCCAGCGTCGTGGCGAGAAAGTTGGCCGGCTGGCCCTCGTCGCTTGTCCTCACGCTCGACTGAGGGACGCGAGGGTAAGCGCGGCGCAGAGTCCTGGCGAGGTCGGGATCCTCCTCAGGGACGATCAGTTCGCGCGGCTCGGCACGCGCAAGCTCGTCGATCAACGCCTCGGTTGACGCCGCAGACGTGGCTCTAAAGTCACCGGTCGTCAGGTCGAGAAAAGCCAGCCCGAAACCGCTGCGCGCCTCCCCGGACACCGCGGCCACGTAGCTTGGTGCTCGCGGGTCGAGCGATTCCTCGTCGAGCACCACGCCCGGGGTAATGATGCGGACCACGTCGCGCTTGACGATGCCCTTGACCATCTTGGGGTCTTCGAGCTGCTCGCAGATCGCGACGCGATGGCCAAGCTCGGTCAGCTTTTGCACGTAGCCACGCGCGGCGTGATGAGGCACCCCGCACATCGGCACCGGGTCTTCCTTGCCCTTGTCGCGCGTGGTCAGGGTCAGAGACAACACGCGGGACGCGTAGGTCGCGTCCTCGTAGAACATCTCGTAGAAGTCACCGAGGCGAAAAAAGACAATGGCATCGGGCACTCTGGACTTGACGTCCAGGTACTGCCGCATCAGTGCAGTGGCCGCTCCGTCTGGATCCCGGCTCGCGATCAGCACGACCGCCGCCTCGTCCTACTCTTTTTTGGCGGACTTTTTCGCGCCGGCCTTGGCCGGAGCCGGGCTGCGCGTGGCCTTGCGCTCGGCCTTGTGCTGCTTGACGCGCGCGAGCTTCTTTCGCTGCTTTACTCGGCGGCGCATCTTCATCGAACGGCGGTTGTCGTGCTTTCCCATCGCGCGGGACTATTGAAAAGGTAGCGCCGGGTGTCAAGCTGAACCGTCGGCACACCTAAACGCTGGGCAAAACGGACACAACTCGTGCCGGGATGTTGGTATCGCTGTGCATCAACACCACCTCGTCGTTGTCGGGCACGGCGGCGTGAAGTAGGCCGAGGGCAACCCCGCCTTCGCCCGGCAGGAAGGCGGCGCTGGTCACGGTTCCGGCGCCTGGCTTTCGGGGACTCTCGATCGAAGCTCCCGCTGGAGGCAGGACCTGTCCCGAGAAACGCAGTCCCACCATGCGCCAGTGGGTGCGGCCCCGATCGCGGATGCGGACGATGGGTTCCTGGCCGAGGTAGCACCCCTTGTCGTGAGCGATGGTGTTCGCAAGCCCGAGCTCCATCGGGAAGTGGTCGCTGGTAATTTCGGCACCCGGCTTGGGCTCTCCGTGTTTGATCCGCAGCGCCTCGGCGAGAGTTGCGGGCAGTGATGGCACACCATCCTTGGTGAGGCTGCGCGTCAGTGCCCCAATGCCGTCGTCCAGGCCAAACAACCACAGGCCGTCGGAACCGCATGCCCGCGCCCGCACGAGCCACAACTCGCCGAAGTCCCGCGTATCGAGGTCGACGTGGGACCACAGCGGCATCGTGACCAGGTTGGTCGGCGGCGCAACGCCTGCGGCAAGCAGGGGTTCCGCCGCCTGCGGACCAAGCAGGGCCAGCGTCGACGTGGCCGCGTCGGGCACCGCCAGGAAGTCGTCCGCAATCGCATAGCGGGCCAGAGCTGCGGTGGCCAGCGCGGCCTCCCCTGGACCGACCACGATGCGCACCTCGTCGGCGGCGACGAACACGCGCAGCTCATGCACGACATGGCCCTTGATCGTCAGCAGCGCGGTGCGACAGCCCCGCCCCACGGCGGTGCCCGCCACGTCGCTGGTGACGATTCGGTGCAGGAACGACACGCGATCGGCTCCCGAGCACCGCAGGACTTCCTTGCCGCCGGGTGCAAGCAGCGCGACGCCGGTCGTGACGGCGGTCAGGAGTTCGACGTCACTCGCCATGCCGCTGCTCGATGGCCCGCCGCTCGCGCAGGCGCATGGTCCGTCGCCTGGCGGCGGCGTCGACCCGGTATCGATCGTTCGCCGTCTCTGGCAACAGTTCGTGAATGGGCCGTGGTCGGCCGGCCTCGTCCACGGCGACGAACGTCAAGTACGCGCGCGTGGCTTGCAGGCGCGTGCGCGAACGCAGATCCTCGGTGAAGACGCGCACGCCCACCTCCATCGAGGTGTGGGCGGCGAAATTGACCTGCGCTTGCACAATCACGACTTCGCCGAGGCGCACAGGCCGCAGGAAGTGAAGGCGATCCATCGAGGCGGTCACCACCGGTCCCTGGGCGTGGCGGGCCGCCGCGATCGCCGCCGCGATGTCGATCCATTGCATCAAGATACCGCCGAAAATCGTTCCGTGCGCGTTGGTCAGGCCAGGCAAGACAACTTGCGCCGTTTCGACGCGCGAGGCGCGCGGGGTGAACCTGGGCACGTCCTCGGGCGACGGTTTCACTGGGCGTACACGCTGCTTCATCCTGGATCTGCGGTACCACGCGCGAGCAGGGCGGTCAAACCGAGGCGATGTCCGAGGGGCATCATCCGGCGGTGCTCGCCCAAACCGCGCTGCCCGAGGAGCGCGAACACCGTGTAAGCTGTCGACGGTAGAATGATGTTTGCAGTACCCGATCTTCGCCACG
>CAYSKR010000105.1:0-11365 GCA_964431675.1 uncultured Myxococcales bacterium
CACACGTTGCTACAATGCCCCACATGAAACGATCCGTCCCTGGTTCGCGCGTGGTCCTGGGCACCCTGGCCTGCGCCTGCGCTTTTGCCGCGGGACTGGTGTGTAGCAGCCCACTGTGGGCCGGCCGGTTCGACCCCTATCGCAAGCTGGGGGTTTTCACCAAAGTCCTCGCCTTCATCGAAAATCACTACGTCGAAAACATAGCCGAAGAGGATCTCGTCTATGGCGCGGCGCGTGGCCTGACGGATGTACTTGATCCCCACTCGCGCTTCATGGATCCAGGCGAGTACGAGCGCCTGCGCCGCGAAACCGAGGGCGAGTCTGAAATCACCGGCGTCGGCATCGACATCGAGAAAAGCAAGCGCGGCCCCCTGGTGGTGTCGCCGATCGAAGGGTCACCCGCGTTCCGCGCCGGCATCGAGCCAGGCGACGTCATTGTCAAAATCGACGGCACGGACACCTCGTCGCTGGAATGGGAGGAGGTCGTCTCGCGCATCCAGGGACCGCCCGGCAGCGAGGTGGTCCTGACCGTGCGGCGTCGCGATCGCGACATCACTTTCCGCATCAAGCGCGAAAAATTCGAAATCAAGGCGGTCGAAGGGCACCTCATCGAGCCTGGCTATGGCTACGTGCGGCTGCGCATTTTCGCGTCCACCACGGACGCCAAGCTGGTCGATGCCCTCGAAGACCTCAAGCGGCAGACCAGCAAGACGGGCGGCCTGCGCGGCCTGATTCTGGATCTGCGGCGCAACCCCGGTGGCCTTCTCGACCAGGGTGTCCGCGTCGCCGATCGCTTCATCTCTGAAGGGTTGCTCGTTCGCACGGTTGGCAAGGGCGGCAAGGAACTCGACCGGCAGATGGCCCATTCCCGCGGCACCTGGACCGGTTTTCCCATGGTCGTCCTGGTCGACGGTGCCACGGCATCGGCCGCCGAGATCGTGGCGGGCGCGCTGCAAGATCATGAGCGCGCCCTCGTTCTGGGCACGCGGTCGTTCGGCAAGGGGTCGGTGCAGCAAGTGATGACCATTGAAGGGTGCGGGGATAAACCTTGCGGCCTGAAGCTGACCACGGCGCGCTACTACACGCCCAGCGGACGATCGATTCAGAGTCAGGGCATCGTGCCCGACATCGAGGTCGCTGCGACCGCGCCGCCGATCGAGCCCACGGGCGACGACATCCAGCGCGAACAAAGTTTCGAGCGCCACCTCAGGAATGAACAAGGCGAGCGCCCGCGCGAAAAAAAACGCCTCGCGGACTATCAGCTCCAGGTCGCGCTTGATACGCTCAAGTCCTGGGCGGTGTTCAGCAAACACTCTGGTAAAAGGTCGCTGTAACCATGAACAAGCGAGCGCGTCTCGTCTACATCGTCATCGGCCTCGTCGCCGCCGCCGTCGTCGGCGTGAAGCTGACCCAGGATCGCGCGAAGAAAAGTGCCGCGGCGGAGAAACTGGCCGTGTTCGAGCGCTGGGCCGATCTGGAAAAGCGCGAAACCGGCTCGTTCTGGAATTGCATCATGTCGAGCGACGTGGACATCAACAACTTCGCCAACGCCAATCAGATTCAACAAAAGATCGAGTCCGCCTACGCCACGCAGCAGAAGTCGTACGCCGACTACTTGCTGACCGAATGCGTGCCCAAGATCGAGCGCGCCCGCCAGGCGATGGGTGGCCTGTCAGACGTCCCGCCGGAGTTCACCGCCCCCATGGGCGCGCACCGCGCGGCGCTGGCAAAACTGCAAACTGGCATCGAATCGTTCGCGGAGAAGGTCAAGGGGCGCAAGGACGTCAAGGACGTGGACCAGCTGATCCAGCAATACGGCAACGCCTGGCACGGCAGCCCTGCGCCCTCGCCCGAAAGCGTGGCGTTCGAAAAGTTTCTCTACTGCGCCATCCCGGACCTCGGAAAAATGAAGGACACCCAGGCCATGCTCGAGTTTCTGGCGGATCGGTGCTTCAAGAAAGATCCGGTCGCGTTCATGGCCAGTGTACGCAAGGATTGCGGGCCGCTCTTGACTCAACTCGATTCCAAGCCCACCAAACCCGCCACGTGGGCGGCGTCGCGCCAGAAGCTCTACGAAGAGGACGCGCGTCAATTGCAGGCGTGGGAAAGCTGCGGTCGCCGCTCGCGCAAGGGTGCCAAGGCCGACGATCTCGCGGAGTTCTTGGTGGCGGTAGGGGATTACATGAAAGACTTGAGCGGCGTCGCCAAGGCAGCCAAGGAAATCGAAGCCTCGGTGCGTTAGCCCCACTGCGCTGGCAGAACGGGTCAGGCGCGTCACGGATCTTATTGCAGCCAATCTGGTTCGGGACTAAACCTTCGGTCGTGGGGGACCAGCTCCGGCGCACGGATCCGCGGCATGATCGGCGCGTGCCGGTGGAGCTCAGCGCGACGGGACGAACGCGCACCGCCACCACCAAGAACCTCTCGCTCGGCGGCATGTTCGTGGAAACCGCAGAGCCGGTGCCGGCGCGAACGCCGGTCGCGCTGACCTTCAAGATTCCGACCCTCCCCGAGCCCATCACGGTGAGCGGCGAGGTGTGCTGGGCCCTGACCCAGCCGGACAGCAGCGGGCGCGGCATGGGCATTCGCTTCTCGGGTTTGCGCGCGCGGGACATCTGGGCGTTGAGCCGCTTCTTCGCGACCTGAAACCGCCAAGCGCGTACAATCCGCAGCCATGCGCCGCCTGCCGCCGATCCTGGTCGCCGCGACGTTGATCTTGTGGGCAGTGCACGGTCGCGCTGCGCCCGGCGACGGCGCGCACGTCGCGGTTGTCGATCTGTCGGACCAGCACGCCGACCCTCGCCTGGTTGCGCAGGTCGAGCGCGAAATTCTGCGCCTGCGCCCCGGATCCCGCATCCTCGACGAGCCCGCCATGAGGACCTTGCTTGGCACCGGTGAAGGCCCGGCAGCGGCAGCGATCAGGATTGCCCACGAAGCGGTGGCCAAACAAGCAGACGGGCGATGCGCCGATGCCGTAGCCAGCGCCGAGCTGGCAGAGTCGCTGGCACTCGGCAACCTGCCGTTCGACGACGAGCGCGATCTGCTCAAGGACATTTACGTGGTCCTCGTAACCTGCGAGGCCGAGCGGGGCCGGACCAAGGAGTTGGGCGCGGCCGCTGCCCGCTTGCGGGCGCTGACGTCGCTGCGCCCGGACCCGCTGGCCGTGGATCTGTGGAACAACCATGTCGACAAGGCCTTGCCCGGGCCGGCCGAGGTCGAGTTGCAGATCGACAGCGAGCCGGCCAACGCGCAGGTGCAAATCGACTTCCACGGCGATGGCACGACCCCGCGCACCCTCAAGGTGTCGCCGGGACTGCACTACATCGAGGTGCAAAAGGACGGGTTTCACAAGGCCTTTCGCCGCATCAACCTTGGTAAGCAGCCGATGCGAACAGCCTTTCGCCTCGTCGAACGAACCCGTGACCGGCTCGACCAGGCACAGGCTACCCTCGGTGCGCTGCGAAACGTTGATCCCGCGCGCCGGGCACCGGGCCTGGCCAAGCTGGCGCAGTTGTCGCGCGCCGATCTGCTCGTGGTCTTGGTCGCCACCGCGGCAAACCAGGTGCGGCTGTGGTTTTTCGACTCCGAGCGCGGTGGGCTGGCCAAGGAGGCGATCGATTCACCCTTCGATCCCAGCAACTTCAACGTGGCCATCCTCGCTGCCATGCCCACCCCGGGAGCTTCACCAGCGCCGAATGGCGAAAAGAAGCGCCCCTTGGCCTCGCCGCCAACCGCCCCGGCAGCCAGCACCGACCTGCCGGAAGCGCAAGCGCAGGCGGCCTCAAGCCGTAAGCTCGTGCGCCCGGGGCCACCCTGGTGGGGTTGGCTGGTCGCGGCGACCGTACTCGCCACGCTGGCGGTGGTCGTGGTTGCCGATCGGCCCAAGCAGCCGACCACCTTCGATGTCCACGCCCACTGGAATGGCCCATAGAACTCGCGCATCCCTGACGCTGCGACGCTGCGAATTCTATTCTGAATTTTTCCCTATTTAATCCTCATCTCATGGTCGACGAAATCTGTGGTAGGTTTCGTTTTTGCCGCGAGGGGGACTTTGACCATGGTTTCACGACGAGCAGGGTTGGGTTTGGTTATTTCGCTAATCGCATTGGGCTGCGGCGCGGGCCTCAGCAATGGCGACGATCCCGCGCTTCCCGGATCGGGCGGGACGGCCGGACGAAACGGTGGAACGGCGGGCACGCCGAACGGCACAGGTGGCCTGCCCGCAGGCGGCCGGGGCGGCGCGGCCGACAGCTCTGCCGGTGGAGCAGGCTCTGGCGGCACGGCGGGTGCCGCAGGCGGAACCTCCGGTGGAACTGGCGGCGTGGCTGCGGGCACAGGCGGCGCGGCTGGCGCGGTTGTGATTCCACCGAACGGCGAACTCGACTACCTGAAAAAAGTCGTGCCGGTGTTGATGATCACCTACACCGGGACGCTCAGCAGCGCCGTCAAGACCAACGCGACGTTCAAGCTCATCGAAGATCACGACGGTACTCTGACCAATATCGCAACGGCGACGCCCACGGCGTCAGGACAGCTCGGCATCGACAAGCACGGCTTCAGCTCACTGAACAACTACGCGCAAACGCCCTATGGCATCGAGTTGCGCGACGGGATGGGCATGAGCATGGCCATCTCCATCCTGGGGATCCCCAAGGGATCCGACTTCATCTTGCACTCGTGCTACTCGGACAAGCCTTGCATGCGCAACGCGCTGACCTATCAGCTTGCACGCGAGATCGGAGCGCCCGCCGGGCGCTGGGCCGAGCGTACCCGATACGTCGAGCTTTACCTGAACGGGATGTACAACGGCCTTTACCTCCTGGTCGAGAGCATCAAGCGCGGCAAAAATCGGGTCGATGTTCCCGCGCCCGCCCTCGACGCGACGGGCGACCTCACCGGCGGCTACATCTTCTCGTTCGAGGCCAACCGTGACCGTGGAGGCCCGATGGGGAGCTGGCTGGAGGTCGATCCACTGGCCAAGGTCGGTACTCAACAACTACCCGCGTACTGGGCCTACCGCTCCCCGCACCGCGACAACATCACCGGCCCGCAGCGGATGTACATCTCGAAGGCCTGGTCCGACCTTGAACGCACCATCATCGCGGTGCCGAAATGGGCAACCATCAAGGACAAGATCGACCCCACGAGCTTCCTCGATCACCTGGCCATCGAGGAGATCTCCAACAGCGCGGATGCCTACCGATACAACTGGTTCTGGGTGAAACCGCCCGACTCGCAAAACGGCGGCAAGTTCTTCGTCGGGCCACCCTGGGACATGGATGCGGCCTGGGGCAACATGGACAAAGCCTACTGGGGCAGCCCGCACTGGTGCACCACCACGTTCCTGTCTTCGACGAAATCCGACGGCGCACCGCCGGACCTGCCCGCGTGGAAAGCGGTCTTTCGAGATCCTGAGTTGCACAACGCCTCCCGCTGCCGCTACCTCGAACTGCGTCAGCCGGGCAAACCCTTCGACCTCGCTAACATCGAGGCCAAGATCGAGGCCTTCCGGGCGCACATCGCCACCGCCAAGGCGCGCGATCTGGCCAAGTGGATGAACATCCCCAAAAAGGTCTTCCTCAATAACTACATCGGGGGCACCTGGGCCGACGAAATCCAGTTCCTCAGGTACTGGATCCGCCAGCGCATCATCTTCATGGACAAGAGCAGTCCAGGAATCTGCACCACGGTGCCACTGCCGCCGGTCGTCACGCCCATCGCGGCCCCCCCTCAAGCTCCGGGATTTGGAACGTTCCCGATCCTCGCAGGTGGCGGTAACTGTCCGTAAGAGCGGCTGTTATCGCAGCATTGCAGGCAACAGCGTCGACGGCGCGCCGGTGTAGGTGATCCACAGTTGGTGCGCTCCGCGCGTCATCGCGACGTGCAGCATGCGACGGCCGTGCTCTTCGTCGGCGTAGGACGCGGCGTTCACGTCCAGCAGGATCACGATGTCGAATTCCAGGCCCTTGGTCTGACGCACGTCGGTGACGTCGATCCCTGGTCTGAAGGTGAAGTCCTGATCGGCCACCAGGCGCAGGTTCGGCACCTCGGCCGCGGTCAGGGCGGTGTGGTAAAGGCGCGCCTGCTCCGAGTGGCGCGCAATCAGCGCCACGGAGGCGAGTGGTTCGTCACGCAGCAGTTCTTTGAGCGCCTGCGCCAGAAACTCGCTGGCTTCTCCCGCGGTGGCGAAACCAAAAGACTCGACTGGCGCGCCCGAGCGCGGCGCGACCGGACGCACGTCACCTGACAGCGGGCCAAGCACATGCGTGGCGCACTCAACGATCTCGCGCGTCGATCGGTAGCTCACCCGCAAGGGTTCGACCCGATCATGCGCGATGCCCAGATCATCGAGCATGTCCGACCAGCGCGAAAAGCCGTGTTCGGGTGCGATCGCCTGGGCCGTATCGCCCGCGAGCGTGACCGAGCGAGCCTCGGTGGTGCTGGCGAGCAGCAGCGCGAGTTCAATCGGAGCAAAGTCCTGCACCTCGTCGACCATCAGGTGCTCGTACGGAATGGCGCTCTTGGGCAAGGCGGCCGCGCCACGCTGCAACTGGGCGATCCGCAGCAGCAGCGCGTCGTCCTCGGCATCGAGCGCGTAAACGTCGCCATCGTCCTGGGCAGTTCCGTTGCGCAGGCGCTCGCGCTCGACGCACCAGTGGTGCACGGCGTCCAGTTGCCCTGCGCTGAACAATGAAGGAGCGTGGCAACCAAACCCAGCGCCCAGCGCTTGCCGGTCGGTGAGCAGCGCCGACCACTCGCCGACCACGCTGCGCGTGCGGGCACGGATCGTGGTCCCCGCCGACTCGATCCCGGTGCGGGTCGATGGCAACAGTTCCGCCTCCTTGACCCACATGGCGAACGACGTCACGCGCGCATCAACGGGACCTTTGGTTCGATCCCATGCATCAAGTGCCGCCCCGGCCTCCGCTCGCCCCGCCAGTGCCGTGTTCAAGGACGCCCGGCACCACGCGGCGATTTGCTCCTGCCGATCGACAAGAATCTTCTGCATGGCACCGTGCGACTTGGCGCGCATGACCACGGGCGGTGTCTCGTCGGTGATGTCCACGTCGAGCGCGGGAAACATCATTTTGCGACGTCCAGCCGCCCAGGCAGCGAAGGTCATCACCGGCACGCCGGGAACATCCAGCGACGGCAAGACGCCCGAGACGTAGGTGGCCAGCGCGCGCTGGTATACGACGACCAGCATGCGCTCGGGCCGGAAGCGGCGCGGATCGGCGAACGCCAGGTAGGCGATGCGGTGCAGACCGATGGTGGTCTTGCCACTGCCCGCCGAACCCTGCACCACGATGAGACCCGATGCGGGCCGACTGATAAGTTCGAACTGGCGCGGATCGATGAGCGCGGCGATCGACGGCAGGAATCGGTCGATGCGGCGCTGACCGTCCGCCTCCAACCCAAGCCGCCCCGGTTTGCGATCAGCGGGCGCAACTTCCGACGGCCAGGCGGCCTTCGCGGTGTCGGCAGCGGCATTTACCAGGGTGGCGCTGCCGTCCCGAGCCACGGACAGACGCGACTTCTGCGCGGCAATCTCGCGCCAGCGTCCGGTGCCGGGCTCGCGCACGAAGGTGCCCTGCGCGCTGGCCACGCGGCGCAACTCGCCGCCCACGATCGCGAGCGTGCGGCGCGCCAGCACCTCGCCCTCGACACAGTGATCGCCCAGCTCTTCTTCGTACCCGTCGCCTTCTTCGTAGCGATAGAACAGCCTGGACACCGGCGCGTTCCGCCAGTCGACGATTTGCACGCCGCCGCCTGGCTCGACAAATCCGCGCTGGCCGATGAGCACGTCTCGCCGCTTGCCGTTTTCCAGCAGACGCAAGTGCCCGAAGTATGGCGACTGCCGATCGACGGGCGGGCTGTCGCCCTTGCCACGCTGGCGAGACAGCGCCTCGACCCGGTGCATCTGTTCGATGAGCGACGCTTGATCCTCGGGCTTGGCCTCGGCGAGTGCGTCGCGCAGTTCGATCATCGTCCCGTGGTCGTCCACCGCGACGCGGGCCGGACGCTTCTGCGGCGTGTCCAGCCGGGAAAGCACCACGCGCAGCAGCGCGAGTTCTTCGGCCACGACAGGCGGAACGTCCGCAGGGGCCAAGGCCCCCTGCGACTCGCGCCCATCCGGCGCGCCTCCAGGCTGGGTTCCGACTTCGTTCACGACGAAACGAGAGACTTTACTCGCCCGTCCCGCCAGCGTCTACGGCAGGCGAAGGGCCACGCAGGGCCACGGGGACAGGGGGACAGGGAGACAGCGCAGTTCCGTCGCGAATGCGCTAGGTTATCCGGCTGCTCATGACGCACTCGACCTCGGAAGCACGACTGCGCGCGGAACTGGCCCGAAGGATTCTTGTTCTGGACGGGGCCATGGGCACGATGATCCAGCGGCGCAAGCTGGGCGAATCGGATTTTCGCGGCCAGCGGTTCACCAGCCACGCGCACGACTTGGTGGGCAACAACGATCTGTTGACGCTCACCCGCCCGGACATCATCACGGACATCCATGATGCGTACTTCGCGGCCGGAGCGGACATGGTGGAGACCAACACGTTCAGCTCCACGTCGATAGCCCAGTCCGACTACCGGCTCGAGCCCGTCGTTTATGAGTTGAACATCGAAGCGGCGCGGCTGGCACGAAGGGTGGCCGACGGCTGGACGCAGCGCACGCCGGAAAAACCGCGTTTCGTGGCCGGGGCCATCGGGCCCACCAACCGGGCGCTTTCGCTGTCGCCGAACGTGAACGATCCGGGTTTTCGCGCTGTGACCTTCGACCAAGTGCGCCTGTCCTACGAAGAACAGATCCGCGGCCTGCTCGACGGCGGCGTGGACGTGTTGCTGGCCGAGACGGTATTCGACACGCTCAACCTGAAGGCCTGCCTCGTGGCCATGGAAGAGGTCTTCGCCGCGCGCGGGCAACGCGTGCCGCTGATGATCTCGGTGACCATCACCGACCGCAGTGGCCGCACGCTATCGGGCCAGACGCTGGAAGCTTTCTACACGTCGATCGAGCACGCGCGCCCGCTGTCCGTCGGCATCAACTGCGCCCTCGGCGCACGCGAGATGCGGCCGTACATGGCCGAACTGTCGCAGCTCGCCGGCGAATTCACGAGTTGCTACCCGAACGCGGGCCTCCCCAACGCATTCGGCGAGTACGACGAGACGCCCGACGCCACGCGCGGCTTGCTGGGCGAGTTTGCCTCGGCGGGGCTGGTCAACATCGTCGGCGGCTGCTGCGGCACCACGCCGGATCACGTGCGGGCCGTGGCGGCCGGGGTTGCCGGGTTGGCCCCGCGCCGCCCGTCGGCAGATCCCTACCCCTTCACGCGGTTGTCGGGGCTCGAAACCCTCAAGGTCACGCCCGAGTCCAACTTCATGATGATCGGCGAACGCACCAACGTGACCGGCTCGCGCAAGTTCGCCCGCCTCATCACCAGCGGCGACTACGCGGCGGGGCTCGACGTCGCGCTGGATCAGGTGCGCGGCGGCGCCAACATCCTCGACATCAACATGGACGAGGGAATGCTCGACTCCGAGGCGGCGATGACCAAGTTCTGCAACCTGGTCGCCAGCGAGCCCGAGATCGCGCGCCTGCCCATCATGGTCGACAGCTCCAAGTGGACGGTCCTGCAAGCGGGGCTGCGCTGCTTGCAGGGCAAGGGAGTCGTCAACAGCATCTCGCTCAAGGAAGGCGAGGCGGATTTCCTGGACAAGGCCCAGGTGATTCGCCGCTTCGGTGCCGCGGTTGTCGTCATGGCCTTCGACGAGCAGGGACAGGCCGACACCACACTCCGCCGGGTCGAGATCTGCCAGCGCGCCTACAAGTTGCTGGTGCAACGCGCGGGCTTCGATCCGAAGGACATCATCTTCGATCCGAATATTCTCGCCATCGCGACTGGCCTCGAAGAGCACAACGACTACGCCAAGAGCTACCTGGAGGCGACACGCATCATCAAGGCGACGTGCCCGGGCGTGAAGATCTCGGGCGGCGTTTCCAACCTGAGCTTCTCGTTCCGCGGCAACGATCTGGTGCGCGAAGCGATGCACACCGCGTTCCTGTTCCACGCGATCACGGCCGGCATGGACATGGGAATCGTCAACGCCGGGCAACTGGGTGTGTACGAGGATATCCCGCCCGAACTCCGTGAGCGCGTCGAGGACGTGCTCTGGAACCGTCGGCCCGACGCAACCGAGCGGCTGATCGAACTGGCCGAACGGGTCAAAGGCGAGGGCAAGAAACGCGAACTCGATCTCGCCTGGCGCGACGCCTCGGTCGAGGACCGCCTCGCCCACGCCGTGGTTCGCGGCGTGATTGATTTCATCAATCAGGACGCCGAGGAGGCTCGGCAGAAACTTGGGCGTCCGCTCGCGGTCATCGAAGGGCCGCTGATGAACGGCATGAAGATCGTCGGCGATCTGTTCGGCGCCGGAAAAATGTTCCTGCCCCAGGTGGTCAAGAGCGCCCGGGTCATGAAGATGGCCGTCGCCTACTTGACCCCGTTCATGGAAGCCGAGAAAGCCAACAATCCGCAGGCGAGCGTGCGTGGGCGCATCCTGATGGCCACGGTCAAGGGCGACGTCCACGACATCGGCAAGAACATTGTGGGCGTGGTGCTTGGCTGCAACAACTATGAGGTCATCGATCTGGGCGTGATGGTGCCGCGCGACAAGATCCTCGACAGCGCCGTGGAAAAGGGCGCGACCATCATCGGGTTGTCCGGCCTCATCACGCCGTCGCTCGACGAGATGGGCCACGTCGCCGACGAGATGCAGCGCCGGGGCATGACGGTGCCACTGCTGATCGGCGGTGCCACCACCAGCCGCGAACACACGGCGGTGAAAATCGCGCCGCGCTATAGCGAGAGCACGGTCCACGTACTCGACGCCTCGCGCGCGGTCGGGGTGGTGTCTGCCCTGCTTGATCCCGCGCAAAAAGTGAAATTCGACAAAGAAAACCAGGCTGAACAAGCGCGCCTGCGCGCGGTCCATGCCGGGAAGGCACAAAAGCCCCTGGTCTCATTCGTCGATGCCAACCAGCGCCGCGCGCCGATTGCTTTTGCAAGGGATGATCTGCCGCAGCCGTCTTTCCTGGGGCGCCGGATCATTGACGACGCGCCGCTGCACGAGATCGCGCGTTGCATCGACTGGCAGTTCTTTTTCGCCGCGTGGGAGCTCAAAGGGCGCTTCCCCGCGATCCTCGATGACCCCAAGGTTGGACCCGCCGCGCGCGATCTGTACGCGAACGGGACTGAGCTCCTCGCGAGAATCGTTGAACAGAAGCTGCTCACCGCTCGAGGCGTGTGCGGTTTCTGGCCGGCGGCCAGCGATGGTGACGGACGCAGCCGATTCCTGGCAACAC
>CAYSKR010000106.1:0-31882 GCA_964431675.1 uncultured Myxococcales bacterium
ACACGTTTGTTGCGCTGTCCGAGGTCGCGGCCTACGCGGCCAGCAAGGCCGCCGTGGGATCGCTGACGCGCTCGCTCGCGGTCGAGTGGGGCAAGCATGGCGTCAACGTCAACGCCATCGCGCCCGGTGTCTTCCGCACCGCGCTGAATCAAAAGCTGCTCGACGAGACGGCGCGCGGCCACGAACTTCTGATGCGCACGCCGCTGGCGCGTTTCGGCAGCGCGAGTGAACTTCAGGGCGCGGCGATTTTTCTCGCGTCCGAGTCGGCAAGCTTCATCAATGGCGAGATCCTGGTGGTGGATGGCGGTTTCCTCGCCAGCGGCGTCAACCAGTAGTCCGGGGCGCGCATGAGCCTGTGGGATCGGGTCATCGCGTTCTCGTCCGCGAGCCCGTTCACCGGGACGTGGATGAGCCTCGGCACGGCGCTCGGCTGCCTGCTGCTCGTCCTGGCGCTGCGCCGCTTCCTGCCCGACGAAGATCGTCATCACGGCCGGGTGACCGCGAGCTTGCTGGTGCTCGGGCTCATGCTCGGGTGCGTGCGCCTGGTCGTCGTCGCCGCCGGCGCAGGGGGCTCCGGCGCGGGCCGGGCGCTGGCGGTCTTCACGCCGTTCTTCGTCGCGCAGGGGGCGATGGGTGCGCTGGTGATGGCCCTGTTCGAGGTGTTGCCGCTGCGCCTGGGCGTGCGTTTCCCGACGCTGCTGCGGGATCTCATCGGGCTGATCGCCGTCGGGCTTGTGCTGGTCGGCGTGCTGTCGCGCCGGGGCATCGATGTCGTTCCCATGATCACCACGGCCGGCGTCACCGCCGCGGTCATCGGCTTCGCCTTGCAAAGCACCATCGCCAACCTGTTCTCGGGCATCGTCCTGAATACGGATCGAGCGCTGGGGGTTGGCGACTGGGTGCAGGTCGGTCAGCGCACGGGCCGCATCCAGCAGATACGGTGGCGCTCGACGGTTCTGCGCACGGCGGACGGCGACACGGTGATCATCCCCAACAGCCAACTCACCACGCAGGAGGTGTACAACTATTCGCGGCCATCGACGCGCCATCGCCACTGGATCAAACAACCCTTCCACGCCCGCCATCCGCCCAACGACGTGCGCAAAGTTCTGGTCGAAGCGGCGCGTGGTGCGCCGGGCGTCCTGGCCGATCCCGGCCCCGACGCGTTCCCCATCGAGGTGAGCGACGGCGCGGTGATCTACGCTCTGCGCATCTGGATCGACGACTACGCGCGCAAGAACGACGTCGAGGGGGAGGTGCGCACGCGCGTGTGGTACGCAGCCAAACGCGCCGGGTTCGAGATCCCCTCGTCCAACCGCACCATCTATGTTCGACAGGCGGGCGAAGAAAAGCGGCGCAACACCACAGACAGCGAGGTCGCCCAGCGCGCCGTCGCGCTCGAACGCACCGAGCTGTTCGCACCGCTGGCGGCGACCGACCGCGACATCCTGGCGCGGGCGATGAAGGAAGTTCGTTTCGGCATGGGGGAAACGATCATTCGGCAGAGCGAGGCGGGCGACTCGATGTTTCTGATCGCGCGCGGCGAAGTGCGCGTGACCCTGGGCGAGGGCGCGTTGCAGACCGCGGTGGCCAGCCTCGGCCCGGGTCAGTTTTTCGGCGAGATGTCGCTCATCACCGGGGAGCCACGCGCGGCCACCTGTGTCGCGGCCACGGACGTGGCTTGCTACGTCATTGACCACCCGGGCTTTCAAACGCTGTTGACGATGCGGCCGCACGTCGCCGACCAGCTTTCCGCGACCCTGACGGCACGCCAGGCCACCCTGGACCAGAAGGGCACCGAACTTTCATCCCGCGCCGCGCACGCCGCCGATGCGCGCAGCAAGTTGCTTGAACGCATCCGCAGTTTCTTCGACCCCGGCGACCCCGGCAACCTCGGCAACCCCGGGTAGATGAAATGAGAGGAGATGAGATGGCCATCGGGTACACGTCCGTCCGAGAATTCGCATTGACTTATGCGGGTCGGATGCGAAGAATGCCCCCCCGGGTTGAGGCAGCGTCGTCCGGCTCGGGGCCCGCGCACCCACTCGACCAAAACAAGAGAGGGATTTCGCATCATGCCGGGCGCTGTCAGAGGATCGTCGTCGAAAAAGACGAAGCTGATTTTTGTGACCGGTGGCGTGGTGTCGTCGCTGGGCAAGGGACTGGCGGCGGCGTCCATCGGATCGTTGCTTGAGGCGCGCGGCCTCAAGGTCACGATCCAGAAGCTCGATCCATACCTGAACGTGGATCCCGGCACGATGAATCCCACGCAGCACGGCGAGGTGTTTGTCACCGACGACGGGGCCGAAACCGACCTCGACCTCGGCCACTACGAACGATTTTTATCGGGCCGCACGACCAAGCTCAACAACACGACGTCGGGTCAGATTTACCTCAGCGTCATCCAGAAGGAACGCCGCGGCGAGTACCTCGGCGGCACGGTGCAGGTCATTCCACACGTCACCGACGAGATCAAGGCGCGCATCCTGGCGTGTGCGACGGGCGTTGACGTGGCGATCATCGAGGTGGGTGGCACCGTCGGCGACATCGAGTCGTTGCCATTTCTCGAAGCTCTCCGGCAACTGCGTTTCGAGTTCGGCACGGGCAACGCGATCAGCGTTCACGTCACGCTGGTGCCCTACATCGGCACGGCGGGCGAGCTCAAGACCAAGCCCACGCAGCACTCGGTGATGAAGCTGCGCGAGATCGGCATCCAGCCCGACATCTTGTTGTGCCGTTCGTCGCGAACGATCGGCGCGGCGCTGAAGAAGAAAATCGCGCTGTTCACCAACGTGGCGACCGACGCGGTTTTTTCAGCCGAGGACGTCGGTTGCATCTACGAGGTTCCGATCCGTTTCCACCAGGAGGGCGTTGACGACCGGATCGCCGAGTTCCTCAACATCTGGTCGCGTGCGCCGGAACTGACGGGCTGGGAACAAGTCGTGTCCCGCCTCAAGGGTGCGCGCGAGGAGGTCAACATCGGCCTGGTCGGTAAGTACGTCGATCTGGTCGAGTCGTACAAAAGCCTGAACGAGGCCATCATCCACGGCGGCATCGCCAACGACTGCCGCGTCAACCTGCACCACATCGACTCGGAGGAAATCGAGAAGCAGGGCGCCGCCGCGAAGCTCGACGGCATCGACGGCATCCTGGTCGCGCCGGGTTTCGGCATGCGCGGCACCGAGGGGAAGATCGCGGCCACCCGGTATGCGCGTGAAAACGGCGTGCCGTTTTTCGGCATCTGCCTGGGCATGCAGATCGCCGTGATCGAGTTCGCGCGCAACGTGGCGGGCCTTGGCGGTGCCAACTCGACCGAGTTCGAACCCACGCCGACTCATCCCGTGATCGACTTCATGCCGGATCAGCGCGGCGTGACCGAGAAGGGCGCGACCATGCGCCTCGGGGCGTGGCCCTGCGTGCTGTCGGCCGGCAGCAAGGCTGCGATCGCCTACGGTGTCACCGAGATCAGCGAGCGGCACCGCCACCGGTACGAGGTCAACAACGAGTACCGCGAGCGGCTGGCCCAACACGGCTTGCAGTTCTCGGGGCTGTCGCCCGATCGCAGCCTGGTCGAGCTGGTCGAGTTGCCCGACCATCGCTATTTCGTGGCGTGCCAGTTTCACCCGGAGTTCAAGTCGCGTCCCAAGGATGCGCATCCGCTGTTCCGGTCGTTCATCGCAGCCGCGCTTCTTGCGCGCCAGGATAAGCGTCGCCGTCCGGCGATTGGTGGCACCGTGCGACTGCCGGATCCGTCGGCTGTTACATAGGGAAGCGCCAATCCGGCAAAACCATGTCGATGGAAATCAAGCAGTCGCTCCGGTTGTCCCAGCAGCTTGTGATGACGCCGCAACTGCAGCAGGCCATCAAGCTGCTGCAGTTGTCGCGCATGGAGCTGGTCGACATGATCCGCGACGAGATGCTGGAAAATCCGGTGCTCGAGGATCAGGTCGAATCGTCGGCCGAGCAGGCCAAGGAATCGGCGAACGACGAACTTCCGGCCGAGGCGGCGGCAGATCTTGCCGCGGCGCGGGTCGGTGAAACCGACACCCCGGTGGCGCAACCGGGCGAGGCGCACGTCGAAACCACCGCAGAGGTGAAGGCGGACACCCGCTCGGACGAGGCGGTGAAGGACTTCGACTGGGAGACGTACCTGGAAAATCAGGCGATGTCGCCGTCGATGCCCTCGGCGCGTTCGGCCAGCTCGGAGGACATGCCGTCGCTTGAATCGACGCTGACGCGCGGGACATCGCTGTTCGATCACCTGGAATGGCAGCTAAAGCTTTCGCACATACCACCGGAAGAAGAGACGGTGGCGATGCTCATCATCGGCAACATCACGCCGGATGGGTACCTTGACCAGCCGCTGTCCGAGATCGCAGAGGAAGCTGGCGTGACGGTTGAGTTCGTCGAGGCGGTGCTCAAAAAGGTGCAGCTCCTGGATCCTCCCGGCGTGGGCGCGCGTAACCTGCAGGAGTGTCTGCTGCTGCAAGCGCAGTTCGTGGGCACCGATGACGACATCGTCATCGCCATGATCACCCGGCACCTGTCCAACCTTGAGAAGAAGAATTTTCCCGCCATCGCCAAGGACTTGAACCAGCCGCTCGACGAAATCTACGAAGCCGCCAAGGCGATCGCCACGTTCGACCCGAAGCCGGGCTCGCAGTACACCGACGAAGAGCCGACGTACATCTCGCCGGACGTCTACATTCACAAGATTGGCGACAAGTACTTCGTCGTCGCCAACGATGACGGCTTGCCCAAGTTGCGCATCTCGGAATTCTACCGCGCCGCACTTTCTGGCGGGACGCAGGCGAAGGAATACATTCAGGAACGCCTGCGCAGCGCCCAGTGGCTGATTCGGTCCATCCAACAGCGGCAGCGCACCATCGTGCGCGCGACCGAGTCGATTTTGAATTTTCAGCGCGAGTTCTTCGAGAAGGGGCCCGCGTACTTGAAGCCGCTGATCCTGCGCGACGTGGCCGAAGACATCGGCATGCATGAATCGACCGTGTCGCGCGTGACCACGCACAAGTACGTGCACACGCCCCAGGGGATCTTCGAGTTGAAATATTTTTTCAACTCGGGCATCACGCGGACCGACGGCGACGATCTCGCGTCCGAAGCGGTGAAGCTAAAAATCAAACAGATCGTTGGTGGGGAGGATCACCTGCACCCGCATTCGGATCAGAAGATCGTTGAACTTTTGGCGGAACAGGGGATCGAGATCGCGCGGCGGACGGTTGCGAAGTACCGCGAGCAGCTTAGAATTTTACCCAGCAGCAAGCGGCGTCAGATGTTCTAGCGAAGGGAGCGATTAAGGATGCAGCTATCGACCACGTTCCGTCATATGGATGCTTCCAGGGCCGTCCGCGATTACGCGGAAGAGCGCATGGACAAGGTGCGCAAGTACTTTCACCGCGAGCCCATCGCGGCCCACGCGACCTTCGTGGTCGAACGCGGCCACAACCACACGGCTGAGTTTTCGATCACGCTCGCCAACGGGATCCT
Source organism: uncultured Myxococcales bacterium (assembly GCA_964431675.1). Taxonomy (GTDB): domain Bacteria; phylum Myxococcota_A; class Polyangia; order Fen-1088; family Fen-1088; genus CAYSKR01. Next base: position 5,509 of record CAYSKR010000106.1, read on the forward strand.
GATCCAGGCGAGCGAAACCACCGAGGACATGTACTCGTCGATCGACATGGCGGGCGCGCGCATCGAGCGTCAGGTGCGCAAGTGGAAAGACAAGATTCGCGATCACAAGCCGCACGGCGGCCCCAGCTCGTCGGCCCGCGAAAGCGTGATTTCGGCCGATGAGGTCGAACCGCGCCGGCCTGTCATCGACCAGGCCCCGGCCAAGAAGAAGCGCGTGGCGGTCACGCCGCCCATCGCGCCTGCGATCCGCGTCGTCCGGGAGAACACGTTCACCGTCCGCTCGATGCGCATCGAGGAGGCGGTGATGCAGATGAACCTCCTGGAAAACGACTTTTATGTGTTCGCCGACGTGGACAGCAAGTCGGTTTCGGTCGTATACCGCCGCAAGGACGGGGACTACGGACTGATCGAAACCGGCGGGCGTCTTTCAACATCGTGATCCTGTCGCTTCGCGCGGCGCTCCCACAGAATTTATTTCATGAAGGTCATCGACTTTCTTCGGCCGGATCTCGTGCTGGCCGAACTGCAGGCCACCTCGAAGAATGCGGTTCTGGCGGAGCTGGCCGGGCACCTCGCCCGGCGGCAAGCGGGGATCGATGCCAGCGAATTGCAGCGCGTCCTCGAAGAGCGCGAACTCCTGATGTCCACCGCGATCGATGACGGGATCGCGATTCCCCACGGCAAGCTCGACTCGGTGGGTCAGCTTGTGGGGGCGCTTGGCCGATCGCGGGCGGGCCTGAAATTCGATTCGCTCGACGGAAAACCGACGCATCTCGTGTTCATGCTGGTGGCGCCCACTTCTTCGACCGGGACGCACCTCAAGGCGCTCGCCCGCCTGGCGCGGTTGTTTCGCGACGCCGACTGTCGGCAGCGTCTCGTCGACGCCCCCGATGCGGCGGCGATGTATCAGGCGATCTTGGAAGAAGACGCGAAGAACTGAAGCGGAGTTGGCGATGACGACGCTACCGCCGGTGCGCGTTCCGACCTTGAGGATTCGCGCCCTTTTGGGCGAGAGCGCCGAACTGAAGCTGGTGCTGCTGGCGGGCGAGCAAGGGCTCGACCGCACGATTATTCTGCACCGAGTGCAAAAGCCCGGCCTCGCGCTGGCGGGGTTTGTGCCGCAGCCTCACCCGGAGCACATCCAGATCCTGGGCGTGACCGAGATGTCGTACCTGGCCAGCCTGCCGCCCGACGAAGCCCGGCGCAGCACCGAAAACTTTCTCGCGCTTGATCCGGCGTGCGTCGTCGTGACCAGGGGACAGGACGTGTCGCAGGATCTTCTCGACGCTGCAAATCGTCTCGGCATTCCGCTGCTGCGCACCCCGATCGCTTCGTCGATCGCCATGGCGTCGATGCAAAAATTCATCGGCCTCGCGCTTGCCCCGACCGTCAGCCTGCACGGCGTCCTGGTCGACGTGCTCGGGATTGGCATCCTGCTGTTCGGCAAGAGCGGCATCGGCAAGTCGGAAGCGGCGCTCGAACTCATCATGCGCGGCCATCGCCTGGTCGCCGATGATCTGGTCGAGGTCCGCCGCTTCGCCGGGGATCAAATCGTCGGTTGGGCGTCCGCGTTGATCAAACACCACATGGAAGTGCGCGGCCTGGGCATCATCAACATCAAGGACATGTTTGGCGTCGCGGCCGTGCGCGACGAAAAGAAAATTGAACTCGTGCTTGAGTTGTCGCGCTGGGACGATGGCGAAGCGGTGGAGCGCCTGGGTCTCGACCAGCTAACCTTTCCCATCCTCGACGTGCCGGTGCCCATGTTGCGGATTCCCGTGAGTCCCGGCCGCAACGTCAGCTCATTGGTCGAGGTGGCGGCGCGCAACCGCCTCCTGCAGCAGCGCGGTCACCACTCGGCCCGCGAGTTTCAGGAGCGGCTCGACCAGGCGCTCGCGCAAGCAAGCCAACCCCGCCTCGGCGAAGATGTGGAATGACGGCACCATGCGACCTCGGTCGCGGATGGGACGGGCTTGCCTGACCACCGTCGTGTATCCTTCGCCGACCAATGCCGCAAAACAAAGAGCAGGATCCCCTGGTGGGCGTGGTGGTGGTCACCCATGGACGCGCGGCCGACGAATTGGTGGCAGCGGCGCACGCGATTCTGGGACGGATTCCGTTGCTCGTGCCGGCGTCGATCGACATGGGCGACGCTTTTGACGCGATGGTGCAGCGTATTTCGCGCGCGTGCGACGAGGCTGATTTAGGTGCTGGCGTTCTGGTTCTGGTGGACGTGCATGGCTCGTCGCCCTTTCACGCGGCCATGTCGATGATGGACGGCACGCGTCCAGTCGAGGTGCTGTGTGGGGTCAATCTTCCGATGCTGATCAAGATGACGACCATGGATCGGTGCCACGCTGCGCCGGTGGCGCTCGCGGAAAAACTGCGCGACGTTGGTCGCCGTTCGATCCGCCTCGGGTCAGAGTTGACGGGAAAGGTCGTGGTCGGGGGGCAGACGTAGTGGAGGGACGGGCGACGCAGGTCGGCGCGGACGATGGCGGTGGCGGGCTCCGGCGAACGGTGGTGATTCGAAACCGCCTTGGCCTGCACGCACGCGCGGCGGTGAAGTTTGTCCAGCTTGCGGCGACGTTCAAGTCCGACATCACCGTGCAAAAAGACGGCGAACAGGTGAACGGGAAGAGCATCATGGGGTTGCTGACGCTGGTGGCGGCGCTGGGCGTGAGCCTGGAGGTGCGGGCGCTGGGCCCAGATGCGCCGGCGGCGCTTGATGCGCTTGCCGCGCTCGTTGATCGAGGGTTTGACGAAGGCGTGGTTGATGGCGTTGCGGGCCAACCGCGCGCGGGAGGGGATGCAGATGGTCAGGGTTAAGGGGGTGGCGGCCTCGGGCGGAACCGCGATGGGCGCGGCGCACTTTCTCGGCGGCAAGGTCGAGGTGCGGCTGCGGGCGATTGGGGTGGAAGAGATCGAGAGTGAAACGCGCCGTCTGGCCGATGCGCTGGCGCGTTCAGATGCCCAGTTGGCGCGGATTCAGGCCCAGCTCGCCGCGCAGGAAGGCGACGACCACCAGTACCGGATTCTTGAGGCGCATCGGTTGATGCTGACCGACGTGCACATGGTCGAAGCCACGCGCAAGCTCATTCGCGACGATCGTGTCTCGGCCGAGTGGGCCGTGCATCAAGCGATGGGCCGCATGCAGGCGGTATTCGCGCGCATCGAAGATCCTTATTTCCGCGATCGGGGCAGCGACATCGACATGGTGGGCGAGCAGATCTTGCGCAACCTCGTGGGCATGGAGGCCTCGGCGCACGAACAGGTGCCATCCGGTGCGGTGGTCTTCGCGCACGATCTGTCGCCTGCCGACGTCACCCAGCTCGCTCGCGTCGGGGTCAGCGGTTTTTTCACCGAGGGTGGCGGGAAAACTTCGCACACGGCCATCGTTGCCCGGGCGCTCGGTTTGCCGCTGGTCGTGGGCGTATCCGACTTCGTTCGCCACGTGCATCCTGGCATGACCGTCATCGTGGATGGCACGCGCGGCGAAGTCGTGCTCGATCCCGACGACGACGCGCGGGCCCGCAGCGTGGCGCGCCGAGCACGCGACCAGGCGCGCGACGCAGGGCTTGCCGCCGCGCGCCTGCGTCCGGCCGAGACGCTGGACGGCGTTCGGATCCACCTGGCGGCGAACGTCGAGCTGCTCGAAGAGGTGCCCGTCGCCGTCGAACTGGGTGCCGAGTCGATTGGCCTGTTCCGCACCGAGTTCCTGTACCTCGAGCGCGCCGATCTACCTTCGGAGGATGAGCAAGTCGCCCACGCCGTTCTCGCCATCAAGAGCCTGGCCGGTTTGCCGGCGACGTTTCGCACGCTCGATCTCGGCGGCGATAAGATGCCGCACGCGGTGCGCATGCCGGTTGGCCCCAACCCCGCGCTGGGCCTGCGTTCGATCCGCTATTCGTTGCACCGCCATGACATCTTCAAGGTGCAACTGCGCGCGCTTTACCGCGCCGCCGCTACGGGCCCGTTGCGCATCATGTTGCCGCTGATCTCGGGCGTTGCCGAGCTGCGTGCCGTGCGCGAGATCTGCCGCTCGGTGTGCGCGGACCTGGCGCTGCAGGGCGTGGCGCACAACCCGGCGGCACCCGTGGGGGTCATGATCGAGACGCCCAGCGCGGCGGTCATCGCCGACCTGTTGGCGGAGGAGTGCGACTTCCTCAGCATCGGCACCAACGATCTCATCCAGTACACGATGGCTGCGGACCGCCAGGACGAGCACGTTGGGTACCTGTACCACCCGCTCCACCCCGCGATCCTTCGCCTCCTGCAACTGATCGTGCAGGGCGCAGCGCGCGCGGGCAAGCCGGTCGCCATGTGCGGTGACATGGCGGGCGATCCCGCGCTGACCTGGGTCCTGCTCGGCCTCGGGCTACGCGATTTTTCGATGGCACCCCGCCAGGTGCCGGTGGTCAAGGCGATCGTGCGCGCCACGCGGATGCAGGACGCGCTTGATCTGTGTGCCGACATCTTGTCGCTGCACACCGAATTCGAAATCGAAGATCGCGTCTACGCGCAGATGAACCGGAAGTTCCCGGTCGAGCTGGGTGACCCTGACGAAGATCGCGTGGGCGACGCATGAACCTGCGGCTCGCTGGCCTGCTGCTCGCCGGGGTCTGCGGATCGGCGTGTCTGCAAGAGGATCCGAGCATTCTCGGATACGGCATTCTTGCAGGACGCCAGGCCTTTTCCGGGCGGCAAATCGAGCGGCCGACTTTCAAGATCGTCGATGGGCGTCCCCACCTTTGGCTCGAAGAGCGCACCGCGCTGCCGAGCGTCGGCTTGCGTGGAACCAGCAACGTCTGGCTGGTCGACTGGGAGACTGCGGAAAAGCGGCAGCTCCTGGCCAACAAGTCGGACCGCTGGCCCCTGTCCATCGACAAGAATAACATCCACTTTGCCGTTCGTGACGAACGCACCCTGCGCGGGATGCCGGTGGGAACGCTCACGCGCTTTTCCGTCCACGGCGAAATTCTCGAAAGCATTCCCGACGTCTCCGACTATTCGGTCTTTGGTGCGCGCTTCTTCTGGAAGCGTCCCGCCGCCACCGGGGGCTACCCTGAACTGCACTTGCGTGGCAGCGACGGTGCCGAGCGCGTCATCGAGGGTATTTCCGGGTTGACGCAATTCACCGGTGCCGAGGGTCTGTTTTTCGTGACCGGCGATGACCGGACGCTGAGCCGCGTCGACTCGGCCACCGGGCCAATGGAGACCCTGCGGGCCCGCGTCACCCGCATGTTCATCGGCCCTTCGGGACAACTTGCGATCCTGAAAGTTTCGGACGTCAACCTGCAACAGCAGATCGTGTTTCGTCACATCGTGTTTCGTTTCGACGATCACAGCGAACGTCTGCTCCCGGGAGCAAATATTTGCTGCGAGCGCGGCTTCAACGCGGCCGGCGAGTTTGTCTACGTGGAAGCTGCGGCGGGCGACGTGCCCGCGCGGCTGCACTATTTCAACGTGCAAACGAACAACGACCGGGTGCTGGTGCTGCCCACCGGGTTGCACGACATCACCGGCATCATGCCCCGGCCGCAATCGGCGCAAGCACTCTTCATCGACAGCGGCAACCGCCTGGCGCTCTTCAATCCCGCTGCGGATCCGCCCGTGCGGGCGCTGGGCCTACGCGCCTACAACCCCACCTTCACGGGCGACGGAAAGTTCCTCCTGTACATCGCGCCCGACCCCGACTCCGACGCGATCGAGCGCGAAGGTCCGCTGCTGGTGCAGGACGCCGCGTTCGTAGATCCACCGCGCGTGATCTCGCCGCTTGGATTCAACGTGTCGGCCGGTGGCCAGGGCGGCTATTTCTTTATTTCCGGTTCCGAACCTCTGGTGTTCTGGGCGCGCTACGGTCGCGATCGCCCCGACCTGTTTTTTGCCAACCCCGAGTCGGGATCCGCTCGCCGCGTGGCCCAGTCGATTCGCGATGTCACGGTGACCCCGAAGCGGGTGGTGGGCATCGTGCGCGTGTCACAACAGGATCTGGTGGGTGATCTGGTCCAGCGCGATGTCGAAAAAAACGAACAGATCTTGATCGGCCGCAGCGTGTCCAACGTGACCATCTTCGGTGGCCGCATCGCCTTCGTCGTGCGCGAGCGTCAACCTTCCGCGCGCGACGGTTTGTGGCTCTCGTCCCTCAAGTGAGCTCGTCGTGGCACTGGTGGCCTGTCTTAACTTTCTGGCGCTGGCGCTGGCCTTGCCTGCGGGGTCGGATGCGGCAACTCGGCCCGACGCCGGGACACCCGCCGACGTCGGGTTGCACGGGGATGGTGCGCCAGTCGGTGATGCCAGCGTGCCCCCCCTTGTGACGATTCACGTCGATCCGGTGGCTCCGTCGCCCGCCCCGCGCCCACGCGGACGGATTCGGGGCACCGTGATGGCCAAGGGCACGCGCGAACTGCTGGCCGGTGTTTCGGTGACGGTCGATGCCGTGGCGGCATCCGAGACCGACGCTGCCGGACGCTTCGACATCGAGGTGGAGCCCGGGCGTCACAACGTTCAATTCCAGGTGCCCGGCCACGAGTCGCTCGCGGTCGCTCTGACCGCGGATGCGGAACATCCGACCGACGACGTCTTTCGCATGTTGCCGCGTTTGACCGGCGAGCGTTACCAGACGGTGGTCGTGGCACCCGATACGCAGGCACCGAAAATCACGCTTCGCGAAGAAGAATTGGTTCGCACGCCCGGATCGTTCGGCGATCCATTTCGCGCCATCGAATCTTTGCCTGGCGTTTCGCAGGTCGTCTGGCCCCTGTCGCTGTACGCGATCCGCGGTGCCAACCCCGGCAACACGGGGTTTTTCCTTGATGGCGTCCGCCTGCCAGCGCTGTTTCACTTCGCGCTTGGGCCGTCGGTGATTCACCCGTTCTTCTTGCAGCAGGTTGATTTTTACCCGGGCGGATATCCGGCGCGTTACGGCCGCTACATCGCGGGCATTGTCGCGGGCACCACCGCCACGCCGGTCGTCGATCGCGTACACGCCTCGGCGGACCTTCGCCTGATCGACGTCGGCGGCATCGTCGCTGCGCCCTGGGACAACGGACGGGGAGCTGTCGCGGTGGCCGGGCGTTACTCGTACACCGGCCTGCTTGTGTCGGCGCTTTCGTCGAATTACAAACTCGGCTACTGGGACTACCAGGCGCGCATCGACCACACCCTCGGGCCCGGGCGCGCGACGGTGTTTGCCTTCGGTTCGGCCGATGAACTTGGGCTCAAGCAAGAACTGGGCTTTGACGGCGCGCTGCAATTTCATCGGCTGGACCTGCGCTGGGACGGCGTCGTCGGGGGCGGGCGCCTCAACGTCGGCGGCGTGCTGGGCCGCGACGCCTCGCAGGCGATCATCAAGCAGTTGGGGAACCTGCCCATCAACGCGCGCGGAACCAGCGTCGCCCCGCGCCTGCGTTACACGCGACCGTTGGCCTCGTGGTTCCTGGTCGAGGTGGGTGGCGACGCCGAGGTGCAGTGGTTTTCGCCCCACACCGACAAACCAATGGTCGAGGGCCTCGACATCTTTCGCGCGCGCCGCGCCGTTTCGGTCGGCACCTACCTGGCCACCGACATTCACGTCGGCTCGCGCCTGGTTGTTTCTCCCGCCTTGCGCGTCGATGCATTCAAGGAACAGGCGGTCACGCTTTACGAGCCCGCGCCGCGCTTGCAGGTGCGGTTGCGCGCCGTCGGCGATCTGTGGCTCAAGGCGAACGTGGGTCGCTTCGCGCAGATGGCCAGCTTGCCGCTGTCGATCCCCGGCTTCGAGGGCTTTGGCCTGGCCGATTTCGGCACCCAGACCTCGCGCCAGGGATCCGCGGGGGTCGAAGCCGCGCTGCCCGGCGATTTGAGCATCGACGCCACCGGTTTTTATCAGCGCATGCGCCTGACCGACCTGCGCAGCATGTTCGCCAGCGATATTGCCCAGGACGATCTGCTCGAATTGCGCGACGCCGAAAGCTACGGCGGTGAAATTCTGATCCGTCGCCACGCGCGCAACCGTCTCTCGGGCTGGTTGGCGTACACGCTGGCCTGGAGCCACCGCGTGGTCGAGGGGCAGATCGTCGCGTCGGACTGGGATCAGCGGAACATCCTCAACCTGGTGGGGAACTACCGTCTGCGCGGCGGATATTCGTTCGGCGGACGCTTTCACTTCAACAGTGGGCGGCCGTACCCCGTGAAGTACGAGCGCACGTCCCAGGTGGAATACAGCCGCCTGCCCGACTTCGTGCAGGTGGACGTCCGCGCCGACAAGCGCTTCATCCTTGATCGCGCGGTCGTCGACGTGTACGTCGAATTCGTCAACCTCACCCGTTCGCGGCAAGTCGTCGACTGGAGGGTCAACTCGGCCGGCATCCTCAACGAGCACAGCTTTCGCCTCGTCTTGCCGTCGGTCGGGGTTCACGCCGAGTGGTAGCCGTTGTTCGGTCGGCTATGATGGAGTCGTGAGCCCACACCGGCTGGTCCTGGAAAGGAGCCTCGCTTTGCACGCGGCGGTGGCCGAGCGCCTGCTCGCCGATCCGGGGCTGGTCATGCAAGCGCGGGCACGTGCCTCCACCTGGCTGGACGACGGATCGGTCGCCCGCCCGTATGCCCTTGCGTGGCACGCGCTGCTCAGCCGCTCTCTCGAAGAGCTCACCCGCGCGCTGCTTGAGGATTCGGAGCGCATGCACGACTTGCGGCAGGTCAGTCCCTTCGCTGGCGTTTTAGACCCGCGAACGCGCTGGCGAATTCACCGCGAGGTGGGGGAGCGTTTCGCGCATGAAACGCGCTGAACTTGAACACATCATTCGCGCGTCGGCTGACATTGCGGCGGATGACGACATCATCGTGCTTGGCAGCCAGGCGATTCTGGGGCAATTCCCTGACGCGCCGCCGCAATTGCTGCGTTCCATTGAGGCCGACGTTTACCCAAAGAACCATCCCGAACGCTGGGAGCTGATAGACGGGTCCATCGGGGAGTTGTCGCCATTTCACCGGACATTCGGCTACTACGCGGATACGTCCGCGCCTTGATCGATGCAGACTTTGGGGTCAGCAGCTCTAAACCATGAGCTCCGCTTTGACCTCGGCGAAGGCTTGCAGCGCGAGGGCTAGATCCTCCTGTGTGTGAGCAGCGGAGATCTGACATCGGATGCGCGCCTTGCCGACCGGCACGACGGGATACGAAAAGCCGATGACGTAGACGCCCTTGTCCAACATGGCAAGGGCGAAGCGCGTGGCCAGCGCCGCGTCGCCCAGCATCACGGGCACGATGGGATGTTCGCCCGGCAGCAGCTGCAAGCCCAGTTTCGCGAGGTCGGCGCGAAAAAACCGAGTGTTCGATTCGAGGCGATCCCGCAATTCGGTCGATCGGTTAAGCAGATCCAGTGCGGCCAGCGACGCGCCGGTGATCGACGGAGCCAGCGTGTTCGAGAACAGGTACGGCCGCGAGCGCTGGCGCAAGAGGTCGACGATCTCGCGTCGCCCGCTGGTGTAGCCGCCGCTCGCTCCTCCCAGCGCCTTGCCCAGCGTTCCAGTGATGATGTCGATGCGACCCATGACGCCGTGGTGCTCGTGGGTGCCGCGGCCGTGTTTGCCCAGCACCCCCACCGAGTGCGAATCATCCACCATGACCAGCGCGTCGTGGCGTTCCGCCAGATCGCAGATGGCAGGCAAGTTCGCCACGCTGCCATCCATCGAGAACACGCCGTCCGTCGCGATCATGCGAAACCGCGCGGTCGCCGTGTCCTTCAGCTTCGCTTCAAGATCGGCCATGTCGCCGTTTCGGTAACGGTGGCGCTGCGCCTTGCACAGCCGGATGCCGTCGATGATGCTGGCGTGGTTCAGCTCGTCCGAGATGACCGCGTCGTCGGTGCCCAGCAATGTTTCAAACAGCCCGCCGTTGGCGTCGAAGCACGACCCATAAAGGATGGTGTCTTCGGTGCCGAGAAACTCGGTCAGTTGTTGTTCCAGTTGCTTGTGGGGTGCCTGGGTGCCGCAGATGAAGCGCGCCGACGACAGGCCGTAACCCCATTCGTCCAGGGCCCGGTGCGCGGCGGCCGTGACCTCGGGGTGCTGCGCCAGGCCCAGGTAGTTGTTGGCGCACAGGACCAGCACCGGCTTCGCGGTGTTCGCCGCGCCCTGCACCCGCACCCGCGTGCCCTGTGGCGTTGCCAACACCCGTTCGCTCTTGTACGTCCCGGCCTTGCGAATGCCGTCCAACTCGGCGGCGATGGCGGATTTCATCTTGCTGAACATGGGGTGGCTACCTCGTTCAGTGGCAGAGTTCCAGGCGATTGAAATCTTCAAGGCTGACGACTTGGACGGCTTGGTGCCCGGGCAACATGATGACCTTGAGAGGCAGCAAGTGCTTGGCGTCCTCCGTGATGAGGTACCTGGTGCCAGATTCCAGCGCAATGGCGACGATGGGGTCGTCGTTGGCGTCTTTGGGCACGGTCACGATTCCGCGATAGGTGCCTGCGGTGACGCGAAAGGTCTTCTGCACGAGCTCCACGAACGCCAAGGCATCGTTGAGTGTGACACTTTTTCGGAATTTCGGCCGAATCAGAACGTCGACCAACTCGGCGAGCTGGAAGGGCGAGGTGTAGGCAATGATTCTGCGCTCCTGCGCTGCCTGGAAAAGACGGGCCGTCGGTGACGCAGGGTCTTGTGTCAGGAGCGCAGCGATCAGCAAGTTGGAGTCAATGACGACTCCCACCGCTTTCGTCTTGGCCATGTTCTAGCCGGTGGCCTTCCATCGGCGAACCGTCTTGTGTCGTACGGCGGCAACTTCGTCGGCGGCGATTTTCCTCGCGATGTTGTCAGGGTAACGAGCCAGTTTTGCCCGCAGCGTTTGGAAAGCATCTTTCGTGGCTGGCGGGGACAACGTGACCCGTCCGTCCTCGATGGTGATCGGGATTTCGAGCGTGTCAGGGCCGAGTCCCAGTGCGTCGGCAATGGTTCGGTCAAGGACAAGTGCGCGGCTGTTGCCGACCCTCAGGATTTTCCGAGTCACAGGCATGATCAAAGTTTAACCGCGTTAGTACGGTGGCGCAAGCGACAGTCGGATTATTTCATGCAGTTCCAGGCCTGCTGGAGACAAAACCACAATTTACATTTAGACGTCTATGTGTAAAATATACTTATGTTCGCGAGGCCGTTGTGGATGGGGCGTGTGGTTGCTGCATGGAAGCAGATGCCCATCGTCTGGCTTACCGGGCCGCGGCGGACGGGTAAGACGGTCCTGGCTCAAAGCATTTCGGGGGCCGAGTACTTCAACTGTGACTTGCCCAGCGTCGCAGAGCGCCTGGCCGATCCTGAATCGTTCTACCGCACGCTGCGTGCGCCGGTCGTCGTGTTCGATGAGGTTCACCAGCTCGCGGATCCGAGTCGCCTCCTCAAGGTTGGGGCGGACGCCTTCCCGCGTCTGAGGATTCTGGCCACCGGATCGTCGACGCTGGCGGCGACGCAAAAGTTTCGCGACAGCCTCACTGGTCGCAAACGTGTGATCGAGCTGGTTCCGGTCCTATACGAAGAACTCCCGGCGTTCGGCATCGCCGACCTGCGCGAGCGCCTCCGGCTCGGTGGACTTCCGCCGGTGCTGCTCGGCGCACATCAGCCCGCAGATTTTTTTCCGGAATGGCTCGATTCGTATTTCGCACGCGACGTTCAGGAACTGCTGCGCGTCGACAAGCGCGCCGGTTTCCTCCTGGTCCTGCAATTATTGTTGCGTCAGAGCGGCGGCCTGCTCGACGTGTCCCGCATCGCCAGGGAAGCGGCCATCAGTCGTCCGACCGTCGGAAACTGGATCGACGCATACCAGGTGACGCACGTGGTGCACGTGGTGCGCCCGTTTTCCGGCGGTGGCCGTCGCGAGATCATCGCCCAACCGAAGGTCTATGGGTTTGACACGGGCCTCGTGTGTCACGCGCGCGGATGGGACCACCTGCGCAACGACGACTGCGGCCTGCTGTGGGAGCACCTTGTGCTTGATGCGCTCGTTGCGGTCGGTATTCCGCAGCTGCATTTTTGGCGGGACAAACAGGAGCGTGAAGTGGATTTCGTGGTTCCACGTGGCCGCGACGTCGTCGACGCGATCGAATGCAAATGGAAACCCGCGGCGTTCGAGGGGCGCAACTTGCGTGCCTTTCGCGACAACTACCCGAGGGGGCGCAACTTCCTGGTGTCTCCCATCGAGGGGGCACCCTACGATCGGAACGTGGGCGGTCTGAAAATCTCGATCATGTCGCCGACGCATCTGCGGGCGGTGATCAAGCATTGAAGCGCCTGACCCAAGTTTGCGCTTGACCGCGATTCGGCCACTGGACTATATGCAGCGCAGCGATGGCCTCCCTGTTCCGGCCGCATCACAATGTCCTTGCGCGGCTCTCGTTGCTGCTCGTCGTTGGTGGCGCTGCGGGCGGCGTGGGCGGATTGCTCTTCTACGTGCGCAGCCCGATGGCGCGTGGCATGCAGGATCCCATCGAGCAGCCGGTGCAGTTCGATCACCGCCACCACACGCGCGATGAAGGCATCGACTGCCGCTTCTGCCACAACACCGTCGATCGCTCGCCGCACGCCGGGATTCCGGAAACGCAGCTATGCATGAACTGTCATTCGCAGATCTGGAACCAGAGCCCGATCCTTGAGCCCGTGCGCCGCAGCTTCTTCGAGGGCAAGGCCATCCCCTGGAAGAAGGTCAACGACGTGCCTGACTTCGTCTACTTCAACCACGCCATCCACGTGAACAAGGGCGTCGGTTGCGTGACCTGCCACGGCCGCGTCGACGAGATGCCGGCGGTCGAGAAGGCGAAAACGCTGACGATGAGCTTTTGCCTCGACTGCCACCGCGATCCGGGCAAGAACCTGCGCCCGGTTGAAGAGGTGACCAACATGGCCTGGGAACCCACCGGCGATGCCGAAGACCTGGGTCCGGCGCTCATGGTGAAAAACAACGTCCACACCCGAACCAGTTGCACCACGTGTCACCGGTAATTCCCATGAGTCTCGACGATCACGATCATCATCACCCGGCCTTACAAAGCGAATCGCTGCGGCCCGGTCGCGCGCGCTCGTTGCCGATCGTGAGTTCGGCCGCACCACCGAAATTCTGGCGCAGCGTCGGCGAGCGGGCGGGGACGGCCGAGGTTCTCGTGGCCGATGCACGCCGCGAATTTCCCGCGGGTGCCGATCTCGCGCCTGAAGGCGTTTCGCGGCGCAACTTCGTTCAGCTCGTCGGTGCGTCAAGCCTGCTGGCCGTCGGCGCGGCATGCCAGCGCCCCAACCAGAAGATCATGCCGTACGTGCGGCGGCCACCCGAGGTCACCCCGGGCAACCCGCTGCATTTCGCCACGGCGTACAGCCGCGAGGGCCACGCGCGCGGCCTGGTGGTCGAGAGCCACACTGGTCGGCCAACCAAGATCGAGGGGAACCCGGATCATCCCGACAGCCTGGGTGCCACGAGTGCCCTCGATCAAGCGATTTTACTGGGGCTCTTTGACGCGGATCGCGCGCGCCAGATCCGGCATCATGGTGCTCCGGTGGCCTGGCGCAGCGTGCAGGCGGCGATGGTTGCCAGGGCCGAATCGATGGCGGCATCCGGAGGCGCGGGGCTGCGCTTTCTGGTCGAGCCGTCGGCTTCCCCGTTGCTCGCCGACCTGCGGACGCGCATCGCGGCGCGTTTCCCCAAGGCGAAGGTTGTTGCGTATTCGAGCGTGGCGAGCGAGGGCGCGGTTGTCGGCGCGAGCCTGACGTTTGGCCGCGCGGTGTTGCCGCGGCACGACCTGTCGAAGGCACTGGTGATCTTGTCCCTCGATGCCGATTTCCTTGGCGACGGCGAGGAGCAGGTCAAGCTCGGGCGTCAGTTCGCCAACCAGCGAAAAGTCGGCCTCGAGATGAATCGCCTTTACGTGGCCGAGCCATGCATGTCGATCACCGGCACGATGTCCGACCACCGCGTGCGCCTGCGCGGCTCCGAGCTGCTTGGGCTTGCCCAGGCCCTGGCGGCCGAACTTGGCAGGATGTCTGGCTTCGAGGGACTGGCCCCCATCGGTGCGTTGCCGCGCGCGCCCGGGCGCGTGGAAAATAAGTGGCTGATGGCGCTCGCGCGAGATCTGGCGCGGGTGCGCGGACAGGGCGTGGTCATCGCGGGACGCCGCCAGCCAGCCGCCGTCCACGCCATCGCTGCGGCGATCAATGCGGCTCTCGGGGCGGTTGGTAACACCGTGGACTACCATGCGCCGACGGGCATCGATGGCGGCGTGGAGGCGTTGCACAATCTGGCCCTCGAAATAGCTGCGGGGCAGGTTCAGACCCTGGTCATCACAGCGCGCAACCCGGTGTTTGGGGCACCCGCCGATTTCAAGCTCGACAAGCTGCTGCCGCGCGTGCCCGAGACGATCTATGCAGGCATGCACGACGACGAGACGGCGGCAGTAACGTCGACGTTCTTGCCCACGGCGCACAGCCTGGAGACGTGGGGTGACGGACGGGCCCACGACGGCACGGTGTCGATCCAGCAGCCGCTCATCCATCCGTTGTGGAGCAGCCTGTCGGAGGCCGAGATTCTGGCCGCCTGGGTGGGCGAGGCGGACAAGAGCGCCCACACGTTGCTCAAGGAATTCTGGCGCAAGCGTGCAGTGGACGGCGGGCTCTGCGATGCGCACGGCTTCGATGGCGCCTGGGAGAGCTGGCTCGGCAGGGGCGTGGTGCCAAAGACCAAGGTGGAGCCCGCAGGGCGCATGGTCGCCAATCCCGCGGTTGCGCAGGCGCTTGCCCCACTGGTGGCGCAAGCGGTCAACGCGGCCGGTGCAAAGGGCGGCGAGGTCGAGATTGCCTTTGCGGTGTGCCCGAAGGTGTTCGATGGCCGCTACGCCAACAACGCGTGGCTGCAGGAGCTGCCCGACCCGATCACCAAGATCACCTGGGACAACGCGGTTCTGCTGTCCCACACCACGGCGACCAGGCTCGACATCAAGACCGGCGACGTGGTCCGGCTTGAGTCCGGCGATCGCCAGGTGGTTGGCCCGGCGTACGTGCAACCCGGCCATGCCGACGATGCGGTCACGGTTGCCCTGGGCTACGGACGCACGGCGGGCGGCAAGATCGCGAATGGCGTGGGGTTTGACGTCTCTGTCCTGCGCGGCAGCGGAGCGCCCTGGTTTGGCCGCGTCGGCATCAGCAAGACGCGGCGCTTTCACCGCTTCGGCATCACGCAGGAGCACTGGTCGATGGAGGGCCGCGACCCCGTCCAGGTCACCACGGCAGCCGCTCTGGCGAAGCAGGGTTCGCTCATCCACCAAAAGCTCGAGCACGAACGCGGCAAGCTGCCCACCATCCACGAGCCGGTGGACTACAGCGCTCAGCCCTACAAGTGGGCGATGGCGATTGATCTGTCCAAGTGCTCGGGCTGCAACGCTTGCGTGGTGGCGTGCGTGTCGGAGAACAACATCCCGGTGGTGGGCCGCGAGAACGTCCGCGTCGGCCGCGAGATGCAGTGGATCCGCATGGATCGCTACTACGAAGGGACAGTTGAAGATCCCGAAGTCGTCACTCAGCCGGTGATGTGCATGCACTGCGAGACCGCGCCGTGCGAGTACGTGTGCCCCGTCAACGCCACCGTGCACAGCGACGAGGGCCTCAACGAGATGGTCTACAACCGCTGCGTCGGCACCCGGTACTGCAGCAACAACTGCCCGTACAAGGCGCGGCGGTTCAACTTCCTCGACTACCACCAGGAGCCGGCCCACGTACACAAGATGGCGACCAATCCAGACGTCACCGTCCGCAGCCGCGGCGTCATGGAAAAGTGTACCTACTGCGTGCAGCGCATCGAGCGCAAGCGCATCGACGCCCGCGTGGCGGGCCGCAAGATTGCCGACGGTGAGATTGAAACAGCGTGCCAGCAGGTGTGCCCGGCCGACGCCATCGCGTTCGGCTCGCTCAACGATCCACTGTCCAAGGTGAGCTTGTGGCACGGCGACGAGCGCCGCTACGATCTGTTGCACGAGCTTGGCACACGTCCCCGCACCGTGTACCTGGCGCGCGTGCGCAACCCCAACCCGGAGCTGGTCTAGGTGTCCGCGCCCGCGACCTCATCGGCCAAGGTGGTGCTGGATCCGCTGGATCCGCGGCCCTTCATCGAGGGCAAGCACACCGATCAGACGATCAACGACAGCCTGCTGCAGCATGTGTGGAAACTGCCCGGCCGGGGCTGGTGGGCGCTGTTCAGCGTGGCGCTTGCCATGCTCAGCCTACTGGGCGTGGCGCTTGGCGTGACCCTGTACCGCGGCATCGGTGCCTGGGGCAACAACATCCCCGTCGGCTGGGCGTTCGACATCATCAACTTCGTTTGGTGGATCGGCATCGGCCACGCTGGCACGCTGATCTCGGCAATTTTGCTGCTGTTCCAGCAGAAGTGGCGCACGTCGATCAACCGCTTCGCCGAAGCCATGACGCTGTTCGCGGTCATGTGCGCGGCGTTGTTCCCGCTGATTCACACCGGCCGTCCCTGGCTGGCCGCGTACTGGCTGTTCCCGTACCCCAGCGTTCAGGGCATCTGGCCGCAATTCAAGAGTCCGCTGGTGTGGGACGTGTTCGCGGTCTCGACCTACTTCACCATCTCACTGTTGTTCTGGTACCTGGGCCTGATTCCAGACCTCGCGGCGCTGCGCGACTCGGCGCAAACCAAGGGTCGCCGCTTCATCTATGGCGTGTTCGCCATGGGCTGGCGCAGCTCGGGTCGCCACTGGGCCGAGTACAAGTGGGCCTACCTGCTCCTCGCCGGCATCTCGACGCCGCTGGTGCTCTCGGTTCACACCATCGTGTCGTTCGACTTCGCCACCAGCCTGAATCCCGGCTGGCACACGACGATCTTCCCACCCTACTTCGTCGCCGGTGCCATCTTCTCGGGTTTCGCCATGGTCGTGACTTGGTTGATCCCGGCGCGGCAGTTTTTGGGCCTCAAGCAGGTGGTCACGATTCGCCACCTCGAGAACATGTGCAAGCTGATGCTGGCGACCGGCATGATGGTCTCCTACGGCTACATCATGGAGCACTTCATCGCCTGGTACAGCGGCAACGAGTACGAGTACTCGATGTTCTTCCGCGTGCGCTGGAAAGGTCCGTTCGCGGGGATTTTCTGGTTGATGGTGTTCTGCAACGTCGTCACGCCGCAGATCTTCTGGTTCAAGCGGGCGCGCACCAACCTGTGGACCATCTGGCTTGCGTCCCTGCTGATCAACATCGGCATGTGGTGCGAGCGCTTCAACATCATCGTCACGTCGCTGCACCGTGACTTCTTGCCCGCGAGCTGGGGCAGCTACGCGCCGACCTGGGTGGACTTCTGCTTGTTCACCGGCACCATCGGATTGTTTTCGACGTTGTTCCTGCTGTTCCTGAAGTTCGTGCCCGCGGTGGCGGTGACCGAGGTCAAGGAGTTGCGGCACGAGACCGAGCACGAGGAACGCCTGGTCGCATCGGGAGGGTCGCACTGATGGACGCTCCCTTCGTCGGTCGCCGTTTCGTGCTCGCGCAGTTCGCGAATGCCGATGCGATGCTCGAGGCAACGCGCAAGTTGCGCGACCGGTCCGTTGGAAAGCTTGACACCCACACGCCGTATCCGGTGCACGGCATCGAGGAGGCGCTCGGGCTTGGGCGTCCGGTGATCCCCAAGATCATGTTTGCCGGTGCGATCGCCGGGATCATCTCTGCGGTGGCGATGATGACCTACATGAACGTCATCGACTTTCCCATCAACGTCGGCAACCGGCCGCCGTTGTCGCTGCCGGCCTTCGTGCCGATCACGTTCGAGCTCGCGATCTTGCTGGCCGGTACTTCGGCGTTCTTTGGCTTGCTCATTGGGCTTTTGAAGTTTCCCGAGCCGTACCATCCGCTGTTCGAGGCCGAGTCCTTCGCCCGGGCGGCCATCGACGGTTTCTTCGTCAGCGTCGAGGTGCCCGCAGAATCGGATGCTGACGATGTGCTGCGCCAGGCGCGGGAAGTTGGCGCGACCGAGGTGCAGATCGTGGTGGAGTCGGAGCGATGAAGCGCGAAGTCTTGGCGTTGCTGACCATGCTCGGGCTTCCGCTTATCGGCGGCTGCGACGAGGACATGATCAACCCGATGGCGGCGCGTCAGCCGCGCGTGCAGAACTACCGCGAGAGCGATTTCTTCGACGACGGGATCGCGATGCGCGCGCCACCCGAGGGCACCGTTCCACGCGAGCGAATCACCGGGATCCCGGGCATCAACACCGGCTTCCTCACGGCACCGGACGGAAAGATCACTTACCTCGCAACGATTCCGGTGCCGGTGACCCACGCGCTGATGGCTCTCGGGCGCAAGCGCTTCGACATCACGTGCGCCACCTGCCATGGGCCGCTTGGTGACGGGGAAAGCATCGTCGCGCGCCAGATGGCGCTGCGGCCGCCGCCGTCGTTGCACAAGTACATTGATCGGCAGCCCGGTTACATCTTCGCGGTGGCGACGCAGGGCTTCGGCTTGATGGCCTCGTACGCTGGCGAATTGCCGGTGAATGAGCGCTGGGCGGTGGTCGCGTACATCCGTGCGCTGCAAAAGTCTCAGGCGGCGACGCTCGAGAGCGTACCGCCGGGCGAGCGCGTCAGGCTAGAAAAGGAAAAGCAGTGAGCGCCGCGCCGATCAACATAGAGAAGTTCGCTGGCAAGGCGTGGATGATCCGCGCGGGCATCGTCGGCGTGGTGGGCTTGGTGGTCGCGCTCGGCGGCGTCGCCGTGGACGCGAAGGCCGCGTTCTTCTCCTACCTGGTCGCGTACACGTACTGGGCGGGGATCGCCTTTGCGTCGCTCATCCTGGTGATGTTGTTTCACGCCTTCCGCTCGAAGTGGACGGTGGTGGTGCGGCGCCCGGTCGAGCTCATGGCCAGCACGCTGCCGCTGTTCCTGATCCTGTTCGCGCCGGTCGCGGCCGGGATGCGCCACCTTTACTCGTGGGTGCATCCGAGCCACGAGCTCTTCTCGCACCACGAGCTCGCCATCCTTGAGCACAAGGCACCCTATCTGAACGAGACATTCTTCCTCGTTCGTTCGGTCGTCTACCTCGTCTTCGGCAGCTTCCTGGCGTTGCGCTTCCTGGCGCTGTCGACGAAGCAAGACGAGTCGGGCGATCCCGAACTGACGGTGAAGGCGCGCAACCTGGCGGTGGGGACGTTGCCGTTCATCGCGCTGGTGGTGACGTTCGCGGCATTCGATTGGCTGATGAGCCTGAACCCTCTGTGGTTCTCGACCATCTTCGGCATTTACTACTTCGCGGGCAGCTTCTGGTCGGTGATCGCGGTCCTCATCCTGGCCTTGCTCAAGGCGCGCGGCAAGGACGACTTCGGTGCCCACGCCACGGTCGAGCATCAGCACAACCTCGGTAAGCTCTTGCTCGCTTTCACCGCGTTCTGGGGCTACATCGCGGTCTCACAGCTTCTGCTCATCTGGATCGCGGACTTGCCGGAGGAAGTTCCCTTCTTCAAGGTGCGCTTCGAGCCAGGCTGGGCGTGGGTCGGCCTGCTGCTCATCTTCGGGCACTTCGTTTTTCCGTTCTTCATCCTCTTGATGAAAGACCTCAAGCGCACGCCGCGCCTTGGCATCATGGCGATCTGGGCTCTGGTCGCGCACTTCGTCGACATCTACTGGCTCGTCATTCCGTCGCTTAGTCCTGAGCGGGCCGTCTTCCACTGGACGTTGCCTTTTGCCTTCGTCGGCGTTGGTGGGCTGGCCGTTGCGGTGGCCATGTGGCGCGCGCGCGGTCGCTACGGCGTGCCGGTCAAGGATCCCTATCTGGCCGCATCTTTGCGCTACAGGCAGCCGATATGAGCGACCTCCAACACCCCGCCACCCCGCCACCTGCGGCGCAGCCGCACGAGAGCGACGTCAACATGAAGATGGTGCTCATCGTGGGCATCGTGTCGCTCGTGATCTTCGCGATCTCGGCGGTCATCGCGTCGGTGGCGCTCGACAAATACACCGACTACCTGCATCGGAAGAACGGCCCGCCCGCCCCGACCAGGGAGGTCGGCCGCGCTGAAATCGGCATCGTCGATCAGGTCACCTTTCAGTCTGACCACCGGCTCGAGAAGTGGCAGGCGCAAAAGACGCACTGGCTCAAGACCTACGGCTGGGTCGACCAGCACAAGGGCATCGTCCACGTGCCCATCGAAACTGCCATGCGCGAGGTCGTCGAGAGCGTCGCCGTCTTCGACGGCTTGGGGGGCGCGCGATGAGGGGCGCGATGAGGGGCAGCAGGCGCATGGGGCGAGGGCCGATCACCGTGTGCGCGACGCTTTGTGCCGTCGGGGCGTCGGCGATGACTGGACTGTCGGCGCGCGCGTATGAGCGTCACCGCGGTCCGTTGCCCGCGGTGGGTGGAACCGGTCCGTCCGCGGCGGCCAACATCGACACCATCGAGAACCTGGGCCAGCGCATCCCGCGCGGTCTTGAATTCTCCGAGGGGCACGGCAAGCGGGTTGGCCTCGACAGCCTGCTCGGCCGCGGCAAGCCCGTGCTGCTCACGCTCGGGTACTACCGTTGCCCGATGCTTTGCAACCTGGTGCATGAAGGGCTGGTCAAGGCGATCAAGGGCGCTGGGCTTGTCCTCGGGAAAGATTTTCTCGGCGTGGCGGTCAGCGTTGATCCAAACGAGGATCCCAAGTCGGCCGCGACCAACGAGGGGCGGCTGTTGCGATCGCTGGCGCACGGCCAGCGCGAAGACTGGCCGTTTTTGTTTGAACGCTCGCCGGGCATGACCCCGAACGTCACGGCGCTCGCGCAGGCGGTGGGTTTCCGTTACAAGTACGACGAGCAGAGCAAGCAGTTCGCGCACGCCGCCGTCGCCGTGATCCTGTCGCCGGAGGGCAAGATTTCGCGTTACCTGTACGGTGTCGACGTTGCGCCGCGCGATCTGCGGATGGCGCTGGTCGAGGCGGCGGACGGCCGCGTCGGCACGACGCTCGACCGCGTCTTGCTGACCTGCTTCAAGTATGACCCAATGATGCAGCGGTACACCCCGTACGCACTGGCCTTCGTGAAGATAGGCGCGGGGCTCAGCTTCCTGGCCCTCGCCGGGCTGCTGCTGGTGCTGTGGCGGAAAGAACTGCAAATGCGCCGCAGGAGAGTCGCATGAACGGCGAATTCTTCGACTTCTTCAACGAGCTGATGCGGAAGATGCTGTTCTTGCCGGAACAGAACTCGACCTTTGCGCAAAAGGTCGACTTCCTGCACTACTTCGTTTTTACGGTCACGATGCTGTCGTCGGGCCTGGTCGGCCTGGTGGCGGTGATCTTCTTCTTCAAGTACCGCGAGCGCACGAAGTTCGCCTCGACGCCGATCGTGAATCCGAGCCACCGGTTTGAGCTGATCATCATCGCGGTGCCCATGCTGTTCTTCTTCTCGTGGGTCTACATTGGCTTCCGCGACTACATCTGGTACGTCACGCCGCCCAAGAACACGACCGACATCTACGTCACGGCCAAGAAGTGGATGTGGCACTTTTCCTTCCCCGATGGGCCGAATGCCAACGCGACGTTGACTGTTCCGGCCAACCGGCCGGTGCGGCTGCTCATGACCAGCCGCGACGTGTTGCACTCGTTCTACGTCCCGGAATTTCGGATCAAGCAAGACATTATTCCCGGCCGCTACACCGAGACCTGGTTTGAGGCGACCAAGCCCGGCCGCTACCGCATCTACTGCACCGAGTATTGCGGCACGTGGCACTCGAACATGGTGGGCGAGGTCATCGTCTTGCCCGGGCCCGAGTTCGACACCTGGATCGCCAAGCAACGCATGGGGCTGGCCGATCGCGTTGACATGAGCGGATCGACCGACAATGGGCACGACTTCCGTGGCGACCTTGCGAGTTATGGCCGCAAGTTGGCCGGCGTCTACGGCTGTCTCAAGTGCCACTCGCTCGACGGTCTGCCGCACATTGGTCCGACCTGGGTCGACCTTTACCAGCGCAAGACCTTGCTCGCGTCCGGTGAAACCGTCGTCGCCGACGAGGGCTACCTGACCGAGTCGATGATGGATCCGTACACCAAGGTCGTGCGCGGCTTCCAGCAAGTCATGCCGAGCTTTCGTGGGAAGCTCTTGGCACCGGAAGCGGCGGCCCTGGTCGAATTCATCAAGACCCTCCGGAGCGACGCCCTCTTGAACACGCCACCGAAGGAAGCGGTCTATGGTCCAACCGAGCGCCGTTAACGAAAACCCGAGCTATCAGAAGCTCAACTACCTGAATTCCGATCAGGGGATTCGGTCGTGGCTGCTCACGCTCGATCACAAGCGCATCTCGCTGATGTACTTCCTGCTGACCAGCGTGTCGTTGCTGATCGGCGGCCTGTTCGCCATGGCGCTTCGCATCGAGCACCTGACGCCGGGCGAAACCATCATGGGCCCGAACACCTACAACCGGATGTTCACGCTGCATGGCGTGGTCATGATCTTCATGTTCATGATTCCGGCGGTGCCCGGCATTTTCGGCAACTTCTGCTTGCCGCTGATGCTTGGTGCCAAGGATGTTGCTTTCCCGCGGCTGAACTTGTTGTCGGTCTACGTGTACGCGGTGGGTGCCGGCCTGCTGACGTACGCGATGGCCTCAGGGGGCGTCGACGCCGGCTGGACGTTCTATGCGCCCTACAGTTTGACCACGCCGGCCACGCTGTTTCCGGCTCTTCTCGGCATCTTCATCATCGGCTTTTCGTCGATCTTGACCGGCCTGAACTTCATCGTGACGGTACACACCTTGCGTGCGCCCGGCATGACCTGGATGCGCATGCCGCTGTTCGTGTGGGCGACTTATGCGACCAGCATCATTCAGGTCCTGGCCACGCCAGTCATCGGCTTGACCGCGATGCTGGTCGGAATCGAGCACGTCTTTGGTTTCGGCTTTTTCGATCCAAATCGAGGCGGCGATCCGGTGCTGTTCCAGCACATGTTCTGGTTCTACTCGCATCCGGCGGTGTACATCATGGTGCTGCCGTCGATGGGCGTGATCAGCGAGGCCGTCGCGGCGGTGTCGCGCAAGAACATATTCGGCTACAAGATGATCGCCTACTCGTCGCTCGGCATCACGTTCGTCGGCTTCTTCGCCTGGGGCCACCACATGTTCGTGTCGGGGCAGGCACCGCTCGACTCGGGCGCGTTTGCCATCATCTCGATGCTGGTGGGAGTGTTCACGGCCATCAAGGTGTTCAACTGGGTCGGCACGCTGTACCGCGGCTCGATCGCCATCAACGCCATGCTGATCTACGTGTGCGGCTTCCTGTTTTTCCTGGTGTTCGGCGGCATGACCGGCATCGCCGTCGCCACCGTGTCGCTGGACGTGCATTGGCACGACACCTACTTCGTCGTGGCGCACTTCCACTTCATCATGGTCGGCGCGGTCATCATGGGCTTCCTCGCGGCCATCCACCTGTGGGTCCCCAAGATGTTCGGGCGCATCTACCACGAAGGTTGGGCCATCGTCTCGGGTGCCTTCATCGTTCTCGGTTTTAACGCAGCGTTCATTCCGCAGTTCTTGCTTGGGAACGCCGGCCAGCCGCGGCGCTACTACCTGTACGACGAGAAGTATCAGATGCTCAACGTGACCTCGACCGCCGGATCGACGCTGATTTTCCTGGGACTCGTCATGGTCGTCATTTACCTCATCTACGCCATCAAGCACGGCCCGATCGCCGGTCAAAACCCGTGGGGCTTGCCGGGCATCGAATGGCAGGCGACCTCGCCGCCCATCAAGCACAACTTCGAGATCCAGCCGATCATGGACGAGGATCCTTACACCTTCCACAAGAAGGGTGAAGAGGTGGAACATGTCGTCGTCTAGTCAGGCGGACCACAAGCACGCCCTTCACCCCTGGTACCACGCGCACCACTTCGACAACATCGAGACCCAGAACTACGCCATGCGCCTTGGCATGTGGCTGTTTCTGGGCACCGAAGTCCTGCTGTTCGCCGGGTTGTTCCTCGGTTACACGGTGTACCGCTACTTTTACCCCCAGGCGTTCAAGCTCTGCTCGCACGAACTTAGCGTGGCGATGGGCGGTACCAACACCGCGGTGCTCATCTTCTCGAGTTGGCTGGTCGTCATGGCTTTTGACGCCGTCAAGCGCGACCAGATCAAGAAGTGTGTGTGGCTGCTGGGCATGACCATCGCGTGCGCCGGGATCTTCCTGGTGATGAAGTACTTCGAATACGCGCACAAGTTCCACGAGGGACAACTCCCGGGGCGCTTCTACACGTTCGAAGGCATCACCGCGCCCGGTGCCAACTTGTACTTCACCGTCTACTTCCTGGCGACGGGACTGCACGCGCTGCACGTTGTCATTGGCGCCACGGTGCTTGCGGTGATCATGGTCAAGGTGAACCGGGGCAAGTACGGCTCGCACTACAACGTGCCGGTCGAGCTTGGTGGCCTGTACTGGCACCTTGTCGATCTGGCCTGGATTTTTCTCTTCCCGTTGCTCTATTTGATCTAGCCGGAGAACACTGTGGCCCACGGCACGACATCGCAAGACACGCACGAGGCAGAAGGACACCACGGGGCCCACGGCACCGGGCGTTATCACGTCGTTCTCGGGGCGTTGCTGCTCGGAACGGTGCTCACCATCTGGACGGGAAAGACGGACTTTGGTGCCTTCAACATCGTGCTTGCGATGATCATCGCGACGACCAAGGCTGCCCTGGTCGTTTGGTTCTTCATGCACATGTCAGAGTCGACCGGGATCAACCGCCTGGTTTTCTTCGTGTCGGTTCTCTTCGTGTTGGTGCTGTTTATCGGCGTGTTTGGTGATCTGATGACGCGCAACCCGATCTCGCTGCCGGGAGGTGGCCCCGCGCCGTACGTGGAGATGTCGGAGTCTCCCGGGCACGCTGCGCCACATGCACCGACTCATCACTGAGGGTCGTCACGAAGCGCTTGATCGGCTCCGGATGTGGCGGGCGAAAATGAGATACAGGAGTGGTGCCGCGACCAGCGAGTACGCCAGCACGTGTCCGATATCGCCGTCGGGGCCGAAGCGCTCGGAGGCGTCGTGAAACGCCTGGCTGTCGGGAATGAGGCCGCTTTCCGATAGCTCGTGCGCTCCGTAAACCAGAAGCTGCACCAGGAACATGGCGAGGAACACCGCCGTGACGCGCAGGACGGCACCGATGTGCAGGCGGGCGCTGAACCGGCTCCATAGCCAGGCAAGCACTCCCGCGGCGCACAGGCCAATCGCTGATCCGATGGCGAGGCTCATCGCCTTGATGCTGAAAGCCTGAACGCCGAGATACAGGATCGCCTCCAGACCCTCGCGCGTGACCAGCAGCGTGGTCACCAGCGCCACCCCGGCGATGGCTTTTTTACCCGGGTTGCCGGTCCTGTCGGTCGTTGCCCTGGCGAGGCGTGACTCGATCTCGCCCCGCAGGCGCTTGCCCATGCGCAGGGTCTGCCACAACAGTGCCCCGACCAATACCGCTGCGATCAGCGCCGCGCCGCCCTCGTACAGAGACTGGTTGGGGCCACCTTCTTCCGCTTGCGTCCAGCGGTACCACCCCCACGCTCCGGCCGTGCAGGTTACCGCTGACACGCCCAGCCCGACGTGGACGCCCCGCACCAGGGCGTCGCGTCCGGTCCGGCGCAAGTAGGCCACGATCACGCCGACGATCAAGAAGGCTTCGAGGCCTTCGCGGAACGTCACGAGGACTGCCTGGGCCAGCACAGCGGGTAAATACTAGCAGAGCGCGCAGATGATTCTGAGAATCCTTTTCACTTCGGACCAGCTACCACCAGGGACAGCCACCGTACATCGTCGGTGTTGCTCACAGCCTCTCGGGTAACTCGGCCAGGAACTCGGGTAGGGGAACGATCTCGATGGCTCCCTCGTGGTAGCGACGTGTGCCGCCGTAGATCAGGCACGCCTGGGCTACCGGGTAGTCAACCAGGAACTGCCGCAGCGATCGGAGATCCTCCCTGCGGACGCGCGAAGCACGTTTTACCTCGATCGCGTGCAACCCCCGTTCGCCGTAGAGGACAAAGTCGACCTCCAGATGATCGGCGGTTCGCCAGTAGTGCAGGGCATACCCGAGCGCCTTGTAGTCGTTGAGCGCTCGCAGTTCCTGGTGGACCAGCGTCTCGATGCCCGCGCCTTCTATCTCGGCGGGCGAGTCCAGCGGGCCTCGTGGTTGCAGGGTCCGGTACACGCCTGCGTCGAAGAAGAAGAACTTGGGGTGGGCGACCAGGCGGCGCTGCGCTCGTCGCTGAAATGCGGGCAATCGCACGCCGAGCATCAAGTCCTCCAGGATGTCGAAATAACCCTCGACGACCTTGCGCTCGACCTGGCAATCGCGCGCCACGGCCGAGATGTTGAGCGGCGCCGCCTGCGAAAAGCTTGCCGCCTGAAGGA
>CAYSKR010000107.1:0-7769 GCA_964431675.1 uncultured Myxococcales bacterium
TCACATGGGGGGACCGCCCGGCGCCATGCCCTTCCAGCTCCGTCCCGTCGCTGTCTTTTGCCTCTGCGTCCCCCCAAACCCCCGCTCGGTGCCCCGGCAAAGCCGCGCCACCGAGCCACTTTCTCCGACGGGATTCGGTCATGGGCGGGAACGGTTACTTTGCGCTTTTCGATCACCAGACGGCCACCGTCCTCGACGCGCGCAATCATCGCGTCTCCCGTCGCAAAGCCAAGAGCCCGCCGCAAGTTCGCGGGAATGACGAGGCGCCCCTGCCGCCCAAGGCGAACGTCAGCAGCCTGTCGCTGCGCTGTACCTTGGAATGCCATTGACTGGATAGGTGTGCCACATGCGAACTAGCTGTGCCACATCGTTAGAACGTCACCCGGCGAGATCGCTCGCCACGCGCCCGCGGGCAAATCCCCGGGCAGGGCCAGCCGTCCGAAGGCGACGCGGCATAGCGCCAGAACGTGGCTGCCCTGTGCGGCGAAGATGCGCCGTACTTCATGGTACGCGCCGCCGACGATGGTGATCGACGCGAACGCCGTCGCAGCGCTGGGCACGTCCATGCTGGGGTGTAAGTCCGCGCGCGACAGCATGTGCGTGTCGGTGATGTTCGGTCGGTGACCATCGGCCAATGTGAAATCGTCGGGGAGCGGATGGACGGGAACGGTGAGGGCGGCCTGGTACGTTCGCGGCACCGCGTACTTCGGATGCGTCAGGCGGTGCAGCAGTTGGCCGTCGGTCGTCCACAGGAGTAGTCCCGAGCTTTCAAGATCCAGGCGGCCGACCGCGCGTAATTCGCCAACCAGCGGTGCGTCTTGCACGAGCTCGTAGGCGGTCGGATGCTGCGCGTCTTGCAGCGCCGTCACGCAACCCGTGGGCTTGTTCAAGAACAGCGAAAAGCTGTCGTGTAGCACCAGCGGCTTGCCATCGACCTGCACCGTCATCGGAGAGTCACCGTCAGGCACCCGGGCACGCGGGTCGAGCAATGGCGCGCCGGCCGCGTCGCAAAGTCTTCCCTCGGCGATCAATTTCCGCGTGGCACCCTTGGATTGGCCCATGTTCCGGGCCACGAGATCGAGCAGGGGCGGCACCATGGACAACTCTTCAGCCCCCCAGCAATCGCGCCGGATCCGTGGCGAAGAATTTTTCGAGTGCAAGGCCGCCTTCTCCGATCAGAAGCGGTCGTGCCGCAGAATGCTTGGCGAGAAAGGCTCTCATTCCGCCCGCAACCCTGTCGCGCCCCGTCTTCACTTCGAGCCCCCAAAGATTCCGGCCGCTGCGCACCACGAAATCCACTTCGTCATCCCGGTCACGCCACCATGATATCTCGTGGCTTGGCCCTGCAAGGTGGTTGAGCAGGTGAGCGCCCACTGCGTTTTCCACCACCCTTCCCCACCACGACCGATCCGCGCGGGCCGCGCCGGGATCTCGCAGATCCAGCGCGTTCACGAGCGCGTTGTTCCAGAGCACGAATTTTGGTGACGATCCCCGGCTGCGGCCCTTGCTTCCCGAGTATTTCTCTATACCACTCGCGAGGAACGCCTTTTCCAGCAGCTGGAGGTAGTGCGACAAGGTTGTCGTGTTGCCCGCATCGTGCAACTGGCCAAGCATCTTGTTGTAGGAGAGCGCCTGCGCGGGAAAGCGGCACGCCAACGAAAACAGGTGCCGCAAGAGCGTCGGCTTGGTCACCCGTTCGAGCGAGAGAACGTCGCGCGCCAGAACAGCCTCGATGAGCGCGTCCCGAACGTATGCGCGCCACGCGTCCACGTCGTCGGCCAGTGGGGCCGCCCCGGGATACCCGCCGAAAAACAGCCATCTATCCAGATCCCAGCCGAATGCCTGTTTGCACTCTGCGAAAGACCAATGCGAACAGCGATGCAAAAAGAATCGGCCCGCGAGACTCTCGGTGACGCCGTGTCCCAGCAACAGCGCCGAAGATCCCAGAAGGATCACCCGCATTGGCCGCCCCACCCGCCGATCGGCGTCCCACAGACCCTTGACCACTTCGCTCCAGTTCGGAATCTTCTGGACCTCGTCCAGCACCAGCAGCCCGGGGCGCTTGTCGCTGGCGTCCAGGCGTGCGAGTTGCCATTCGCTTTGAATCCATTCCGCCCCGGCGGGAACGAGTTCATCCGCCGCCGCATAGCGCACCGGACCCTTCCACCGGGATGCCATGGCATGAGCCACCGTGGTCTTGCCCACCTGCCGCGGCCCGGTGACGACGTGAATAAGGTTGGGCGATCGCTCGATGGCCACCTTCACGACCGAAACCAGGCCGCGTTCAAAATCGCTCATCCACCCATGGAAGCACTTACCTCACGCCGCGTCAACAAAATACTCAGTGATTGAGCATTTTTACTCAGTCACAGGCGCAAATTGTCGATGAGGCGGGTGCCACCGATGAACGCGGCGACCAGCATCACGGCTGGGCGCTCGACAACGAAGACCGGCTCCAGCGTTTCCGCGTCCCGCACTTCGAGGTAGTCGATGCGATCCATGGACGGAGCGATCACCAGCGCAGCCGCAAGCACCAGCGCCACTGCGTTTCGCTCGCCGCCCTTGACACGCCGACCTGCATCGCAGAGTGCCCGAAACAGCGCAGGCGCACGCTGCCGGTCGGACGGCGACAAATAGCGGTTGCGCGACGACATCGCGAGGCCGTCGGACTCGCGCACGGTCGGCAAGCCGACGACATCGATCGGCAGATCCAGATCGCGGACCATTCTTTTCAACAGGGTGAACTGCTGGAAGTCTTTCTCGCCGAAGACTGCGACGTCGGGCCTGACCAGGTTGAACAGCTTGAGGACGACTGTCGCCACGCCCGCGAAGTGCCCGGGCCGACGCTCGCCGCACAACCCTTTCTCGATCTCGCGAACCTGCACCACGGTCTGAAAGCCGTCGGGGTACATCGCGGCTCTTTCCGGCATGAAAACCACATCCACGCCCGCCCTCACCGCCATGGCGAGATCGCCCTCCTCATCGCGCGGGTACTTCGCCAGATCTTCGCCCGGCCCGAACTGGGTCGGATTGACGAAGATGGAAAGAACCAGCCCGTCACCACGGCGGCGCGCCTCATCCAGCAGCGCCTTGTGCCCGGCGTGCAGCGCGCCCATGGTGGGCACCAACGCGATGCGCTTGCCCTGGCGCTGCATCGCTGCGGACCAGGCCGCCATCTCGGCGGGCGTTTTTAAAACAAGCGGAGGCACTGGAATCAGCCGAACGACTCACCCTCGGCGGGAAACCGGCCCTCGCGCACGTCCGCCGCAAAGGCAGCAAACGCGCGTTCGGCCACCTGGCCGACTTCGGCGTACCGTCGCACAAAGCGCGGATTCCACGCCGGATCGATGCCGAGCAAGTCGTGCATGACCAGCACTTGCCCGTCGCAGCGCGGCCCCGCGCCGATGCCAATCGTCGGCACCGCGACGGCGGCGGTGATCTCTGCCGCGAGCTCTGCGGGCACGCTTTCGACGACCAGCGCGTACACGCCCGCCTCGGCCAGCGCGCGGACATCGCCCAGGATGGCCCGGCGTTGCTCGTCGCTGCGGCCCTGCACCTTGAACCCGCCAAGCTGATGAATCGACTGCGGCGTCATGCCGACGTGTCCCATCACCGGAATGCCGATCGCGCACAACCGGCGCACAAGTTCGACCATGGCGACGCCGCCTTCAAGTTTGACCGATTCGGCACCGCCTTCCTTGACCAGCCGCCCCGCCGCGCGAATCCCGTCGTCGACCGACGCCTGGTAACTCATGAACGGCATGTCCGCGATGATGTGCGCCCGCGCGATGCCGCGAGCCACCGCTCGCGTGTGATAGATGACCTCGTCCAGCGTCACCGGCAACGTGGACGCCAGCCCCTGAAAAACCATGCCCAGCGAGTCGCCGACCAGCACCGCGTCGACGCCCGCACGGTCGGCCAGGCGCGCAAACGCCACGTCGTAAGCCGTCAAAACGACGGTCTTTTCCCCCCGCGCCTTGCTCCCTCGGATGGCGGTCGCGGTGACCTTGGCAGATTCAGCCATGCGCCAGTGATAGCACGCCGCCGGGACCGGTGACGGCGCGACCGTGTTACAATTTGCGTCGAGATGCCAAGCTCAAATCTCAAAGCGAAGATCGTGGAAACGATCGACAAGCTTCCAGCCAATGCCACCGTCGAGGACGCGATGGAGCGCCTGTATTTCCTCGCAAAAATCGAGCGCGGCCTGGCCCAGTCCAAGGCTGACAACACGTGAAGTGACCCAGATCCGCTGGACGCGGCAAGCAGCAAGGATCTGGAGATGCGCACAGGGTTACGAAGGACAAGACCGTCGCGCGCGGGCTCGTCAATCGTTGGAATGAAGGTGCGATGGGCCGCGCAGCCAACTGCTGCGAGGGTCATCAACCATAGCAAAGGTCGCGCCTCAATTGGCGTTACGCGTGGAACCGCGCTCACCGCCGGCTCCAGTGGGTCACGCCGGCGTGGGTCTTGCCGATGACAGCGAGCAGCGCGGCGCGATCTTCGACGTTGGCGACGAAGTCGATCTCGGATGCGTTGACGATGAGCAATGGCCCGTCGTTGTAGTTGAAAAAAAACTCGGCGTAGGCGGCGGCGACGTCCTTGACGTACTCGGCGCGAATCGGCTTTTCCTCGGGGCGGCCGCGTTTGGCGATGCGTTCAAGCAGCACCTCGGTACGCGCCTGCAGGTACACGACCAGATCCGGTGTCACGACGCGCGGGGCGAGTTCGCGGTGGATGCGGTCGTACAGCGCCATTTCGTGTTCGGACAGCGTCAGCGCCGCGAAAAGGCGATCCTTGGCGAAGCAGTAGTCCGACACGACGCCGCCCTGCGAGAACAGGTCGCCCTGCGCAAGGTCGAGCTGCATGCCGTAGCGCTGCAACAGGAAAAACAGTTGCGTCGACAGCGCGTGACGTCCGGGCTCCTTGTAAAACGCCGCCAGGAACGGATTCTCTTCCGGGCTTTCGCGCACCAGGCGCGCGCCCAGGGTTTCCGCGAGAATGTTCGCCAGGGTCGACTTGCCTGCGCCGATCGGCCCTTCGACGGCGATGTAGCGCGGGCGCCGCGACATCACAGATCGATGTCCGCTTCGACGGCGCGCTCCATGATGAACTTGAAGCGCGCTTTCACGTCGTTGCCCATCAGCTCGGTCAGTATGCGCTCGGTCTCCACGGCGTCCCGGATGGTGACGCGCAGCAAGCGGCGCGTCGCCGCATCGAGCGTCGTGAGCTTGAGTTCCTCCGGCTGCATCTCACCCAGGCCCTTGAAACGCATGATCTCGGGCTTGGCGTTCTTCGGCAGCGCGGCGACGATGCGCTCGCGGTCCGCCTCGTCGAGGGCCCAGTGGGTTTCTTTGCCGTGGTCGATGCGGAACAGCGGCGGCTGCGCGAGGTAGACGTAGCCACCTTCGATCAGCGGCCGCAGGTGCCGGTAGAAGAAGGTCAGCAACAGCGTCGCGATGTGGTGGCCGTCCGAGTCGGCGTCCATCAGAAAAATGATCTTGTGGTAGCGCAGCTTATCAACCGTCATCGTCTCACCGACGCCGCAGCCGAGCGCCGACACCACGTCCTGCAATTCCTTGTTCGCGAGCACCTTTTGCAGCGACGCCTGCTCGGTGTTGAGCACCTTGCCGCGCAACGGAAGGATCGCCTGGAAGCGCCGCTCGCGCCCCTGCTTGGCGGAACCGCCTGCGCTGTCGCCCTCGACGATGAACAGTTCGCTCTTTCCAGGATCCGTCGACGAACAATCCGCCAGCTTGCCCGGCAGATTCAGCCGGTGCGAAATCGCCGTCTTGCGCGATACCGCCTGCGACGCCGCCCGCGACGCCTCCCGCGCCTTGGCCGCCAGGCTCACGCGCTCGACGATCGCTGCGCCCGCCGTCTTGTTGCCCAGCAAAAACGTTTCCAGCGCCGGGCGAATGGCGGAATCGACCTGCGCTTGCACCTCGGGATTGCCCAGCCGCTCCTTCGTCTGTCCCTGAAACTGTGGCTCGGACATGTAGATCGACAGCACGCCCACCACGCCCTCGCGAATGTCCTCGGCCGTTGGGTTGATGCCCTTGGGCACCAAGTTCGCGACTTCCATGAACGCCCGCACTGCCTTGACGATGGCCGACCGGAAGCCCTGCTCGTGCGTGCCCCCCTGCGTGGTCGGGATCCCGTTGACGTATGACCGAATCGTCTCCTCGTGCGACTCCGTCCACAAAAGCGCGACCTCGATCATGAGGCCGTTCTCGCGCTCGAAATAGAACGCCTGCGGCGCGGTCGGCGTCTTGCCACGGTCGGCGACGATCTTGTTCAGGAAGTCCGCGATGCCACCCTCGTGCTGAAAAACATCCGTCGTTCCTGCAGCTTCGTCGCGAAACGTGATCTTCAGGCCCTTGTGCAAGAAGGTCTTGGCCTCCAGGCGAAACCGGATCGTGTCCGCATCGAACTCCTGCTTGCCGAAAATCTCTGGATCGGGAGTGAACGTGATCGTCGTGCCGCTGCCGCGCGCCGGGCCCTTCTTGGTGATCTTGGATTGCGGCACGCCGCGGGCGTAATGCTGCTCCCACTCGGCACCATCGCGACGAACCGTCGCGGTCATCGATTCGGACAAGGCGTTGACGACCGACGATCCGACGCCATGCAGGCCACCCGAGTACTTGTACTGGCCCGAGGCGAACTTCCCCCCCGCGTGCAGCGTCGTGAGCACGAGTTCGAGCGCCGACTTCTTGAATTCCTTCTTGATGTCGACTGGGATGCCGCGCCCGTTGTCCGCCACGGTCATGGACTTCCGGCTCTTGTGCAGCGTGACCTCGATGTGGCTCGCAAAGCCGTTGATGACCTCGTCCACCGAGTTGTCGACGACTTCCCACACCAGGTGGTGGTAGCCCTTGGCGTCGGTGCCACCGATGTACATGCCGGGACGGCGCCGCACCGGCTCAAGGCCCTGCAGCACCGTGATGTGCTCGGAGGTGTAGGTCTGGCCGGTGGTGGACGTCATCAGTTGAGCAAGGTGGGTGGTGGTGGTGCCGACGGGGGTGCAACTTTTGCAATCTTCGAGCGCTTGGCCAGCGCGTGACCCTTGCCACCGCGCGCCGTGACCGCGTAACGACCGGGGCCGACCGGGAGCTCCTTGCCGCTCTCGGTCTCGGCGATCACGACGTCTTTCTCCTTGGCCGACCCGAGGCCAAATCCCAGCACGGCGTCGCCCTCGGCCACCTTGATGATGGTGACGCCGCGGCCGGCACCGGCAAGTTCGCTCACCTCTTCCGCCGCGCAGCACAGCGCGCGCGCGTCCCGCGTCACCACGCACAGGATGTCGCCGGGCATGCACGGCAAGACACCCACCACCGCGTCGCCTTCCGCCGGCCGGGCAAAGCGACGCCCGGCGCGGGTCGACAACTCGCGGTGCGGATCGACCGAAAAACGCTGGCCAAAGCCGCCCTTGCTGACCGCGATCACCAGCGTCCCGGCCGGTACCGCACGCGGGCTGGTCAACATGGCACCGACGACGCGCTCACCGTCGCGCAGGTTGAAGATCTTCTGGATCGGCTCGCCGTAACCGGTCGACGCGGGCACGTCGTGAACGCGCATCACGTAACCAGTTCCAAGGTTGCTGAAGATAGCCAGCGTGTCCTTGGTCGATCCGCGCAGCGCCGACAACACCGCGTCGCCCTCGCGCAGCCGGGTTGCCGACAGATCCTTCTCCTCGCGCAAGCGATTGAGGCCGCCGTCGCGCGACAGGATCACCGTTCCCTCCCCGTCGTCGTTGAAGCCCTGGGCGTCGA
>CAYSKR010000108.1:0-9760 GCA_964431675.1 uncultured Myxococcales bacterium
ATGAACACCGCGTGCGACGGCGGCTCTTCCATGGTCTTGAGCAGGGCATTGAACGAATGCCCTGACAACATGTGAACCTCGTCGATGATGTAGACCGTGTTTCGCGCCCGCGCGGGCGCGTAGCGAACGCTCTCGATGAGTGGTTTGGTCTCCTCGACCTTGGTGTGCGACGCGGCGTCGATCTCGATGACGTCGATGGAGCGCCCCTGCGCGATCTCCTGGCAGATGTCGCACTTGCCGCACGGATCCGCCTGGGGGCCTTGCTCGCAGCACAAGGCCTTGGCCAGGATGCGCGCCGCGCTGGTCTTGCCCACCCCGCGGGCACCCGTGAACAAGAAGGCGTGATGCACCCGATCGAGCGCAAGCGCGTTCGACAGCGTCTGTGCGACGTGTTCCTGGCCGACCAAATCGCCGAAGCGCTGCGGGCGATATTTGCGGGCAAGGACCAGGTAGGACACGCGCGCACGATACAACGCGCCTCCGCGTGCGGCGCATCTTTCTGCGCGCCAAACACGCGAAACTTGTCGCTTTGCGCGCGGTGCTTATGATCGAAAACGATGAAGGACATGTACAAGGTCCTCGGCCTGTCCGAGGACGCCAGCGACGACGCCATCAAGCAGGCCTATCGAAAGCTGGCAAAGCAATTGCACCCCGACGCCACCGGCGGGGACAAGAAAAAGACCGAGCGCTTCAAAGAAATCGGCGCTGCGTACGGGGTTCTCGGCGACGTGGCCAAGCGCGCCGAGTACGACCGATTGCGGCACGCACCCTTCGGTCACGACGGCATCCCGCAAGGCTTCGATCCCGACACGTTCGCCCAGGTTTTCGGCGGCGGCAAGAGCGGAGCACCGCGCGGCGGCAACGTCCGCATGCACGTGGGCAACGACTTCGATCTTGGCGGTCTGTTCGGCAGCATGTTCGGTGGGGTCGCCAATCCGTTCGGGGGGGCAACCCGAGGCGAAGGAGGAGGACGCGCGCGCGGGTACACCCGGGGCCAGGATCTGCAGTCCACGCTCGACCTGAGCTTCGCCGAGGCAGCGCTCGGCACGAAGAAGACGTTGCGCACGGGCGCGGACGCCCCCAAGCAAGTCACCGTCCCACCGGGCGTCGAAACCGGGGCCACGTTGCGGCTGTCCGGCCAGGGCGCGCCCGCCCCGAGCGGAGGCATTGCGGGCGATCTGCATTTGCAGGTGCGCGTCGCCGATCATCCGCACTTGCACAGAGTCGGCAACGAGATCGAACTCTCGTTGCCCCTGTCGATCGCGGAAGCGTCCCTGGGAACAAAGATTGACGTGCCCACCGTGGACGGCCCAGTCCGGGTGACGGTGCCTCCCGGAACGTCCAGCGGTGCCAAGCTTCGCCTGCGCGGCAAGGGCATCAGGTTGGCGGATGGAAGCCGTGGCGATCAAATTTGCCGCATCGAGGTGGTCGTTCCCAGGCTCGCCGAGGGCGACGCCGAAACCCGCCAGTTGATCGAGCAACTCGATGCGAAAACCAGCGTCAAGCCCCGGAGCTTTTGAGTCCGCGACACCACTAAATTGACCTTGCGCACGGCGTGGGTGCCTCATAAGTTCAGCCAAGGGCACCTGCCGACCACAAGCGTTCAGCAACCTGCAAGCCACAACCTGAGGGAAACATGACCGAGACCGCCCGGACGCTTCCGCTTCTGTCGCTTCGCAACCTGGTGCTTTTCCCGGGCGCGGTGATGCCGGTCGAAATCGGACGCGCAAGTTCCCTGCGCTTGATTGAAAGCCTGAGCGGCAAGGGTGCGCGTCTGCTCGTCGGCACGCAGAAAGACGCCGACGTCGAGGAGCCCGCCGGGTCGGACATTTACGGCGTGTGCGTGGAGGGTGAGATCGTCCGCCTGGTCAAGGCCGCCGAGAGCCGGGTGACGGCGGTGCTGCGCGGCATCGAGCGCCGTCGGGTGACGGGCTTTTCGTCCGAGAAGCCGTTCCTGATCGCCAACTTCGAGCCCCTGGTCGAGGTGCGCAAGGATCCGATCGAGATCGACGGCCTTGGCATGGCGGTGTACGACGTGGCCAAGCAACTCATCGCCATTTCGCCCGACATCCCCGACGAAGCGGCGCAGATTCTTGAGCAGAACAAAGATCCCTCGCGTCTCTGCGACATCACCGCGGCGACCGTCGACCTGTCGTCCGAGGAACGCGCCTCGCTGCTCGTCGAGGTGGATGTGGCCGAGCGCCTGCGCCGCCTGCTGGTGCAGTTGCAGCGCAAAGTTGAGCTCATCAAGGTCAAGCAGAAGATCGACACGCAGGTGCGCGAAGAGTTTTCCAAACACCAGCGTGAAGCGGTCCTGCGCCAGAAGCTCAAGGCGATTCAAGACGAACTTGGCGAGGGCGACGACGGCACCGATCTCGACGCCTTCGACGAGAAGATCAAATCGGCCGACATG
Organism: uncultured Myxococcales bacterium; assembly: GCA_964431675.1. GTDB lineage: Bacteria > Myxococcota_A > Polyangia > Fen-1088 > Fen-1088 > CAYSKR01. Next base: position 2,414 of record CAYSKR010000108.1, read on the forward strand.
CCCGAGGACGTGGTCAAAGTCGCGCGAAAACAGATTGAGCGCCTACGCCAGATGGCGCAGGCCTCTGCCGAATACACGGTGCAACGCACCTACCTTGAATGGCTGGTCGAATTGCCCTGGACGAAGAGCACCAAGGACACGCTCGATCTCGAAGCCGCGCGCAAGATCCTGGACACCGATCATTACGATCTGCAGAAGGTCAAGAAGCGCATCCTCGAGTACCTGGCCGTGCGCAAGCTCGCCCCCCACAAGAAGGGACCGATCCTGTGTCTTGCGGGGCCGCCGGGCGTGGGCAAGACGTCACTCGGAAAGTCGATCGCACGATCGCTGTCGCGCGAATTCATTCGTGCATCGCTTGGCGGCGTGCGCGACGAGGCCGAGATCCGCGGGCACCGGCGCACGTACATCGGCGCATTGCCCGGGCGAATCATCCAGGGCATGCGGCGGGTCGGCTCCAAGAATCCCGTGTTCGTGCTCGACGAGATCGACAAGCTGGGTGCGGATTTTCGCGGCGACCCAGCGGCGGCCCTGCTGGAAGTCCTTGACCCCGAGCAGAACAATTCGTTTTCGGACCACTACCTCGAAGTGCCGTTCGATCTGTCGCACGTGATCTTCATCGCAACAGCGAACAACCTCGACACCATTCCCCCTGCCCTGCTTGACCGCATGGAGGTCCTGGAGATTCCGGGCTACACGCGCGAGGAGAAACAAGAGATCGCGCGGCGCCACCTCATCCCGAAGCAAATCAGCGAACACGGTCTCACCGAAGCGCAGGTTATCTTCGAACCCGAAGGCCTCACGGCGATCATCGAGCAGTACACGCGCGAGGCGGGCGTCCGCAACCTTGAGCGCGAGGTCGCCAACGTCATCCGCGCCATCGCGGTCAAGGTCGCCGAGGACGAGCCTCACGATCCCAAGCTGACGCCAGAAAGAATAGCCGAGGCCCTGGGCCCGCAGCGCTTCCACTCCGAACTCGCCGAGCGCACGGAGGTGCCTGGTGTCGCCACCGGACTCGCCTGGATGCCGACGGGGGGCGACATCCTGTTCATCGAGGCGTCGCTCATGCCCGGTAAATCGAACCTGATCCTGACCGGCCATCTCGGCGATGTGATGAAAGAATCGGCGCGCACGGCGCTTTCCTGGGTGCGCACGCACGTCGAGGAGATTGGCGTGGCCCTGGATTTCGAAAAGCTCGACGTCCACTTGCACGTGCCCGCAGGCGCGGTGTCCAAGGACGGTCCTTCGGCCGGCGTGGCGATGACGGTCGCGCTGGTGTCGTTGTTCACCGGACGGCGGGTTCGGGGCGACGTCGCCATGACCGGCGAGATCACGCTGCGAGGAAGCATTCTTCCGGTCGGCGGCATCAAGGAGAAGGTTCTGGCCGCGCACCGCGCGGGCATCGCACGCGTCGTGCTGCCCGATCGCAACAGCAAGGATCTGGTCGACATCCCCGAGACAATCCGCAAGGAGATGGAACTCATCTTCGTCAAGCGCATCCAGGACGTCCTCGCGTTGACGCTCGAAGAAGCGCTCGTCGAGGTTGCGACGCCACCCTTGCCACCTTCGTCGGCAGCCGCCGCGCAGGCGTGACCTCAGGCGATATCGATGATGCGCCCGGGCGCGTCGAGCACGAACGTCGGCGACTCGGCCGCCAACACCTGCCGCTGGCCGTAGCCCCACGCGGCGGCGGCGGACGCGATGCCGGCAGCCCGGGCAAGGCCCAGATCAGGCACCCCGTCGCCGATCATGATGGTGCGCCCGGGCGGCACGCCGAACCTGGTCATCAGCGCCACGGCCGCAGCGGGATCTGGCTTGCGGGGATGGCCGTCACCATCACCGACGACGGCATCGATCTCACCGGAGATGCCAAGCGCATAAACCAACGATCGCGCGACGGTGCCCACCTTGTTGGTGAGGACAGCGATCCGGCGGTGCGGATCCCGGCGCAGCGCCGCCAGCGTCTCCGGCACGCCCACGTACAGGCGAGAATTCACGCACGGATGCGCCTCGTAGAAAGCCACGATGTTGTGGGCCAAGGCCGCCGCGTTCCCCTCCCCGCCTGGCAGTCTCTGTTCCGTCAGCACACGTTGGGCCAGCTTATCAACGCCGTCGCCAACCATCGCGCGCACCTTTTCCAGCGCGGGCGGTGCCAGCCCGCGCGCCCCCAGGGCGTGATTCACGGCGCTCGCGATGTCCGGCAGCGAGTCGACGAGCGTGCCGTCGAGGTCGAACAGAACGAGGTCGAATCGGGTGGCCATGGAACAAAACTGCGCCGCCTTGTCCGCGCCGCGCGGCCCGGGTAACTTTACGAGGGGGCAAGAAATGTCTCAACCCGGCCGACGGCCCCGCGGGCCAGCGGGCCAGGGCCGACTGGATTTAGCCCCATCTTCGCTTAACATATCCATGAGGAGCGCCCGCGCATGCCGATTCAAGTAATAGGTGACGACATCGAGGACGTGTGCTCGCGCTGCGGCGACACCTGGCACGTCATCATGGCGAAGATCGGCGAACGCATCGCCAAGGTGGTGTGCAAGCGCTGCGGCAGCCAGCACAACTACCGCGCGGGCGATTCGTCCGTGCCAGCGCAAACACCAAGCTCGGCGAAGAACGCCGGTCGGCGCGTGTTTCGGCGCAAGCCCACGCGGCAATCGAACGCGCAGTCGGGGAATCCACCACCGCCCTTCGACCCATCGAAGCCGCCGCGCACCTACAACCACAAGGAGGCGTACCAACCCGGCGAGCGCGTCGACCATCCTGCGTTCGGGGTTGGTGTCGTCAGCGACAACCCCGGCCCCGGGAAACTCGAGGTTGCTTTTCCCACCGGTCATCGAACGCTCGCATGCGCCAAGGCAACGTCCACCCTGGAACGCCCGGTTGCGGTTGCCGTGCCGATCTCCGACCGGCCGCCCGACGGACGATCAAGGGGTTGACGGCGACGCCGACTCTGAGGTTGAGTCCCTGTCCGTCGCCATGAACTCGGCCACCGCAAGTCCCGACAGCGCCTCCCACGAGGCACCCGACATGGTTTCCCTGGATCGTCGGACCGGCATCAAGTTTGCGGCCTGGAAATGGGCCTGGGGACTCCTCGGCACTGCGCTTGTGTCAGCGGTGTACTTCTTTGTTGGCCATGTCGGCCTGGCTCGCTCGACGACCATGCTCGAGACGGCGCTCGATCGCGCGCTGCCCTTTTGGCCATGGACCTTTTGGTTCTATGAACCGGTGTACATCGGCATCTTCGTCATCGGCATCGTCGCGTTCAGAAGCCGCTTGCTGTTTCTGCGATCTGCCATGGGCGCAGGCATCTGCATGCTGGTCAGCACGATTGGCTTCCTCGCGATTCCCGCGCAATACCCACGCCCGGCGCTGCATCCGCCCTTTCCCGACGTATCGACGGCGGCGCTGGCCTGGTTCCACACATTTGATCCGGCGGGGAACGTATTCCCGTCGCTGCATGTAGCGCTAACGTCGATGCTCGCGTTGACCCTACGGCGCGATCAGCGCCGGATCGGCAACGCGACCATGGTCCTCGCCGGGCTGCTGGCGTTGTCGACGCTCACCACCAAGCAGCACTTCATCGCCGACGTGCTTGGGGGCTACGCGCTGGCCTTCGCCACGTATGCCTGGATACGGCGGGGCGTGGAGCCGCGGGACCAACCGCCTCGCGCACCTACTCGAACAGAGCCGCGTCAAGCGGCGGATTGACCCATTGACCTCCTTGACGGTTGCCCTGGTACCGGCGCTTTTAGGTTTTGTTGTTGCATGGGCGGGGACGTCGCCCTCGTTGTCCATGGGAATTAACTGGGATGCGGCTGGAATTGCCAGCGACATTGCGGCTGGAGGGGGTTGGTCAGGCGTGCCCTGGAACTCGCACTATGGACTGACTCAGGCCTATCTGTTCGGCATCTGGACTGCACAAATCTTCGGCGGCACCCTCCTCGATGGCCTTCGTTTGCTCAACGCCGTTGCGTTTGCTGTCGCAGCAACGCTGATAGCGCTCACTGCAAACATATTGTGCGGCAGTCGATGGTTGTCGATCCTAATTTGCGGAGTTGCGTTGACGGCCTGGGGAATGCTGATTCTTGTCCTGACGTGGGAAGACAATGTCCTGTACCTGCCAGCGGGGACTTTTGCGATCTACTGGGGGTTACGACGCCTTGGCCACTGGCGCGGAATCGACAGCGTGATGGTGGGTGCCGTGGTTGGTTTTGGCTCTCTGATGTCCTGGCAAGCGGCGATGTTCCTGTTCCCGCCCCTGTATCTGGCGACTTTTCTGGGAGGAAGCCACCGGGCCTGGCCGCTGCGAGTACGCGACTTTGTGGCTGTCGTTCTCGCCTTTCTGAGTGCGCGAGTGTCATGGGCGTTTTTTCTTTGGGCCACTGGATCCAAGGCCAGTCTGCATCGTTTGTTGGAAATTCTTTTTTCCCGGCCATCGCCAAGCTTCTTTCCCCAGGGGCTCACGGGTTGGTTAAACCTGTCCAACCAGGTGGGCACTGTGTTTCAACATCTTGGCCATGGACTCAGCCATGAAGTCGGACCTACCCTCCGCGACGCTGCCATGATGCGGCCTCTTGAACCCTTCATCGGTGCTGCTTTTCTCGTTGCATGCTTGGCTGGCTGCATTGGCTCGGCGGTGCGACTACGGAAGTCCCCCCGAGCGGAGGGGCACTACATCGTCGCGTGTCTTACGGCGTTTATTCTTTCAGCCGCGATTTATCTGGATTTGATGGTCGACAAATACAAGCGTTACGAATTTGTTCCTATCATGCTTGTACTCCTCTTGGCCTCAAGCTGCGGGTGGATCCGCAAACAATGGCCGACAAAGCGCATGATGGTTTTCTTGGCCTCGCCATTGATGATGCTGGTTGGTTCCCAGGCTGCGATCGCGTTCCATTGGGACCGCGCCTGGCATCAAAATCTTCCGCTGACAACGCCCAAGAACTACGAGGGGCGAAACCAGGAATCCTGGTATCAGTACATGCGAAGGGTTCGTTCCGAAAATCCTCGTGCTTGCAGTTTTGTCTTTTCGTTCGAAGAACTTGCTCACGCACGATACAAACTAGAAATTCGCGCCGCTGTTCTGTCCGAGCTACCCGCGCCGATCATCATCGGTGACCCAGCGCGTGTCCGGGGCTGGCCACGCCCGCTTCCAGTGCGGACGCTCAATGATTTCAACCGCCAACGCCGCAACTGCGAGTGGTTGTCCGACGATGCCCGCCGATTGGCAGGCATCCCTACGGATCGGGGATAGCAGTAGCTCAGAACTTCCCATTCTGATTCTTACGCTGCTCGGGAGGAAGGATGGTCTCGATGACATCCCAGTGCTCGGCGATCTTGCCGTCTTCGACGCGGAACAGATCGTAGAAGGCCGTGGGTCTGCCACCGAAGGATCCCTCGCTCACGGTGAGCACGAAGTTGCCCTCGCCCAGCACCTTGTGGACACGGTCGAACTTCATGGTGATGCCCTGCTTCGCCATCGCTGCAAGCGCACCGCCAAGTCCCGAGAGGCCATCGGGCACCATGGGGTTGTGCTGGACGTAGGCGTCTCCTGCGAAGTACCCGGGGAGCTTGTTCATCTGCCCCTGCACCAAGACCTCGTTCACGAACGCGCTGACGAGCACTTTGTTCGCCGACGTTTTGTCGCGGTCACGCGCCTCGATAGGGCCGTCGGTCATGGTGTGACCGCTGGGGTTGGGCTTCGCCGGGCGCTCCTGCAGGTTGTCCCAGTGCTCGACGATCTGGCCGTTCTCGAAGCGGAAGAGATCGAAGCCGATCTTCGGGCCGAAGAAGTCGTACTCGGTGTGCGTGAAGACGATGTCACCGTCCTGGAAGACGCGAACAGGGGAGGACTTCGCCGAGCCTGGCGGAAGCTGTTTCATCAGCTCGCCAAAGCCAGCCAGCCCGTCGCCCGCCATGAGGTTGTGCTGGATGTACTTCGCAGGGTTGATCGAGCCGATGGGCGCATGGTCGCCCGTCTCGATGCTCTTGAGCAATGCGAAGACCTGCTCCCTTTCACGTCCGTTGCTTGCACCGCTTGAACTTTGCACTTGTGGGAACCGCATGCACACAAAGATGCGATGACTTGGCCGAGCCCACAAGGTACGCTAAGGTCTTGTTCATGGTCAAAAGTGGACACGTCAGGCGCAGGGATCCGCTGGTCATCGAGTTCCGAAACAAGCGACGCCCATCGTTTCAGCTCGAGGCGTTCCCGCTCTCAGAGCTCTTCCGCCGGGCTCCGCCGCAACACTGGGAAACCGTCCAACGACTGCAGTTTCACCTCTGGCTCGTTTGCACCGCGGGCACCTGTCGGCACATGGTCGACTTCGACTTCTTCGAGTGTCGGCCAGGCACGGTGCTTCACCTTCGCCCGGGGCAGCTACATCGCTGGGATCGACGCAGGGGGCTGCAGGGCCACGTGCTCTTGATGACGCCCGAGCTGATGCCGCCGCTGCCCGCGCGTCAGGAGGTGCCACTCGAGCAGCGTTTCATCGACGACGATGCGTGGCCAGCCGCGGTCACACTGCCGACGGCGCACCGCAGGCGGGTGACGGAGTGGTTCGCAAGACTCGAGGCGATGATACGCGCGTCTGACGACTCGCCAGCATCGACGGAGCTGTTGCGGCATCTGGTGTCCGTCGCCCTCCTCGATGTCTTCCGTAGCTGCGCGACCGAGTCGACGGCGATCACGCAGATCGATCAGCAGCGTATGCGGCAGTTCAAGCGCGATATCGAGCGCTCGTTCCGTGTGACGCGTTCGGTGCGGGACTACGCGACCGCGCTGCGATGTTCCGCGAAGACGCTCGACCGCACGTGCCGTGCCGCTGCTGGAACGTCCGCGAAGGCCTTCGTCGACACGCGCGTGGTGCTGGAGACGAAGCGATATCTCGCGCACACCGACAACACCATCGAGCGCATCAGCATCGAGCTCGGCTTCACCGAACCGACCAACTTCGTGAAGTTCTTCAAGGCGCGCACGCGCACTGCACCCGGTGCATTCCGTCAGCGCTTTCGAGGAAAATGTCAAAACGTCAAAGTGTAAAAATGTCCCCGTCCTCAGCGCACGCACCGAACAGTGTACGTATACGTCACGACGCTGTAGTACGTGAAGCCGTTGTAGAAATTGACGTCCCATGCGAGGCCCGGAGAGCCGGACACCAGGGAAGACGTCCAAAACCAGGTCAACGGCATTCCCGGGAAGGCCACGCGGTCAATTGCGGGGTTTCTCTGCGAATCGTCCACGATGGTCTGTAGCTCCGTCAGGCTGGGCAGCCGGGCGCCGTTGCCCAGCGCCGTGCAGTCAGCCTTGGCCTGAGCCCAGCTTCGATTTGGCCCGGGAGTCTGCTGCCAGTT
>CAYSKR010000109.1:0-5830 GCA_964431675.1 uncultured Myxococcales bacterium
AAGTCGGCGCTTGCGCCAGCCCGGCAGCAGCCGAAGGGGCAACGCGACCACGCTCGCGATCGACTCAATCGCCTTCCCCGTCCACGCCTCGGCCACAAGCAACGCGCGGCGCAGGCCTGAAAGATCGCCGATCGGCCGATCACACAACCCCATGCGCAACAGGCGCAGTTCGTGCGCAAGGACCGCGCGCGCGACGAACTTCGGCAGCTGCCGCAGCGCGGGCGACTCTTGCGGCAGCCGCCGCTCCATGAAACTCGCCAGGCGCCGCACGCCCCACAGCCACACCAGGCTGTGCCCAAGCAGGCGCCGCCGCAGCGCCGGCCGCCCCGCGATGGCCTTGATCGTCTGGCGCTCGCCGAAATCGACGTGCCGCTCTTCCTGCTTCACCGCGCGCTCCAGAATCTGCACGACCTCCGGATGAGCGAGCGTGTCGATGAGACCGTAAAACGCCATCAGCACAAAACCTTCGCCGGTCGCCATCTCCATCGCCACGTGTTCGGCCCACGAGCTTCCCATCATGCCCGTGGCCAAGAACCGGACCATCGGGTGTGGGGCCGCAGGCTGGACCCCCAACAGCGCCATGATGCGCAGGAAATTGTCGATGTGCTGGAACTCCTCGACCGCCTGCCGGGCAAGAAACCGCGCCGATTCGAGATCGGGCGCGTCGAAAAGCCAGTGGCCGATCTGGATGCCGGTCACCTCGCCGTAGAGAAACTGATTCATCATCCAGCCGAGCACCTCGCGATCCGCAACCGGATCCAGGCGCGCGCCGCCAAAGTCGCATGTCATTTCTTCGCGGCGCAGGAGCATGACGGCGACCATAGTATGACCGCTCCGGCGAAAATGGCCTTTGTTTCGCTTACGGGCCGATCTGTTCGATCTTCCTGTTTATTGATATAGCCGTTCCATGAGCCATGCTGTGAAACCAGGTCGGGTTCTGATGGGCATGACGGCAGGCGTGGGGCTTGGCCTTTTGGCCCGATTTGCGGCACCAGGGACGCCGTGGATAGGATGGTTTGACCGTCATATTGCGTATCTTGCGGGCCAGGTTTTTCTTCGGTTGCTGTTCTTGCTCGTGTTGCCTCTGGTCTTCTCTGCCCTGGTGACGGGGATAGCCGGACTTGAGCTGCGCCGCCTCGGTCGGATCGGGTACAGAGCCTTGGCTTACAGCATCGTGACCTCGTGCGTGGCTGCCTTGATAGGGCTAACCCTGGCCCAGGTTTTTCACCCCGGTACCGGAGCTGCGATCACAAGGAGCGCAGGTGGCCAAGCTGCCGTGGCCTCGGTCTCGCTGCCCAAGGACATATCGATCGTGGACACGGTGCTTGGCATGATACCGGACAACCTGTTTCGTGCTGCGGCCGAGGGCAATATGGTAGGTGTCATTGTTTTTGCCATACTCCTGGGCATCGCCGCGGCGATGACCAAAGGTGAGGGAACGCGCAAACTGATCGAAGTTATTGCGGGCCTTTACGATGTCAGCATGACCTGTATTACCGGGGTCATGAAGCTCGCGCCACTGGGCGTTGGTGCGTTGCTGTTTACTATGACCCTCAAACTCGGCAGCGATCTTCTGAACCAGCTCGTAGCTTATGTGCTGGTGGTTGTGCTGGGGCTGGCTTTGCAGATGTTCGGGGTCTACTCCTTGTTGCTTGTCTTGGTGGCGCGACGCAATCCCTGGATTTTCTTGCGCGACGCACGTCTGGCGATGCTGACCGCTTTTTCAACCGCGTCTTCGAGCGCCACCTTGCCTATAGCACTCAAGGTTGCCGACGAGCAGTTGCGGCTGCCGCGCGATGTCAGCCGCTTCGTGCTAACCGCCGGAGCCAGCATGAATCAGCATGGGACCGCGCTTTATGAGGGTGTGACCGTGCTGTTTCTCGCCCAGGTCGCTGGTGTGCATCTATCGCTCATGCAACAGGGCCTCCTCATGATGGTGTGCGTGATAGCGGGCATTGGCACTGCGGGCGTCCCGGGCGGTTCACTGCCGGTCATGGCCGCAATCCTGGCGATGCTTGGTGTGCCGCCTCAGGGACTGGGCCTCATTTTGGGCGTGGATCGTCTGCTGGATATGTGCCGCACCACGATCAACGTCACCGGCGATTTGGTGCTTGCAGCTTGCGTTGCGGCCCCCGATGACAAAAGCCCATCGGTGTGACACATAAACTGGGAGATTGTGACAGCAGTGTCAGGATTTCAACACCAAAAGCCGCGACACAATGCGGGATCCGGCCCATTTTGCGGTCAGCACGGGGATTGCATAGACTTGCGCTCAAGGACAACCCATGAAACTTTCAAGCGTCGGGATCACGGTCTGCTTTCTTGTCGTCGGTGCGTCAGCGCGCGCACAGCCCGCGCCAGTACCTGGCGGGAAGGTCGCGGTTCTGCCCATGTCGGGCACGAATATTCACCCCGGTTACCTGGAGGCGGCACAGCAGATCCTGAAGGATCATCTGATGGCCACCGGGCGTTTCACCGTACTCCTTTCGCCTGGACCGCCTGGCGTTGTCGAGCCGACGGGACAGGAGGCGGTCATGCGTGGTCGTGAGGTCGGCGCCGATCTTGTGGTGGTCGCACACCTGACCCGGCTGGGCGGCACTGGCCGACTGCGCATGCTCGTCTACCAGACCGCCAGCGGCGCTCTTGCTTATTCGGACAGCATTGGTATCGCGGGTGGTCCCGACGATCTGGATCCTGCACTCAAACGACTGGCCGTCGGCCTGGCGACCGGAAAGCCAGTGTCGCAAACCGCGGACATCGAGACGCTGACGCAACGGGAGTCCGACGCGTACATGAAGGAAACCGCCACCAGGAGCTTTGGGCTCCGGCTGGGGACGCTGATACCGTTGAACCGAGTTTCGGGCGACGGGCCTCTGGCAGGGGCCGGCATCTTCTGGCTGTATGACGCCCGCAGCTACCTGGCGGAAATCAATATCGACGCGCATACCGGCAACGACAGCGGGGCGTTGGCCCTCGGGCTGGGTGGCTATTACCCGCTGAGCAGGGCCAACTTTACACCCTACTTGGGTGCTCAAGTCGCCTACTCGATTGCCAGACTCGGCGGTGCCGGGGCGAACGGCTTGCGAGTGCAGCCCACCATGGGGGTGCTGTTCGGCCGACTATCCACGGTTCAACTGCGAGCCGAGGTGGGGTACTTCATCAACACATTCGGTGAACCGGCCCGTGTCGACACGTTCTATTCTTCCAGCACGGGCACGAGCACGAGCACGAGCACGAGCCCGAGCAAGAGCGCTGCTCATGGGCCATCGCTGTCGATCGGCATCGGATTCTGAGATGGCCATTCTTGCTGCTGCGCAGCGCAAGCTGGTGACGACCTTGTTGCTGGTGACGCTCTGCTCCGCCGGTTGCGGCACCACCCAGATCATCACCACGGAGCCCCGCGCTCGGATCTCGGTGGACGGTCGTTCGTTGGGCAGAGGGCGCGCAGAGATCGACAAGCGAGGCAGCCCGGGTAGCGTCACCGTGCTGGTCAATACCGAGGACGGGCGACGCGAGCAGCAGCAGATCAGGCGCAGCTTCACCCTCACGACGCTCCTGCTCGGGGTGTTGACGTACGGCGTATGTCTCATCGCGTGCTGGGAGTATCCCGACACAGTGTTCATCCAGCTTCCCGACGCCAGGCGCGGGGGGGTTGGTGACCCTTCTCCGAGCCAGGATCCCTGGCTATTGCCGCCCCCCGGCTGGCAAAAGCCGCCGGGCACGACGCCCTGAACGCGCGCGCGCGTGAGGCAGCGCGCCACTGACCTGGGCGGTTGTTCCGGCGGGAAGTGGGCGGGGCATGAAGCGCGTTCTGGATCGGGGCGAGCTGCGCGACGTGCTCATCGTGACGACGGGCTCACACGCTGCCGACCTGCGGCACGGGTCAGAGCGCTTGCCGGGCAGAAAGGGGCGCTTGTCGCGCACCGAGTTCATCTTCCTGCCCGTCTCCTACGCAGAGTTTCTGCGGGCTTCTCGCCAGAAGGAGCGACTCGCTCTCCCCGGGTATCTGCTGTCGGGGGGATCGCCCCTGGCGTGCGGTGAAATCATCCGGTCGGGCAGGTTGCCCGAATGGGTGGTGGAGGTCGTGCGCGACTGGCTGCTGGGAGAGTGCGCGCGCGCCGGGCGCCCCCGCCGATCGCTGGTGGCGATCATGGAGCAGCTTCACCGGCACGGAGGATCTTGCATCGGCCAGACGGGCCTCGGCCGCGATGCGGGTCTGGCCAACAACACAGTCGCGGCTGGATGGATCGAGTTTCTTGGCGATCTCATGTGTGTCGGCGTCTCCGCTGCGTCGCAGGTCAGACGATCAAGCATCATCGAGCTTTCGCGCAAGCCGGCCAAACTACCCTTCCTGAACTTGCTGGTCGCCGCCGTTTGGTCTCCCGACGCGCCCCGTTCGCCGGCCGAGTTCGATGCCATGACGCCGGATCGCCAGGGCGTCTGGTACGAGTGGGCGGTGGCCCAGGAGTTGTTTCGTCGTGCGGCGTTGCGCGGCGACCCGACACCCGAACGTCTCCCGTTTTGGCAGAGCGCGGATCACGAAATTGATTTTGTCCTGGCCGATGGCCACTGCGTCGAGGTGAAGCGTGGTCGCGCCGGGCCGCTCGACTTCTCGTGGTTCGGGGAAGCTTTTCCGGGCAGGCGCCTGACCGTCGTGTGCTCGACTCCGTTCGAAGCGCGCGCGGTCCGGGGGGTATCCCTCGCGTCGTTTCTATGCGACGCCTAGTCTGCGGTGCCGTCGTCGGACACAGTGACGTACCCGGCGTCGAATACGGCGTCGAGGTGGGGTGCCAGCAAGAGGCCGTTGAAAATGCGGAACAGTTCGTCGGGCAGCGTTTTCGAAAACTGGAACGCGCGCCAGCGCATCACCAACGGCGCTGAGCCACAGGTGCAGCGGCGCCTGACTGCTCGCGAAGGCGAGCCAGTTGCCTTCCCGCGGCAGCGCGAGGTCGAAGCCGTTGTCGACCGCGGCCTTCTCAAGGAGGGTGCTGGTGACCGGCGTCAGGGCGATGGTCATGGACAGTCAACACCTTCTATCGGCCAAAGGCAACATTGCGGCTAATAGAAACACGAATAATTACAGCATGTTGGGCGACCATATGTGACCATCGTAAACATCCCGTCATCCACTCTGTCCATTAGACAGGCGGTACCGACGCCAGCGGCGCTCACGCAGGGGGGTCACCAATCCTTCCCCAACCAACTCGTCCAGGGCGCGGGTCACGGCCTTGGTGGGTATCTCTGAGCCAATTCGTCCCTGAATCTCGACGCGGCTTGAGTCCGGGTAGCGCTGTAGGTCCTCGCGGATAAGTGCCTTGAGCCTATGGGGCTCGACCCGAGTCAGGGTCGTGATCTGGTCGAGCCCAGCCTCGCGCAGTACTGCTGGGGGGACGAAGTAGCGTGTTGCCTTGGTGCGGCCGACTTGCTCGACAAGGCCCCACCCCAAGAGGCGATCAACCCAGGGTTTCGCCTCACCCGGCTCGTTGAGTTCGAGGCGTTCAACCAGTTCCGCCGCACGCAGCCCCTCGGTTTGGGCGAGCAACGCGAGCGCGATCCGTTCACGCTGGTTGAGCTGAAACTGTCGGGACGCCTGCGCGAGTAGCCGGATCACCCCCGGCTGAACCACTCGCTTCGGCACGGTGATGTGGACCGAATCGGTCCCCTCGGTGGTGGTAGGCGCCGCCCGGCCACTCACAAGCAACCGCTCGTACATCAGATCGAAGCAGGGCCCAGGCAAGGTTGCGTAACTGCTTGAGAACAGTAGGAAGTGAAATAAAAAACTGGCGCTTTGGGAGGCGAGGTGCCAGCGTAGGGGGATGGCAGCGGGGAG
>CAYSKR010000110.1:0-62572 GCA_964431675.1 uncultured Myxococcales bacterium
TGCCATCTATATCGACGGTAGTCAAGTCGTTTACATGTCTACATCTAGCACGGCAATTGCATGCTATCGTCGGGACATCATTCGCCTTTTAGGAAATTTTCGGCGGTAACTTCAGCTTAATCGGCAGTGGTTTCCGCCATCAAGCTGTCCTGAAACAGAAACGCACACGTCGCCTCGCCACCGTAAGGCTCAATTCGCCAGGGCAAGAACATTTCGGCGCGGTGGTGGATCTGTTGTTCGGCACCACGGGCATCGAGCCGGAGATCGCCAGGGCTGCGCAAGTCATGGACCTGTGGCCAGGAGTCCGGGCCCCCATCGCTCGCAGCGGACACCTCATCGCGATGAAACTTCTGTCGCGCGGGCCAAGGCGCTCGATCGAATTTTGCGTGCGGCGGCGCGGCGCCCGGGCCGGTGAGCCCGGCCGTCAGCGCCAGAAGCCGGCGAGACCGAAAAGAAACGCCGGTGGCCCAGCCGTGCCGGGCGCTGCGGGCAAACCGCCGATGATGGGCATGACACCCTCGACTTCGATCATCTTGCCGAGCTGACGGCGCAGCCTGGTGGCCACGCCCGGCCGCAGATCCGCGAGCACCTCGGCGGACGTGGCCGAAGGCGTATGGTCGGACGTGGTTGCTTCCGTCTTATCGCGGCGGGGGAAAAGGAATTGCATGCCGAGCCCACCGACCCGCCGCCCCTCGCGCCCGCACGCGGGCCACCGTACTTCCGCGGCCCCGGCACTCCGACCCGCCGCTCCGAGCCGCTGCCACTACCACCGGATTTCTACGACGCCGCCTGACCGAGCAGCCCGCGCCCCGCGCCTGATCGCCGCCTGATCGCCGCCTGCTCCGGCGGAGCCGCGCCCGCTCCGGCGGGAACTCTGCTAAATTTACCGAATGCCCCTCGTCGCGCACCATGTGTACCGGCTTCGGGGGGCGAAAACCACCTGCCTACACCGGGACGCATTCCGCCCGCACCCTTCCGCTCCAGCGAAAATGGCCTTTGTTTCGCTTACGGGCACGGGCACGGGCTCCGACGAGGAACTGGGTCAGCGTGAGCGGCCCGCTCTGACCCGAGCGCTACTCGTGACTCAGCCTTCGGTGCAGACCTGCGTCACGTGGGCGGGGGCCAGCGTGGGGTCCATCGTCGCCCAGAGGCAGCTGAAGAGGCGTCCGCCCGTCGCGTCGAGGAGCGGGCCGCAGGGTTCGCGGGCCTCGCGGCGCAGCTTGCGCCCGGGGAGCTCGGTGAGCACTCGGCGGCTCGGTGCGTGGATGCAAGCGCCCCGACTGCTGCGGTTGTCGATCTGAAGCTTGGTTCGCCGGACGGCATCCTGGAAGAGGCGTAGATCGGCCCTGGCCATGCAACCCTTCGCGGCCACCTTGTCGTCGTCGAGTCGCTCCCAGGTGCCTCCGCTGCGCACCTCGAAGACCTGCTTCTTGATGGCACCCCCAAGGTTGTCGATCGGCGTGCCCGCAGCGAGGGAGGTGACCGTGACGCGATAGATCACGTCGCCCCGACCGCAGGAGCCGGTGGCGCCGGCGCTGGCGTGGGCCGTCATCAGCCCGAGTCCGAGCATCGCCAGCAACGCAATCCGCATCGTCGGATTGTAGCTATCGTGAAGCGACGCCACCGAGGTGCCGATCGTGGTGCGCGGCGTTGTCGCGGCCAACCTGAACGTCAATTCGATTGACGTCCTACCACAGACCGCGACGGTCCGGCCTCCTTTCGTCAGTGAGCAACCGTGTGAAGTGCACGGCCGGTGCACAGTCGGTTCACGACAAGAAACGAACGCATAACGTGTACGATCGGCCGCGCGGGATTTCGACCCAGGGGGAAGCGGCGGCACCACCAAGGTAACCGAGCGCCAGGCCACCGGTCAGCGCGCTCGATCCGTATCGGCCGCCGTACAACTGCTCGCCCGCGCGGCCACTGGCGAGCAAACCCGCGCTCCACGCGCCGCTGGCGCTGGCAACACCAGCCAAGTGCAGATCATTGGCCGAAGGATTCATGGCGCGAGCGGCAACCACCGACGCAAGCATCAACGGCGCGGTGCCGTAGCCGACCAGCGGCGGCACGCCGGTGGCGTTGCGCTCGCCGCCGGCAGCCCGCGCAAGGCTGAAAAGGCCCAGCTCCGATCCGAGCACGAGCGAGTTCGCAAACAGGATCTGCGGGGCGGTCCACGCAAACCGCCGCGCACCCCAGATGCCCGCCACCACGCCGACCGTTTCGCCGCCGACCAGCAAACCGTATTTCAACTTGCTGTCCGCCGACCCCGACCCCGACCAGGCCATGATTCCCGCCAGGGTTCCCCACGACGTTGCATTCGCGTACCACAGGGCCTGCGCTGGTGAGGGCCGGAGCCCGAAGCGGGTCAATCCCCACGCCGTCCCACCACCGATGACCGCACCCGCCGTGCCCAGCAAGCTGACGACGCCCACGCTGTCCTGCTGCGCGAGCAATGATAGGCCACCACCCCACACGCTGCCCGCCAGGATGGAACTCGTCACCGCGAGTGCTGTCCCATCGGGTGGCAGTGAAGGTTGCGGAACAGGGGGGGGGTGCTTCTGCCGCAGCGACCGAAGCAGGCGCAGACGGCGCGGGGGCGGGCGGAACCAGGAATGGCGCGGGGGCTTCCGGGAGCGAGGCGTTTTCGACCGGCGCAGCAACCGGGATCGCAGCGCGCGCGGGGGTCTGCGTCTCCAGAATCGAACGGGCCAGGCGCACTCCTTCGATGGCCTGCAACGTGAGCGGTCCTGCCGTCGCCACCATCGCGTCGAGGCGATCGGCGGGCAGGTCGGCGCGCGCCATCTCAAGCGCACGAATGGCGGCGGCCTTCAGGCCATCCTCGGCGCTGTTGCGCACGCTGATATCGGGATCGTACGCGAGCGCCACACCCAGGGCACCCGACGATTGATCGACCTCGCACGTCGCCAATGCTGCGGCTGCATCAAAGCGAGTCACGGCGGTCGCGGGCGGAAACAGATCTAGCAGCAACCGCGCAAGCCGTTCGGGAGGACAACGATCGACGTCCGCCGCCTGCGCCGAGGTCGTGGTCGGCACAAGCAGCGCCCATGCAGGCGACAAGACACACGCCCAGCGCAACGTCACGCCAACGCCTCAAGCAATCGACGGGCCAGCATCAAATGCAAGCGTTCTCGCGGCGACTGGCGCATCGCACCGGCACGAGCGTTGAAAAACGAACAGGTGATGATAGGAGTCTGTCATCGTAGGCGCGGTCGATCATCCCTGATATGGATGGACGAAATCAAGATCGGGAACGCATGAGCCTCAAGCAACTGAAACCAGCCGAGCAGCCCGTTGGCCTTGTGGGCCTTGGCCTGATGGGACAAGGGATCGCGTCGTGCCTGCTGGCGTCCGGCCTGCGCGTCATTGGCTGCGATGCCCAGGCGGCGCGGCGCAAGCGCGCCCGGACGCACATCGCGGCAACGTTGCGCGAGATGGTGACCCACGGCCTGCTGCCTGCGGCGCGCGCGCACACCTCGGAGCGCGACTTCGAGACGGTCGCGGCGCCTGGCGACCTCGGCGCGTGCCGCTTCGTGATCGAGAGCGTCACGGAAGATCTCGCCATCAAGCGCAAGGTGTACGCGGAACTTGAACCGGCGCTTTCCAAGAGCGCCATCATCGCGTCGAACACCTCAAGCCTTCCGATCACGCTCTTGCAAAGCACGCTCAAACATCCCGGCCGCCTCATCGGCATGCACTGGGGCGAGCCCGCGCACATCATGCGCTACCTGGAAATCGTGCCCGGCAAGAAAACTCGCCCCGACGTGGTGCGCCGGGCGCGCGCGCTGGGCGTCGCCTGCGGCAAGGCACCCACGGTGCTCCAGCGGGACATCCGCGGCTTCCTGTCGAACCGCATGATGTACGCGATGATGCGCGAGGCGTTTTTCCTGGTGGAACAGGGCGTGGCGTCGATGGAGGACGTGGACACGTCGTTTCGCAACGACATCGGCTGGTGGGCCACCATCGCCGGACCATTCCGCTGGATGGACCTCACCGGGATCCCCGCCTACGGAGCGGTGATGAAGGGCCTTCTGCCCGAGCTGTCGAATCAGAAAGACGTGCCCAAGCTGATGCGACGCATGCTCAAGCGCCGGGCCGAGGGCGTGACCAACTTGAAGGGCTTTTATCCTTACAACCGCACCACGGCGCGCCGCTGGTCACGCGTCTGGTTCGACTTCAGCTACGAGTTGCGGAAGCTGATCGACAAGTTTGGAAAGACCGTGGACCTTTGACCGGTCACGCCTCGCCCATGCGTAGCTGGTTCCTTCTTTTCGCGTGCAACCTGATGTGGGCGTTGCAGTTCACCTGCATCAAGCTGGTCGAAGATCACATGGGTGCCCTGTTCACGGTCTGGGGCCCCATGAGCCTGGCGACGCTGTTTCTCTGGCCCGTCATCCGTCATGAGCGCCGACGCAACCAGGACAAACCGGCACCGCCGAAGCGGCGTTCGGACATCCTGCTGTTCGCGATGCTGGCGATCCTGGGCGTGCTGCCCGGCCAGTTTCTGGTCACCTGGGGCACACGCATGTCGCTGGCCAGCAACGCCGCGCTCATCAACCTGACCATGCCGGTGGTGACCGCCGTCCTGGCCGCCGTGCTCCTCGGTGAACGCATGACACCGCGGCGCTGGCTCAGCTTCGCTGTGGCCATTGCCGGCATCGCGCTGTGTTCCGGTGCCGCGGCCAGCGGCGCTGATTTCGGCAAGAACTACCTCGTTGGCAACCTGCTCATCTTTCTCGGGACGCTGGGCAGTGCTTTTTACAACTCGTATGGCAAGAGCGTGCTCGAGCGTTACACCGCGATGGAGATGCTGTTCTTCACCTACGTCGCCGTGCTGGCGGTGATGACGCCCGCGGTGTTCGTGTTCGAGCCCGACAGTTTTGCGCGAATACCGTCATTTTCCGCCGGTGCCTGGCTCGGCTTCGGTCTGCTCACCGTGTTCCACAATTTTCTGTCGATGGTCCTGTTCCTGGGCGCGTTGCAGAAGCTGGACGCAATCCAGGCGGCGTTGTGCAACTACCTCATCACCGTGTTCGGCGTGCCGATCGCCGCGCTCGTGTTGCACGAGCACATCGGGGCGCTCGCATGGCTGGGCGGCGGTCTTGTCCTGGTCAGCACCATCGCCGTCACCTGGGACGAAGGCCGACAAGCCGCACGGGCTGCGGCGGCGCAGGCGGCGGCGCAGGCGGCAGTGGGAACGGGCGGAGCGTCAGGATCTTGAGACCGTTGCTGCTCAAGAACGGATCGCTCATCGACGGGACCGGTGCCCCGCCGCTGGGTGGCGACGTCCTCGTCGCGGGCACTGGCTCCGAGGCGCGCATCGTCGCCATCGGCACCTTTGCGCCGCCGCACGACGCGCAGCAGATCGACTGCACGGGCCTGACCGTCGCACCCGGATTCATCGACTTGCACAGCCATTCGGACTTGCAGGTGCTGCAGGGCAGGCGCGAAAAACTCGATCAAGGCGTCACATGGGAAGTGGTCGGCAACTGTGGGTTCTCGACATTCCCGGCACCGCAGGCTGACCGCGCGGCGCTGCACGACTTCGGCAACGGCATCCTGTGCGGCGAAAGCAACTGGGGCTGGCCAACGGCGCGCGACTACCTCGACGCCGTCGCGAGCAACGCGCGCATAGGAGTGTCGGCGCTGGTCGGCCATGGCACCTTGCGCATCGCCCACGCTGGCAACCGCCAGGGCCCGATCGGCGCCGCGCAGCTCGACGGGATGAAGTCCACCCTCGGCGACTGCCTTGACCAGGGCGCCGCGGGTTTCTCGACCGGCCTCATGTACGCGCCCGGATCGAGCGCCCCCACCGAGGAACTACTCGCCTTGTGCGGCGTGGTCGCCGATCGCGGCAAGCTGTACTCGACGCACATGCGCGACTACTCGGGAAAGGTTGCCGCCGCTGCCATTGAACAGATCGACCTGGCGCAGCGCACGGGCTGCAAGCTGCAAATCTCGCATCTACAGGCCGCTGGCCGCCGCTTCTGGCCTTGCCAGGATGCTGCCGTGGCAGTGATCGAGCGGGCCCACGACGATGGCATCGACATCGCGTTCGACTGCTATCCCTACGTCGCGGGCAGCACGGTGCTGACGCAGTTTCTGCCGCAGTGGGTGCTCGACGGAGGGTCGGTGGCGATGCTGGCGCGGCTCGCCGATCGCGACACCCGCCTCCGCGTCCGCGCCGAGTTCATTGCAGCGGTGGTGCAGGAGTGGGAGGATCTCGTGGTTTCATCGGTCGCCCGCCCGGAAAACCAGCCGCTCGTGGGCAAGAACCTGGTGCAGGTAGGCGAGCTGCGCGGTTGCGAACCAGCCGATGCGGCCATCGAGCTCGTGCGCGAGGAGGCGGGCTCGGTCGTGATTCTCGAATTCAACCAGAGCGAGGAAAACCTGCGCGCCTTGCTGTCGCACCCGCTTTCGGTCGTCATCAGCGACGGCTTTTACGTCAAGGGACGCCCCCACCCACGCCTTTTCGGTGCGTTCGCGCACCTGCTTGGCCACGTCACGCGCGAGCGCAAATGGATGACGCTGCCGCAGGCCATCCACAAGATCACGGACGCTCCCGCCCGCCGCCTCGGCCTGGCGCGCCGCGGGCGTCTCGCGGTCGGTTACGCCGCCGACATCGTGGTGTTCGACGCGGCCACCGTCGGCACGCGCGCCAGTTACGAGAATCCCGCCACCAGGCCCACGGGCATCCGCCTCGTGTTGCGTGGCGGGGAGATTTCGCAGACCGACATGGAGGTATCGTGATGCGTAGGCAAAAGCTCTCGGGGTTGTTCGGACTTGGCATTGGGTTGCTGGCCACATTGGACGGCGCGGCCGCACTCCCCGCTGCCCCTGCCCAGCTTCCCGCCGTCGCGACCATCGCGGTGCCACAATTGATCTTCCCCGAGCCGAAGCAAACCGTAAACACCGGCACGGGCATGCCGCTTGACGCCCGCGTGAGCATCGCGGTTCCAACCAGGGCTTCCGAACACGACCTGTTTCTCGCGCGCGCGCTCGTGGCGGAACTTTCAGACTGGTACGGGATCGCGATGCCGATCGAGCACCTGTCGCACCTGCCCGCCGGCAAGCACGTCGTGCTGATGGGAACGTTCGCCAATCCGCTGGTCAAGGAATACGTCGCCAGACACAAACTCGACGTGACGGCCAAGAGTCCGGGCCCCGAGGGCTACGTCCTGCAGATCGAACCCGAGGCCGTCGTCGTGGCCGGCAGCGACGATCGCGGCGCGTTCCATGGCTACCAGTCATTCCGTCAGGTGATCGCGGCGTCCACGCCTGGCAAACCGATGCCCGGCCTGCGCGTGCGCGACTGGCCGCACCAGGCGTTCCGCGGGGTCAAGATATTCATGCCGGGGCGCGAAAATATTCCCTTCTTCAAGCGCTTCATTGCCGACTTCATGGCGCTGTACAAGTTCAACCAGCTCGTGCTCGAAGTGAACGCGGGCATGCGCTTTGATCGTCACCCGGAACTCAACGCCGGCTGGATCGACTTCGCGAAAGACCACGTCTACACCCGGCGTGATCGGCCCGGAGGCCCGCGCGGCGAATGGCAGGACTCCACCCACTACGACACCGCGGATGGCCGCGTGCTCGAAAAGGACGAGGTCGCTGATCTGGTGCGCTGGTCGCGTCGGCATCACATCGATGTGGTGGCCGAGGTGCCCTCGCTGAGCCATTCGTATTACCTGCTCACGCGGCATCGCGAACTCGCCGACTATCCGAAGGCCGAGTGGCCCGACGCCTACTGCCCGTCCGATCCGCGCAGCCGCAAGTTGCTGTTCGATGTGTTCGACGAACTCATCGACGTCATCAAGCCATCCATCGTTCACATCGGGCGCGACGAATGGCGCACGCCCGTCGGCATCTGCCCGCACTGCGCCGGCAAGGATCCGCGCGACCTGATGCTGGCGGACTTGCTGGAGATCCACAATTACCTCACCAAGAAGAAGCACGTGCGCGTCGCCTTGTGGGGCGATCATTTCATCGAGGAACTGCGCGGCAAGATCGCCTCCGAGCGGTCGACGTCAGAAGGTCTGCGCTACCAGTGGCCGGGCGGCCTCCCTGCGGAAACCGTGTACACAAAAGTTCCGAAGGACATTCTGATCTTCAACTGGTTCTGGCGCGACTGGCGCGATGCCGAGGGCGAGCTCGGCGAGAAGAAGCTGGTCAACTGGGGATTCGAACAGGTTTACGGCAACATGTTGCCCAACATCCCCAGCTACGATCGGCGCAGCCGCATCAAGGGCATGTTGGGCGGCGCGCCGTCGTCATGGGCCGCGACCACCGAGTTCATCTTCGGCAAGGATCTTATCTGGGAGTTCGTCGGCAGCGCAGGGATCTTGTGGTCATCGGCGCATGACACAGATAAGGATCTGTTGCTGCGCGTGCAGGCGATGATGCCAGACATTCGTCGCAACTTCCGCGGCCAGCGCCCTCCCAGCGAAGACGGTGATCCGGTCAAGACGCTCGACATCGCGGCGCAGTTCAACGGTAAAAGCTCGGCCCTGTCGCTCGGCGTCGACTTGCAGGGCGGCAAGTCTGCGGACCTGATGACTGGGCGCGTACCCCTGCATCTGGCGGGCGCGGCGGCGTCCGGCAACGACGTCATCGTCGCCGGGAACGGACCCGGTGCGCCGCCGATTTCTCCGGCGATCCCCGTTGGCAAGGACGTCAGCAGCCTCGTCTTCCTTCACGCATCGCGCAGCCCCGCGGGCAACCTGCAAGCCCACTCCGCGCCGTACAACCCCGAGGACACGACCGCGCTCCTTGGTTACTACGAGGCTATTTACGACGACGGCCTGGTAGCAACGATTCCCCTGCGCTACGGGGTGAACATCCTTGAAGTCGGCTGGCGGGCGAGCAAGAACATCCGCGACTACTGTTACCAGGCCGACGCCGTGGCCATTGGCAGCGCCGCAGTTCCGCCCACCCTGTGGGCCTTCGAATGGGTCAATCCCCGCTTCGGCAAGAAGATCAAAACGGTACGCCTGCATGCCCGCGCGCCGGTCACCGGCAAGCAGGCCGCGACCGCCAACCTCATCGTGTTGAAGGCACTGTCGTACACTGCGGCTCGCGACAAGGGAGCGGTTCGCCGTTCCCGCGAGCCCGTGGCCGGTGGTGCTCCCCCTCCCCCCAAACCCGAAGACGACGAATAGACGCGCACGGAGAACGACCATGCCCAAAAAAGAGATCTACGACCCCAAAAAAGGCGCATCGACCGGACACTACTCGGCCGGAGTGGCCATCGACGGCTGGCTCTACGTCAGCGGCCACGCGGCGATAGACATGGATACGGGCAAAGTGGTGCCCGGCACCATCGAAGAACAGACCCTGCTGACGCTCAAGCACATCGACCGCATTCTACGCGCCGGCGGCTGCACCACCGATGATGTAGTCAAAAGCACGGTCCACCTGTCAGACATCAATGATTTCGACAAGTTCAACGCTGCCTACGGCACCGTGTTCAAGGGCATCAGGCCGGCGCGGACCACGGTGCAGTCCGGCCTTGAAGCGGGATTGAAGATCGAGATCGATGTGGTCGCGCGGATTCCTACCCGAGCAAAGTCAGCGGCGAAACGGAAAAACACTGGCTCGCGACGGCGCAAATAGCCATTTCAGCGGTCGGTTTGCCTATATGCACTTTTCTGTTGCGCCAGGTATGAAAATGTGGTCTTTAGTGCACATGAATAAACCTTCTCATCGTACACACACGTCCATTTTACTTTCTGCCGTCCTCGCGTGCTCGGCCTTTGCGGCCTGTAGCAGCGGCGACCCGGCCCCGTCCGCAACCGGTGGCACGACCGGATCGGCCGGCAAAGGCGGCACCGGCGGCACGACTGGTACCGGCGGCACGACTGGCACCGGCGGCACGACTGGCACCGGCGGCAAAGGCGGTGCCGGCGGCACGACTGGCACCGGCGGCAAAGGCGGTGCCGGCGGCACGACTGGCACCGGCGGCACGACTGCGACCGGCGGCACGACTGGCGCGGTCGTCAAGATCCTCATCAGCAATCCGGCCTCGCCCGGCACGGCGGACGATCCGCTTGGCACGCGCATCATGGGCCTCGGCATGACGCCAGTGTTCGTTGATGCGCTAGCGACTCCCGATGCAGCCAACACCAAGCTCATCATCATCGGCGACTCCTCGCCGACGGGCGCGTTTGAGCCGAACGCCAAGCTCTACGCCGCAATGAACGTTCCAATCATCTGCACCAAGCCGCGGGTCACCGGGCTCCTCGGCCTGACCGGCATCGTGGCCGGGACCGACCTTGAGGTGGCGGACGGCCAGACGGAAATCACGATCACGCTGCCGACGCATGCGCTCGCGGCGGGCCTCAGTGGCATGGTGACGGTATCATCAGCGCCCGAGCAAATGGGCTGGGGCCTTCCGGCGTCCGGCGGCATCACCATCGCCACCATGGTGGGCGCGGCCGCGAGGTCGACCATCTTCGCCTACCCGAAGGACGCGATGACCGCGATGGGCAAGGCACCAGCCAAGCGCGTTTCGTTGTTCCTGCGCTCTGGCCACACCTCGAAAGATGTGCTGACCCCAGACGGTTGGAAGATCTTCGACGCGGCGGTCAAGTGGGCCACCACCCCGTAACGGCGACTTCTCACCGACCTATCAGACCACAAAAGGGCTGCCGCATTTGCGGTGGCCTTTTTGTTTTGTCGTCGGCTGCGGATTCCTAGAAGGCACCGTCGACGCGAAAGCCGCATTTGTCACACGGTGTCGGCGTGGCGCGAATACCGCACATGCACACGGTTCCAGCGGGCCGGGCGGGATTGCCAACCACCAGGGCAAAATCTGGCACGTTGCGGGTAACGACGGCGCCGGCTCCGACCATGCAGAAGCGGCCGAGGGTGATGCCCGGAAGCACCGTGGCGTTGGCACCAATCGACGCGCCCTGGCGCACCAGGATCGGGTCCACGGTCCAGTCCGACTCGCGCTTGGCTGAGCCGTCGGGATTGATGGCACGGGGCACGCGGTCATTGGTGAAACACACGTGCGGACCCACAAAGACGCCGCGTTCCAGGGTAACCCCGTGAAAAATCGACACGTGATTCTGAATCTTGCAGTCATCGCCGATGTGAACATCGCAGTCGACGTAAACGCCCTTGGACAGGACGCAGCGTGCGCCGATGCGCGCGCGCTCCCGCACGTGTACCCAGTTCCAGATCTTGGTGCCCTCACCAATGGTCGCGGTTGGATGAACCTCGGCCGTCGAGTGGACGAACGCCGACATCAGCCGTGGGCCTCGACGCGGCGGCGGACTTCCTCGGTCAGTTGGACGGCCACGACCGCGTCTTCGGCGGTGATGGGCAGCGAGTGGCCCAGGGTCACTGCTCGCCAGAAAGCACCGAGTTCTTCCAGCAGGGGCTCGCGCCGCTCGATCCCGAGTTCCATTTTGTCAGGCGAGGCAAACGAAAGCAGGTAGCTGTCGAAGTACGGGATGCTGTCGGGGCTGAGCCGGTTTTCAGCCAGCAACGGGTTTTGCCGAAACAGAGTCACTTGCTGCGTGGTCAAGTTCACTTCCAGGTAGCCGGAAGTGCCGGTCAGCTCGATGCGCCGGATCTTGACCGGGGTTCGCCAGTTGACCTGCAACTGCATGCCCGCGCCGTTCGACATCCGGCCCAGCACCAGCACCGAGTCGAGCCGGTTGTCATGACGGTGGCCCGCGGCGTCCAGAATCTCGACGTTGGCCCCGGTGATAAAACGCGCCAGATCGAAGTCGTGCACCGCCAGATCCACCAGGACGTCACCCAGCGACGAGGCGTCCGCCGGGGTGCCGCCGACGCGGCGAAAGCTCATCTGCACGAGATCGCCGATCACTCGGTCGGACACCAGCTTGCGCGCGGCAACGGCGGCGGGGTTGAATCGCTCGATGTGCCCGACGGTCAGGATCGATCCCGAGCGTTGCGCAAGGTCTGCCAGCGCGCGTCCTTGCACCGACGTCGAGGCGATGGGCTTCTCGATCAGCAGTGGGATTTTCGCCTCGATGAGAGACTGCGCCAGCTCGAAGTGAAGGGGCGTGGGGGCGGCGATGGCAGCACAAGCGGGGCGCTGTCCGTTGGCAAAGGCCGCCGTGACCTCGGCCATGGACGCGAACACGTGGCAGGACGGGTTGTCTTGCGAGGCGCGCTTGCGCCGCTCCTCGCTCGGATCAAGGACGCCCCACACGGCGACCGGACCCCCGATCTCGCGCGTCACGCGGGCGTGCTTGGTGCCCATGTTGCCGTACCCAACGATCAACATCGTACAGGGCGTCACGCCACGCTTGTTAGCAGGCGGTTTTGTGGCTGACAAGCCGCGCGGCGGCGGCGAGGAAGTGACCCGGGACCGACTTCAGGCAGACGCTGTGCGCTGGCTGCGCCAGGTGACGGCCATGGCGAGGAGGTCCACGACGCACATGCTCACGAACAGCGCATTGAACGACACCAGCGAAACGATGAGACCACCCGCGATGGCGGCGAAGCCGGTTGCCAGGTGACTGCCACCGGCCCACAGGGCCCAGTGCCGGGCGGATCCGGCCTCGACGTCCTCGGTGAACAGCGAGTCCCATGCCGGCTCGATGAACCCGGTTGCGAGTCCAATGGCGATCTGCACGGCGAAAAGTTGCCAGGTGTTGCGAACGAAGATGTAGGCGAGGTCGCAGACGGCGGACAGCGCGAACCCCGCCATCAAAAACTTCATCAGGTGGACCTGAAACCACGGCTGTGTCCCCACGACGATCACCGCCACGCCCGTGGCGATCGAGAACACCGCAAACGCGATGCCCGCGTCGAGGATGTTGCCGCCGACTTCTTCAGTGAAAGTCGAGTAGATAGGGACCAGCATCGACTCCGCAAACGTCGTCAGGAAGCTGATCTTGAGCAAGACCTTCGCCTGCCTTGACAGGGGCAAGGACAGGGTTGCGACGGCGGTCATGAGCGGCGCGTGTTTTACATCAAAACCGACGGCGGAGCGTCGCCAGCCATTGCGCCCTTGCAGGGCGCGCGCCTTGTCGGGGCACGACAGTCCATGGTACGTGCAACGGAGGATTCATGCGCATCGCGTTCGTCATGCCGGCTTTCAACGAGGAGGAACTCCTTGGCGAAACCGTGGATGGCGCGTTGCCCGTCTCGGATCTGATCGTGATCGTCAACGATGGATCGACCGACGGCACGGGCGCCATCGCCGATGGCTACCGGGCGCGGTACCCCGGACGGGTGGCGGTGATCCACCAGCAGAACACCGGAATCGGTGGGGCGGTGAAGGCCGGAATTTCACTGCTGCTGGAGCGATCGGACGTCGACGCCATCGGCATCACGGCGTCCGACAATCAGTGCGATCCGGCGCTGATTCCGGTGTTTCGCCACATCCTGGAGACCGAGCCGTCGATCAATCTGGCCAAGGGCTCGCGTTTCTTGCACCCCGAGTCGCTGCACAGCATGCCGCGCTTTCGCTACTACGGAAATCGCGGCGTCTCCTTCGCCATGCAGCTCGTGCTCGGGTACCACGGCATGACCGACGTCCTGCACGGGTTCCTGCTGGCACGCACGGACGTGTTTCGCCGCATGGATTTTTCCCGCATCGCGCAGGGCTACGATCTTGAGAACACCATGATGGCCGAGTTTCGCCGTCTCGGTTGCAACGCGGGTCTGGTGCCCAGCCCCTCGCGCTACGGCCGCGCCAAGTCGAAAATCGTCTACCGAACGCAGATTCCCAGGACGCTCGGGCGCTTCGGCAACCTCATGCTGCAACGCCTGACCAGTGGTCCCCTCGCCGAGCGGCTCGCGCCGTTCTTTTTTGCCGTGGGGATCTGGCCGGCCGCGTACGTTGCCATGCGCCTGACCAGCCCCCAAGTGCGGATCTTTCCCGCCGATGCGGTCGCGGGGCCCGACTCGAAAAAGCCATGAAACGGCAGGACGCAACGCCGCTTCCCGGTCGCGTGAACTTGGCCTTCCCGCGTCACGGTCGGGTGGCGCTTTTCATCGCCGCGTTTCTGCTCTACCTGGTGTCGACCAGCCGCGAGGACACCTGGGCCGACGCCCGGCCATTGTGGGACGTCGCCGAAAGCATCGTGTACCACGGCCGGGTGAACATCTCCACGCGCTGGCCACCCGATCTGCCGCTCGGCGCGGACGGCAAGATCTACGCCGCTTCGCCGCTGCTCCCGTCGCTCGTCCAGATCCCGGGCGCGGCGCTCAAGCGCGCGCTCACGCGGTTGTTTCCAGAAGGCGCTGGCGATGCCAAGCCGCTGTTCGCGCGCCTTGCGCCCGCGGCGCTGGCGGCGCTGACCTGCGTGATGTTTTTCGGGCTGGCCGAACGTCTGGGTGCCAGTGTTCTGGCCTCGGCCATCGGCACCCTGATGCTGGCACTCGGAACGACGCTGTGGGTTTACGCGCGCTCGCCTTACTCCGAAGCGCTGCAGGCGTTCTGCTTCACCGGATTTTTCGGGCAGCTCTGGCGATCAAGCGAACAGCCGACCAGGCGTCACGCGCTCCTGCTCGGCCTCTGGGCGGGCTTGCTGGTGAGTGCCAAGTACAACTACGCGCTCATGGTGCCGGGTGCAGGGCTGTTTCTTCTGTGGACCTTGCGCTCGCGCTGGCGCGATCTGGCTCGCGTCGCGGCCTATGCGTCGGTGGCCCTGGCGCCCTTCTTGATGGCGATCCTGGTGTACAACCAGGTGCGCTGGGGAGCGCCCCTGACCAGCGGCTACCGCGTGATGAGCGTGCCCATCTTTCAGGGAAAGATCGTATTCGGGTTGTGGGGGCTTTTCCTTTCCCCCGGCAAGAGCGTGTTTCTCTACAGCCCGCCGTTGCTGCTGTTGCTGCCAGCCGTCGGCGTCGTGTGGCGCCGCCGACCGACCCTCGCGTGGGCGATCATCGCCACGACGGTACCTTCGATCCTGCTTTTCGCCGCCCTGCCGTACTGGGCTGGCGACTACGCCTGGGGCCCCCGATATCTCGTGTTCGCGGTGCCGGTGCTGCTGTTGCCGGTGTGCCTCTGGATCGACGAGGCCCTGGCCCTGCCCGCCGGATGGGACCAGCGCACGAAGCTGACGGCGATGGGCGTCTTGTTCCTGCTGGGGCTGGGCGTGCAGGGGCTCGGCAACGCATTTCACTGGGACCACTGGATTCGCCTCGCCAAGGACGCCCGCGCCGAGTGGCTCGGCACCGCGAATATCAGCGGCGTTTACACGCCGATGTCTGACTCGCGCAGCGAGCGCAACTGCGGCGCATGTTTTGAGGACATGCACCCAATCCAATGGTTGCCGCCCTTTGCCCCGATTCCTGGGCACTGGTGGCTGCTCCGCCACGTGGCGCAGCAGCACGATGCGGTCACGGCAGAAGCCGATGGTCCGTGGCGGCGCTACACGCGCCTGCGCATCAACATCACCGCAGCGTACGGCCGGGCGCGATTCGACTGGTGGTTCCTGGACTATCCCGGCAACAAGCGAGCCGTCGGGCTCGGCCTTTTGACCATGATGATTTTTGGGCTTCTCGTCGCCGGGCGATCATTTGCAGCCTGTGTGCTTGCCGCGCGCGGATCGCGGGCTCCGAGCTCTGCGTCTACCGCTTGAACGCCGGTGGACGCTTGGCCATGTTCGCCGCGTGGGCCGCGCGGAAGTCGGCCCCCGCCAGGCACTCCACTTGCGCCACAGTCTCTGCGGCGAGGGCGGTCGGCAAATCCAGGGTGGCCTCGCGATCGAGCATTTCCTTGGTCAAAGCCACGGCGCGCGTCGGACCGGCGGCGAGACGCGCGGCAAGTGCCTGGGCTTCTTCGAGCAAGCGATCGCTCGCCACGATGTGGTTGAACAGGCCCATGGCATGCGCCTGCTCGGCCCCGATGATGTCGCCGGTGAGCAGCAACTCGCTCGCGCGGCCGAGCCCCACGACCCGCGGCAAGAGCCACGTGACCCCCATCTCGGCCGACGACAACCCCACCTTGGGGAACACGAACCCGATTTGCGCCTCCGGCGAGGCCAGGCGGATATCTGCCGCCAGCGCAAGCGCCGCTCCGCCGCCGACCGCGATCCCATTAACGGCGGCGATGACGGGCTTTCCAAGCTGTCGCAAGGCCAGAACCACGTCATTGGCCAGCCGGGCGAAGGCATGTAGCCGTTCGCGATCGGCGTCGACCAGCACGCCGATGATTTCGCGCACGTGGCCACCGGAGCAGAAGCCCCGCCCTGCCCCGGTGATCACCAGCGCTCTGGCCTGTGGCAGATCCGCGAGCGCCCGCGCAACCTCGTGCAGCTCGCGGTAGGTGTCGAAGGTCAGGGCGTTGAGAGCATCCGGCCGGTTCAGGGTCAGCGTCGCGACGCCCCGGTCATCAACATCGAGGCGAAAGGTTTTGGGGGCGGGCAGCACGCATGCCGGATATACCGCGCGCTTGACCATCGGTGCCAGTCGACCGAATGTGTTTCCTGGATGTTGGCGTAACTATGTGAAATTATTTATTTAAGTATAAAAACATTGGCACTCTCGGTCGGTGCTTGACAGCCGGGTGATCGTGCTTAACTCTTACCCGCTCACCCGACGGAACCCCCCAACGGAACCTGTGGATGCCTGTCTACGAGTACGAATGCAACGCTTGCAACCTTCGCTTCGAAGAACAGCAGAAGATGGCGGATCCGCCGATCCGCGTCTGCCCAAAGTGCAAGAAGCGCAAGGTGGAACGGCTCATCAGCGCCACGTCGTTCATTCTCAAGGGCGGTGGCTGGTACAAGGATCTGTACTCCAGCAACAAGTCGGGCGACTCGTCGAGTTCGAAGGAAGACAGCAGTTCGAGCGACGCCAAGGCGAGCGACACCAAATCCGCCGATGCCAAGGTGGCCGACGCCAAGGCGAGCGACACCAAATCCGCCGATGCGAAGGTGGCCACGTCTGCCGACAAGCCGGCCAGCAAAGAATCGACGGCCAGCAAAGAATCCAAGGCTTCAGGCAAGAAAGCCGCGGCGACCAAGTAGGCACCGCGCAAATGACCGTCAACGACTGAACGAAGGAGAACATCATGAAGGTACGACCGCTTTACGATCGCATTCTGGTCAAGCGCCTCGAGGAAGAAACCAAGACCGCGGGCGGCTTGTTCATCCCCGACACCGCCAAGGAAAAGCCCCAGGAGGGCATGGTGGTGGCCGTCGGCACCGGCAAGATCCTCGAGGACGGCAAGGTGCGCAAACTCGACATCAAGGCGGGCGACAAGATCCTGTTCGCCAAGTACTCCGGCAACGACATCCGGATCGACGGCACCGATCACCTGATTCTCAAAGAGGACGACGTCCTCGCGGTTCTCGAATAGCGACAACGAACAGAAGACTCGAAAGGAAATCGAACCATGGCAGCCAAAGACATCGTTTTTTCTCAGTCGGCGCGGCAGTCCATTGCCAGCGGCCTCAACCTCCTGGCCAACACCGTCAAGGTGACGCTGGGGCCACGCGGCCGCAACGTGATCATCGAAAAGTCGTGGGGCTCCCCGACGGTGACGAAGGACGGCGTGACCGTGGCCAAGGAGATCGAGCTTGAAGACAAGCTCGCCAACATGGGCGCGCAGATGGTGAAGGAAGTGGCGTCCAAGACGTCGGACGTGGCGGGCGACGGCACCACGACCGCGACGGTCCTGGCGCAGTCCATCTACAACGAGGGCTCGCGCCTGGTGGCGGCGGGTCACAACCCGATGGACATCAAGCGCGGCATCGACAAGGCGGTCGAAAAGATCGTCGAGGCGCTCAAGGATCAGTCCAAGCCCACCAAGGGCAAGACCGAGATCGCCCAGGTCGGCACGATCAGCGCCAACGGCGACACCATGATCGGCGACATCCTGGCCGAGGCGATGGAGAAGGTCGGCAAGGAAGGCGTGATCACGGTCGAGGAAGCCAAGGCCATGGAGACCACGCTTGACGTGGTCGAGGGCATGCAGTTCGACCGCGGCTACCTGTCGCCCTACTTCGTGACCGACGCCGAGCGCATGGAAGCCGTGCTGGAGGACGCCTACGTCCTCGTGTACGACAAGAAGATCTCCAACATGAAGGATCTTTTGCCGGTGCTCGAGCAGATCGCCAAGAGCAGCAAACAGTTGCTGATTGTCTCCGAAGAGGTCGACGGCGAGGCCCTGGCCACGCTGGTGGTCAACAAGCTGCGCGGGACGCTCAACGTCTGCACGGTCAAGGCACCGGGCTTTGGCGATCGCCGCAAGGAAATGCTCAAGGACATCGCGGTGCTGACCGGCGGCAACGCCATCACCGAGGATCTCGGCCTCAAGCTCGAGAACATCACCCTCAAGGATCTCGGCCGCGCCAAGCGGATCGTGGTCGACAAGGACAACACGACGATCGTCGAAGGCGCGGGCAAAAAAGCCGAAATCGATGGGCGCGTGAAGCAGATCCGGACTCAGATCGAGGAAGCGACGTCCGACTACGACCGGGAAAAACTGCAAGAGCGGCTCGCCAAGCTGGTGGGCGGCGTTGCGGTCATCAAGGTCGGTGCCGCGACCGAGTCCGAGATGAAGGAAAAGAAGGCGCGCGTCGAGGACGCCTTGCACGCCACGCGGGCGGCGGTCGAAGAGGGCATCGTTCCAGGCGGCGGTGTCGCCCTGGTGCGCAGCCTGTCGGCCATCGAGAACCTCAAGTTCAGCGATGATCGGCAGTACGGGGTGAACATCATTCGCCGCGCCGCCGAGGAGCCGTTGCGCCAGATCGCCGGGAATGCCGGCGTCGACGGCAGCATCGTGGTGGACAAGGTAAAGTCGGGCAAGGGATCCTTCGGCTTCAACGCCGCGACCGAGCAGTACGAGGATCTCGTGAAGGCCGGCGTCATCGACCCCACCAAGGTCGTGCGCTGCGCCTTGCAGAACGCGGCTTCCGTGGCCAGCCTCATGCTGACCACCGAGGCGCTCATCGCCGAGAAGCCCAAGAAGAAGGCCGGTGCCGGGGCCGGCGGACACGGGCACGGCGGTGGTGCCGACCACCACGACGACTTCTGAGGCGTAGCCGACGCGGCTTGTCGGCTGGCGTAGACAGGGGTCCACTTCGGGTAACCGGGTGGGCCCCTTTTCTTTTGGGCAAGGCCTATAATGATCGGCGTGAACGAGCCGATATCATCGCAGAATCGTCGAACCCCACGCATCGAAGTGTATGCACAGGCCGAACTGGCTGGTCAGGGCGTCTGCATCATCGCCGTGCGCAACGTGTCGGCCGGTGGGGTGTACCTCGAAGGAACCCCGGCGCAGTATCCGGCCCTTGGCCCGGGTGTCGAACTTGATCTGACGATCTTCGGATCCGAGGATGGACACGGCGCTGATCCCGAATACAACATCTTGTGCAAAGCGCGGGTCATCCGCATCGATCTGGGAGTCGAGGGCAAGCGGCCACCCGGCTTCGGCGCAACCATCGAACCGGTGGACCAGGACGCCCGTGAGCACCTCACCAGCTTGCTGCTGCGCGCTTCGGGCTACCGGGCTGGCCACAAAGCGCCCTGAAGAGCTGTCATTTATTGGACAGCCCGAAAATTGGCCATGCGGCGGCCACGGTGGTATTCCCGATAGTGGTGCTCAAAATCGTCAGGATGACCCTGTCGCTGGCCTGTCTGGCGGGATTCGTGTGGTTTGGCATGCGGGTGCCGCTCGGTGAGCACACGCTGTTCGATCACATGATGCTCATCGGCAAGAGCAAGGAGTCGCAGGATCTGTATCGCGGCACCAAGGACAGGGTGACGGGCCTGTTCGAGGGCAGCAAAGGAGCCAAGGGCGGCGCGGGGGGAAGTCGGGGCACCGATCGTCCTGGCGCGCCGCCACCCAAAGTGGAGCCCGCCGAAGCCGCACCGCCGCAGGAAAAACTCTCGGACGGAGATCGCGACGACATGCGCCGCCTCATCGAGTCGCAGCGGACAAAAATCGCGAAGCACAAGAAGTAACGTTCCGGGCCGTGCTTTCCCACCGCCTCAAGCAGTGGCGGGCAGGCCGAATCGGCGCGCGAAGTCTTCGATGGTTCGCCCGACGCCATCTTCCAGCGACACCGAAGGCGTCCAGTTCAAGATCGCTTTTGCCCGAGTTCCGTCGGGGTTGCGCCGAACCGGGTCGTCCTTGGGCAAGGGTGCATGAATGATCGGCGACTGCGATCGGCACAAGCGCTGCACCAGCTCGGCCAGCTCCAGCATCGTCGACTCGCGCGGATTTCCCAGGTTGATCGGTTCGAAGCCGTGGTCACTTGCCATCAGGCGCACGAATCCTTCAATCAGATCGCTCACGTAGCAGAACGACCGCGTCTGTTTACCGTTGCCAAACACCGTCATCGGTTGGCCCCGCAGCGCCGCCACCACGAAACTCGACACCACTCGGCCGTCGTTCTCGTGCATCCGCGGACCGAAGGTGTTGAAGATCCGAGCGATGCGCACCTCGACGCCAAACTGGGTCGCGTAAGCCACCGCCAGCGCCTCCGCGCAACGTTTGCCCTCGTCGTAGCAGGAGCGAGGCCCAATGGGGTTGACGTTGCCCCAGTAGGTTTCTCGCTGTGGATGCTCGAGCGGATCGCCGTAGACCTCCGACGTGGACGCCAGCAGCACGCGCGCCTTCGCCTCGCGCGCAATTTCCAGCACGTTGAGCGTCCCCTCGACGGCAGTCCGGATGGTGCGGACGGGGTTGCGCTGGTAGTGGATCGGCGAGGCCGGGCAAGCCAGGTGGTAGATTTCGTCAACCTCCATCGTCAGCCGATCCTGGACGTCGTGCCGCACCAGCTCGAAATGCGGATGACCAAGCAGATGCTCGATGTTGGCGCGCGAGCCGGTGAAGAAATTGTCGAGCGCGACGACCTCATGCCCGTCGGCAACGAGGCGGTCGCACAGGTGAGATCCGAGAAACCCCGCGCCGCCCGTGACCAGCACGCGCTGGCGCCTCAAGCGCGTGCTCCCAGCGTGACCGGAGCGCCGTCGTTTACCAGCGATCTGGCCCCGGCTTCAAGCACGCGCACCACGCGAAGCGCCGAAGCACCGCTGGCGCGGGGTGTTTTCCCGGTCGCAATCGCCGCAATGAAATCTTTGCACTCGAGATCGAGCGGCTCGACCATCGGCACTCGCGGGATGTAGATGTCCCCATTCCGAATCGACAGAAACTGGGCAAAATCAGTGAATCCGGACGGTGGTTCAAAGCCCTTGTCGTATACCCGCAGCTTCTCCACCGGGTGGACGTCGTCGAATTCAACCATCTTCTGCGACCCCACGATGGTGAGCCGACGCTCCTTGCGCGGGTCCAGCCAGGACAAATGAATCTGCGCCATGACGCCGCTGTGAAAGCGCAGGTTGACGAACACCACGTCTTCCACGCCTTTTTGCAGGTAGGCACCGCCCCGCGCACTGACCGACTCGGGCTCGTCATCGAGCAGGTGCAGGATCATCGACACGTCATGGGGGGCGAGGCTCCACATCGCGTTCTCGTCGGGACGCACCTTCCCCAGGTTCACCCGCAGCGCGTACAGGTACAGGACACGCCCGAGCTCACCGCTCTTGACCATGGTCGCCAAACGTTCCATCGCCGGGTGGTACAGCATCAGGTGGCCCACCATCAGGGTGCGCTTTGCCTCGGTCGCTGCGGCCACCACCGACTCCGCGTCCGCCGCCGTCAGCGCCAGCGGCTTTTCCACCAGCACGTGTTTTCCGGCCTTGAGCGCCTTGCACGCTTGTTCGGCGTGCGCGATCGCCGGCGTTGCCAGCACGACGGCATCGACGTCAGCGCGCGCCAACGCCTCGTCCAGGGTCTTTCCCAACAGCGCACGCGGTGCGAGTCCAGCAGCCCGTTGCAAGGCTTCGTCGGATGGGTCACAGACCATCGTCAGGGTTGCGCCCTCGATCCGGCCAAACGCGCGCACGTGGTTGATGCCCCACGCTCCTGCTCCGATGACGGCAACCCGAACCATGTTCTGCTAGCCTGGCCCGCGATAAAATGCGGCGATCTGCTCCACCACGTGCGCCTGCTGCTCGGCGCGCAACTCGGGATAAATCGGCAAGGCCAGTGCCTCACGCGCAGCCGCCTCGCTGTGCGGGAACGCCCCTTCCTTGTAACCCAGCTCAGCGAAACAGGGCTGCTGGTGGAACGACAGCGGGTAATAGACTTCGGTCGAAACACCCTGCTTGCCCAGATGAGCCCGCAGGGCGTCGCGCCGGGGCGCGCGCACCACGAACTGGTTGTAGATGTGTTCGGGCACGTCCCCCGGCAAGCGAAACTCCGCCGGGATG
Organism: uncultured Myxococcales bacterium; assembly: GCA_964431675.1. Lineage (GTDB taxonomy): Bacteria > Myxococcota_A > Polyangia > Fen-1088 > Fen-1088 > CAYSKR01. The sequence continues at coordinate 22,231 of CAYSKR010000110.1, forward strand.
CCCGGCGCGCTTGCGAACAGCTCCCGGTAACGGCCCGCGTTTGCCCGTCGGCCCGCCGTCCAGGCCGGCAAGCGCGGCAGCTTGACCCGCAAGATCGCCGCCTGGATGGAATCGAGACGGAAGTTTCCTCCCACCGCGTGGTGGATGTATTTCGGTCGCGAGCCATGGGTCCGCAACAGGACGACCCGGTCGGCGAAGGCATCGTCGTTCGTACACAAAGCGCCGCCGTCGCCAAAGCAGCCCAGGTTCTTCGACGGAAAAAAAGACAGGCAGCTCGCGACGCCAGAAACCTTGCCCGCACCAATCGACTGCGCCGAGTCCTCGATGATCGGAACGGTGACCTTCGGCAACGTCGCCGGCCGACCGTACAGATGCACCGGAATGACCGCCTTGGTCCTGGTGCCACATGCGGCTGCCGCAGCGCCCGGATCGAGGTTGAACGAATTTGCCTCGATGTCGGCAAACACGGGCCGCGCCCCGAGGCGGGCAATGCATCCCGCCGTCGCATAAAACGAGAACGGCGTCGTCACGACTTCATCGCCCTGGCCCACCCCGAGCGCCATCAACGCGACCAGCAACGCGTCCGTCCCCGACGACAACCCGATGGCGTGGCGGACGCTCAAGAAGGCCGCCAGCTCCTTTTCGAACGCGGCGACGTCGGGCCCCAGGATGAAACTCCCGGCGTCGACGACGCGCCCGATCGCCGCATCGATTTCGCCGCGCAGCGGCCCGTTGCAGGCGCCGAGGTCCAGCAACGGCACCCGCGCCGTATTCATGCCCGGCCCCCATCGCGCAGCCGCAAGACCTCGCGGGCCCCATCCTTCCCCAGATCGTAACGGCACCCGCAATCCGCACAAACAAGTGTTCCGTCGCGCAGCCGCTCGCCGCACCGGCACATCCATCCGACGACCCGGCCAGGCACGCCCATCACCAGGCCGAACGCCGGTACGTCGCGCGTCACGACGGCACCCGCGCCAATGAACGCGTACTCGCCGATGCTCGTCCCGCACACCACCGTCGCGTTCGCTCCTATGGCGGCACCGCGGCCCACCCGCGTCGTCTTGTATTCATCCTTGCGGATGATGAACGCGCGCGGATTGATCACGTTGGTGAACACTGCGGACGGCCCCACGAACACCTCATCGGCAAGCTCGACCGCATCGTAGAGCGACACGTTGTTCTGAATCTTGCAGCCGTTGCCGACGATCGCCTTGGTGCCGACGAAGACATTCTGACCGAGCGAGCACCCGGTCCCGATCCGCGCCCCCGCCATCACGTGACAAAAGTGCCAGACCTTGGTTCCCGCACCGATCTCGCAGGGCTGGTCCACCACCGCCGTGGCATGCGCCCAGTGACTCATGACGTTGTGCCCCGTCGTCTCAAAAAATCCGCTCTTCGATCATCAGCATGTCGCCGGGAAGCACCACGACGTTGGCTTGCTTACCTTGGCTAATCTCCGCGACCCGGTAAGTCTGCGTCACCACCTTGCCCTGGACCTCGCGGCGCAGGATGACCGTGTTCTTGTCCGCAATCGGCGAAAAACCACCGGCGGCGGCGACGGCATCCACGATGGTCATGTTGGGAAAGTACGGAATGGGGCCCGGCTTGTTGACCTGGCCCAAGACCGATACCTTGCGGCTGTTCCACTCGCGGACGATGATGGAAACCTGGGGTTTGCGCAGGTAGTCGCCTTGCAGCTTCTTGGTGATGAGTTCTTGCACCTCACCGCTCGACAGCCCAACGACGGAGAGACGCCCGGCGAACGGGTAATCGACGGTGCCATCCGCCGCCACGCGGTACGATCCCGAAAACTCGCTTTCACCGAACACCCGCACGTCGAACACGTCTTCAACGCCGAGGCGCTCGTCGGTGGCTACCGCCAGCGGTGAAATCGGGCGCCCCGCGTCGCCGCGTTGATGACCGCATGAGGCGACCCAGATCGATGCCACGCCAACCAACAACATCGATCGCGTAAGCAATCTGATCATGCTGCACCGCCTAGTACGTGACACCCATGCGTGCAAAAATCTGATGCTTCGAATAGTCGGCACCGACGTCCAGCGGCAAGCTGCTGCCGTTCAACAGGAAAACATAGCCCGCGCCGGTATAGAACCACTGCTGGATGAAGTAGTCGGCGGACAAGCCGGCCTGCAAAAAATTGTCGTTGCGGGTGACGACCACGCCCTGATCTTTGTAGCCCTTGAACCGGCGGCTCTCGTAGCGAACGGTCCCCGAAAAAGAAACTCGCTGCGCGATCGATTGGCGCACGCTGAAGTAAGGTGTGTCCACGTCGTAAAAGTCGCCAAGAACCGAGTTGCGATACTCGTGACGATAGCCAATCCGCAACTCCGTCATCGGGGTGGGCTGGTACCCAAGTTCCGCCAGGCCAGCCACGTTGCCGAAGCCTGAAGGATTGGCCGCGCCGCCTTGATAGAACGCGGCGGCATAGCCGGCCGCCAGGTTGACGCTGAGCTTGTTGGTCACAAGACCACGCAAACCAAGCAGCGCCTTGGAGGGATAGGATCCCTGCTTCGGCGTGAAGCTTGGGCTCATCTTGACGGCTGCCGGCGCATCCTTGAGGTAGCTGATCATGCCCTGCGATGCTTCCAGAAAGACGGCGGTGTTCGGGTACCACTTCCAGCTCAGGTCAGCTAGCAGCTCGTGCGCGAGGGAACTTGCGTACGTCAGGCTCGGATCCTCGAAATAATCGAGCAGATTCGAATAGCGCAGCGTGCCGTCGATGCGGCCGCCGCCCGGTGCCACCCGCAACTCTGCGCCGACCAGGTTGGTATCCCGCACAATATTTCCATTGCCGCGCTCGTAGGGAGGATCCTGAACCCGCGTGAACGTGTCCATCAACTGAAACGACAACTGCTGCCCGGACGAAAACTTGAGCGCCGCAGCGAGGTTCGGGTTGAACGCCCGCTGGGCCTTCACCGCCGCATCGTCGGACAGGTATTCGCGATACTGCAACAACGCGCGCAGGTTGTAGAAAATGGGCGGAATCCCGCCACTGCGGGTGCCGTTGGTCAGTTCGGCAAACGGGGTCACCCGCAACATCGGCGCCGCGGTGGGAGCGAGCTTCGAATAGAACACGTTCGAGTCGTAGCCTCCCTCGGCCCCAACACCCACGTGCAATAGACTCGTTTCGCTGAGGGAGACACCAGCCCGGCCCGGCCCAACCTGGACCGCATCGCGAGCGCGCAATGCCGCATCGCTGCCGATGTTGCTGAAGCCTGGACTGGACGCCAGACCTCCCCCGTTATCCGCCCGCGCGTTCGCCGCTGCAAGGAGTACCGCCGCCAGCGCGACGTAAGAAGCAGTAAAGCGGAAAGTCATGTTGGGCAGGATGTCCTTGAATGCAGCGCGACGGTGCGGGTGGGCTGGAAGCAGACTGACTGGCAAACTCTCTGTCCTCTACGGCTTGCTACTTGAAGGTACTCGCGAGCACCGGACGCGCGGTGCTGTCCGTTGTGGCGCCGGTTGTGGTGCTGCCCGTTTCGGATTTGGTCAAGTCCTGTTTCGTCATGTTCGAATCGCGCTCCATCGTACGCGTGGCCGCGCCGAGGTAGCTGGCCTCCGCGCCCGCGCACTTCTCGGCTTCCGCGTCGATAACCTGGGCCTTTTGGTTCAAAATCGTGACCCGCGTGTACTCGTGCAGGCAGTCCCCATCGGCTTTCTTGGCCAACTCATCGTCATTGCGAGCCGCCGCAGCGGCTTTCCGGGCGGCCCCATCTTGCAGGGCAAGCAAGCCCTGATCGGTCATGTTCAGATTCGCCTTGGCCTCGGCTTGGTTGCCCTGGAGGCAGTTGATGCGAATGACGTCTTTCTCTTTTCGCGCCGACTCGAGCAGGGTGTCGACGTGGCGCAGCGTCGCTTCGATCTTCTGGCGGTAAATCTGGCACTGACTGATCATTTCGGCGGGACTGATCGTCGAACGCTGGGGCAACGACAAGCTAACGTCAGGCGGCGGTGCCTGCGTCGTGGTGCCTGGCGTCTGCGCCAGCGCGGTACCAATAGCGGTCGCCAGGGCGAAAATCGCCCCCAAGCTCGTTGTTGTCGCCTTGGACATAACTATCCTCCTCGCGCGTCGGTTGGTGGTGCATCGGTCGGCAGGAAAAGCTGCGACAGCACGCCGCTGAGCCTACAATCGGCGGCAATATAAGTGTATGCAGCACGCTGTGTCAACAAGGCCACACGGGCATTTATGTCTTTGTGCGTTGTCACTGTGACGCCGTGAAAACAAAGGGGAAAGAGACCTCGACCGCGCCCCCGGAAGGAGCCGGGAAACGCCACCTGGCGACCAGGCCCTTGATGCAGCCTGAGACCTCTGAATCGCCCAGCGTGTCCTCTTCGATATCGACCCCAGACACCGTTCCGGCCGGGGTAATGGTCCAATGGACCTTGATCTTGCCAGATAGGCTAGGGTTCCGCTTCAAGGCGCGCTCGTAGCAGGCCTTGATGGCACCCATGCGCGCCCGGACTTCCTTGGACACGATGTTGGGGTCAAGCTCGCCGTCGACGGCCGGTGCCTCGTGCTTGACGATGCCCGATACGCGCCGCTCGGAGCCCTGGCCGGTGCCGCCTTCAGCGATGCCCGATCCGCCGCGCAGGCCACCGACGCTGGCGATCTTGCCGCTCCCTCCGGTGCCGGTCTTGACCCCGCGCAGCGTGTCGCCGCCGGTGGCCACGGTCAAGCCTCCTACCCCCTGGAACGCTTTCTCCTGATCGCGATCGACGTCGCCCTTGCCGAGCACGTCGGCGATCGACCCGTCCTCACCCTTGGCACCCAGCAACTTGAGGATGCCGGTGTTCTTCACCGCCTCCACGAGACGGGCACGGCGCTCTGCCGCCGCCTTCTCCTTCTCTTCCTCGCGTTTCTTCTTGTCTTCCTCGGTCAGTTCTTTCTGTTCTTTCTTCGGCGCCGCCGCGACCGGCTTCTTCTTGTCTTCGCCTTTGGTGTCGTCCTTCTTCTCTTCCTTGGGCTTGGGCGGCTCGATCGCCTTCTTTTGCACGACCATCTTGATGAAGCGATCAGGGATTTCTTCGATGTCTGGTTTGCGTGGCCAATCCACGCTGCGCAGGTAGATGACCATCACCAGGTGCATGGCGAACGACGTGGACGCGATCGCGGTGAAGAACCAGTCCATCTGGCCAGCGAAACTTCCGCGCACCGACGCCGGCAACTGCGGCCGCGGCTGCGGTGGCGGCGGCGTGACGAACTGAAACAAGATGGTGGTGTCGCCAACAACGATCTTGCCACGCGAGCGCTCGTCGAGCGCCAAGAGCCAGGCCGATCCCTGCTTCTTGATCTTGCCGGTCTGTTTGAGCTGGCCGAGGGTGATGACCTCGTTGCCCACGGCGATGCGCGCATCCATCGCGTCCGCGAAGTGCCCGACGTAGCCCTTCGGCGTCTCCTGGAAGAGCAGCCACTCGCGCGGCAGGTATTCAGTTGGGACGACGAACATGTTGCGTGCCGATTGCCCTACGGTGATGTTTTCGCGCTTGCGCACCAGGCGTTCCTCTACGATGCGCCCCCCTTGAATGACGCCAATGCGTAAAATCTTCTGCCGGGGAACAGCGCGAGCCGCTGTGCCTGCATGAGAGCTCTTGTTGCTTGCCTGTGGAGTCGCCATGGAAGGGGGGTCCTCTGCTGAGTTAGAACGGAGATCGGGTGACGCTGTCCATGATCTTCGGGATGAAATCTTGCTTCAGATCCTGCCAGTCGTAGTTGATGCCGGACTTCTGAAGTACGTAGAAAGCTTCAGGTTTTTGAATCTTTCCTTCTATCGTGACCACGTCGGTGATCACATAGACCTTCTTGCCGCCTGCGCCGCGTTCGATCTTGACGCCGGTCGGTTTGGTATCGCCGCCTTGCTGCGCCGCGGCACCCGCAGGCTGGCCCGCCCCCACCGCAGGTGGCTTGGCTGCGGCTGACTTCTGCGCCTGGGCAGCAGGCAAGACCGATGCCGCGCCGAGCCAAAAACCAAGGCACGCAAACACCACCCGCGGCGCGGGATGACCTGGGAGTTTCCTCATTTGATCTCGCATGAGCTTCATTACTTCAGCGGCAAAGGTGCGTCGGCCGCGGGTGTTGCCTTGGATGGTGAAAGGGCCGCGGGCGCGGCAGCGGATCCTGCCGCAGCCGCTGCGTCTTTGGCCGCCTTTTGTGCTGCGCGCGCCTTGTCGCGTTCGAGTTGCTTTTGCACGCGCTCGATGCGCTTCTGTTCCTTCTTGATCCCCTCGCCTGCCTCGGTGATGTACTGGTCGACGGGATCCTTGTCGAGCGACTGCCCGGACGACTGCATCATCTGCTTGTAGCGCTGGAAGTAGGCAATCGCGGCGTTCATTTTGGCCGTCAGATCCATGTTCGGCATCTTGTCGGCGTCAAGGTACAAGATGCCCTGGTTGAACACGGCGTCGGCGTAGTTGGGGTAAAGCTGCAAGGCGTGCTGGTACGAGGCCAGCGCCTTGTCGTAGTCCTTGAGACCGCGGTAAGCGTCGCCGAGATTCAAATGGGCCTTGGCGAATCCCGGATGCAGCGACACCGATCTTTCCAGCAACGGGGTCGCCTCGCGGTAGTTCTTCGCTTCAAGGTACTGCGCCGCCAGGTTGTTCCACATGATCGCGTTCTCGGGCCGCGCTAGGGTGGCCTTCTTGAGCATCTCGATCGCGCCCGGGCCGTTGCCTTTCTCGCGCTCCATGAACGCGAGCAACTGATACATATCGCCTCGCTCGGCGTCAGCGGCCTTGTTCGCCTGCATCATGTCCCACAAGGTTTTGACCCACTCGTACTTGTGCAGCTTGTAGTAGCCCTTGGCCATCAGGAGCATGGCGGGCGTGAAAGTTTCGTTCTTGGCCAGCGCCACCTTGGCCGCCGCGACCGTGCCCTCGTAGTTCCCGGCCTCATACTGTCGGCCAGCGGCGGCCGTCTCGTCGATGGGAATGACCTTGGGCGGCGGCTGGCGCTTCTTGCGCGCGGCATCCTGGGCATGCGCCGCCCCAACCCCGGAAAACCCGAGGGCAAAACCGATGAACAGCCACATTTTCATTGACTTCACGGGTACTCCACCCCGATGCGCTCGTCCTTTATATAGGGAAACTCGTCGGGCAAATACTTCGAAAGATTCTCACGCGCCTTCTTGACGTAGTCGTTGGTGACGCCAAGCTGGGCCGCTCTTTCAAGGGTGGCCTTCCATTCGGTCTTGGCCGTGTCTTCGATCGGCGTCACAAACTGATAGATGGCGTCCTTGTACTGCGTCAAAGCTTCGCCGCACAGACTTGGATCGGCGCGGCACGCCTTCTTATCGATCGACTTGACCTCGTCAGGGGGCGCGTCGGCTGCCTTGACCAGCTTCTGCGCGAACTCGTAGAAGATGTCGCCGCGGCGCAAAAACGAAGCCAGGGTCCAGGTGGCATCCTTGTAATCCCACACCCGCTTGTACTCTTCCTGCAGCGCTCTGGCCTCGGCGATGAAAGCATCAATGACCGCCTTGGCTTTCTTCGTCTCGGTTAGCCGCAGTTGCTTGGCCTTGAACACGTTGAACTTGTCGTCGAGCAGCAGGTACTCAGCCTTGGCCGCCGCAGCGGCCGCCGGCGTCGCGGGCGGCAGATGCCGCGCTAAAAACTCGTTGCGCACCTTCTGATAGGCGGCCAAAACGTCCTTGCGATTGCGGCTCTGCTGCTCGGTGAGCGTCGCCTTCTTGAGGTAAGCGTCGATGACGTAGTCGCCGGCGTCCTGCGCTCCGGAATAGCGCCGGATGAGCTCATCGAGACACTGGCGATACTTGCCGTAATCCTTGGCCTTCTCGTAGTCGTTGCAGGCGTTCATGTAGGCCTGCGCGGCATCCTTGGGCTTGTCGGCAACCGCGTCGGCGTACTGCTTGAAGAGCTGCGCGGCGCGCGGGTACTGCTGATCGTTGTCGACCAGGATCGCCGCCTTGCCGAGGGCCTCCTTGCGATGCTCGTTGCCGGTAAACTTTGGGTCGGTGGCGACCTTGGTGTAGTAGGCGACCGCCTTGTCGAACTCGAACGCGCGGCTGTAGTTGTTGGCCGCGTTCCAGGTGGCTTCCTTGCCCAGCGCCGTATCACCGTAGTCGCGCGCCAGACGCTCGTAGCACTTGGTGGCTTCCGCCGGCTGGAAGAGCTTTTCGTAGATGACGCACGCGTTGTTCAGGTTGTTGGGCGCGTCCTCTTCCTTCGGGCTCTCGTTGACCAGATCCATCAGGTCCAGCGCGAGGCTGGCATCAAGGCCCGAGGCGATTGCCTTGCTACCTGGGGCCGGAGCCACGCCCGGCTTGGTGGTCGCCACACCGCGCACGATGTCGATGCCGCCGGTGCCTTCCTTGCAACGGGCCACCTGCTTCGAGGTGCCTTTCTCTTCGTTCTCGATCTCGTTCTGCGCCGTCTGCGTGATCACGGTCGAGCGCACCGAGCTCTTGATCTGCTTGATGCGCGCGATGAACTCACCGCCGTTCTGCGACTTGGCACACGGCGATTCGCTGAACTGCTCGGCAATCGCCAGGAGTCGTCCGAGGGCACAGTCCTTTTGTTCAGCGTCGGGAACCAGGTAGTCGATGAAGTAGGTCTGCAGCAGCGACTGGTAAGCCGTGAGGCCCACGTCGGACTGCGTACCGCAATAGGTATCAGCCACCGACTGCAAGCGCTTCCGGCCCTCGGGCCAGTCCTTGTAGCGCAGCACCATGACGGCGGCCGCATACTTCATGCCGGGGACCTTCTCGTCCTTCAGGTTGGCGACGTACCAGTCGAGCGCGCCCAGGTACTTGGTGTAGATCTCGGGCAGCGCAATCGGCGTCACCGGTGGCTTGGTGTTCTTCTCGTCGGGGATCGGCGGATCCTCGAGCTGCTTCGCCACCTTCATCCGATCGATGATCGCCTCGTACGACTTGATGATCTGAAACGCCGCCGTGACCTGGTTCTTGTTGTCGAGGACCGAGTCACGGACCAGCGTGTAGGCCGCGATGGCCGCATCGAACTGGTCGGAGAAATACAGCGCGTCGGCGTAGAAGGCGGAAAAGTCATAAGCCTGCTTCGAGTTCGGATAGGCGACCAGATACTTTTCGTAAAGCTCGCCAGCGTTCTTGTACAGGACTTTGCACTGCAAAAGCTTGCTCGTGTCCGACTGGTTCTTCTGCCACTGATCCTTGCACCCCTGCGCCGCCGCATGCACGTTGGTGGCCGCGATCAGCAAGGCGTCCTCGGCCAGCTGCTGCGCCACCGCCAGGGCTTCGGGGTTGTCCTTGTTCTTGTCGAACCAGGCCGTGCCCTTGGTGTAGTTGCGCCCCAGCAGCTCGCGCTCTTTCGCTGCGGCTTCAAGATTGCGGTCGCGCTCGAACGCCTTGACGATCTTCTCCTGCACCTGGGGGGCTTCGATGTAGTATGGCCACTTCGCCAAAAGAGCGCGGTAAACGGCGATCGCCTCGGGGAACTTCGTCTGATCGAAGTAGATGTCGCCGAGGCGCTGGTAGACCTCGCGCACGTGCGGCTCGACCTCGCGGCCGGCGTAGAACTTTTCCATGCGAGCAAGGCCGGTCTCGGGGTCGGGCAGGGTGTCGCCGTCCCAGTCCGACTCGTTGAAGCTGATGCCCAGGTACTGCACCGCTTCGGGACGCAAATCAGAGCCGAATTTTTCGCCCGAACTCTTGCGCCCGTCGGCCCATTTCACCAGGCCATCGAATTCCTTGATGGCCTCGGAAAAGCGGTTGTCGCGGTAATACGACCACGCCAGCTTGTACAGCGCCTTGTCGTAATAGGTCGAATCGGGAAACTCCAGCACCTTCCCGTAGGCACCGATGGCCAGGCCCAGCTCGGCGTTGTCGAAGTGCATCTCGCCCACCCGGGTCCATGCCTCGGCGAGAAACTTCGAATCCTTTTTTACAGGCACGCAATCCTTGTAAACCTCCGCCGAGGCGGAGCGCGACGCCAGCGCGCCACCCCGGGAAACCTGCGGCGGCGGCGGCGGATCGAGCGGCTTGTATCGATTCGAGCAAGTCATGGCGAGCAGCACCTGCTTGGCCTCGGCATCCTGGCCCATTTCGCCCAGGCAAAAGCCCAGCAAGTAGTACGCGGCGTCGAGCAATCGGTAATTCGGAAACTCGGTGAGCAGGCGGCGGTACAGGTCCACCGTGTTGGCGTAGTTGGGCCTGGGCGATGGCGTCGTGGGCGGGGTCGGCGAATCGAGCGCCTTCTGGTACTCCTCCTGGATGGTGAGGAACTCGTCGGACGACTTCTCGTAATAAAGTTCCGCCAGCCGGAACATCGCGTCCGGGGTCCAGCGCCGATCATTGGGGTACCTGCGCAGGAACTGCTCGAACATCGCGATGGCGTCGAGCCGCCGCTCCCGCTCTTCCTTCTCATTCAAAGAAATCAGTGGCTCGTACTTGGACTTGATGCCCTTCATCTTGTCGATGTAGGCGCGACGAATGACCACGTTGGCGGCAGCCCGGTAGCCCTTCACCGCTTCGCTGAAGCGCGCCACGTCGTTGGCCATTTCCTCGAGCTGCTGCGGATCGAGCGTGGCGGGCGCGGAAGCGGCGTGAGCGAGGCTGGTCGCGATCATCCCGAGCGCACCGAACACAGCGGCGGGCGCGATGCGCGTCACTTCTGGTCCTCCTCAAGCAAGGACTTGAAGTCGTCCTCGATCGACTTGAGCTCCAACTTTTGCATGTTGATGAGCTTCGACACCGCGCTGGTTTTTTGATCTTTGAGGCCCCACGACACGTCGATGAGGCCGACGTCGGACTGCACCACCAGCTCGTAGAATCGGTCGCTGACCTTGGTGAGCATGGCGGACGCGAGCCCACCGCCGAGGCTCTGCGACTCGGACATGAGGCCACCGAGGCGCGCGGTGGCTTGCTGCAACTGCGCCTGCTCGATCACCATGCGCTCCTTGACCGAAACCAGGCGCTGATCGGCCGCGGCATCGATCCGGCCGTCAAATTCCGCCAGTTGCGTCTGCACGACATCGGCTCGTCGCAAGACCGAGGCCACCGCATCGAACTCACCCCGCGCACCCGACGGCAGACGCGGCTGCACTTTGGCGAGCTCTTCCAGCTCGGCCTTCATGAGGTCGGACAGCCGAAGCGTTGCCCTGCGCTCACCCGGGTCGGAACCAGACGTGGCTGCTTCCTGGGCGGTCACCTCGATCTCGCGCCGGACCTTCTCCAGCGCGGTCTGGGCGACCGCAATCTCGGTCCGCAGGTCGGCCACTGGCCCCTGCAAATCCTCCGGGCGAATCTTCTGCTCGGCCCGCGAGGTAACGTAGTACTGCTCGATGGCGATGAGTTCGGCTTCGAGCGAGCGGATAAGGACGTTGAGCTCCGACGCCTGGGCGTCGAATCCCGTCACCGCACCGCGCACGTTCCGGTCTCTTTCCTTGAGTGCTGCGGCGGACATCGGCAAAGCCTGCGTCTGCTGTTCGAGCAGTGCCCGCTCGCTTGCGATGCGATCGATGGCCAGCTTTTCCTCGGCGGACAGGTGCGAAGCCACGAGGCCCCGCAACCGGCCAGCAAAGCGGCCACGGATGTCCATGGTCTGGTTCAAGATTTCGACCGAATCCGTGCGCGCATTCGACAGATCCGAAAAAAGGCCCGACCGGCCCACGCCCGTGACCGCGCGATCAAGACGATCCATGAGCTGCTCGGAAGCCCGCATGTCGCGCTTTATCTCGCTCACCTCCTCGACCAGCGCGAGCATGCGCTCCATCTCGACGTCGGGCTTGATCCACTTGGCCGCCGCCGGGGGCACAAACGCCGCGATGTTGAACTTGTCGAGGTTCTTGCCGATCAGGTTCTCGAAGTATTTGGCGTCCGACTGCGACCGCACCTTCTGCTCGCCAACCTGCTTGAGCAGGGGCTCGAACTGGTCGCGCATCTCGCTGAAGTTGCCGTTGGCGACAAAGAAGTTGCCGAGGCGCAGGTTCAAGTTGCCCATGAGCAACCGAAGTTCCGGTGCCTGGGAACCGTTGGCGTCCTGGAGCAGCAGCAAGTCCAGGGCGCGGTATGCGCTCTTGAAGTCCTTTGCCTTGATCGCGTTCCACGCCGACTCGTACATGGACTCGGTGAAGTACTTGGAATCCCTGGGCACGGCCGCGTACGCATCCCGCGCCTTGTCGAACTGGCCGCGGTCGAAATACACCCGGCCAATGGCCATGTGGGCCAGATCCTGAATTTCCTTTTCGTCGTCGCTGCGCGCCTGGATGCGCAGCACCATGTCGAACGCGGTGGCGGCGTCGGCCATTTCGCCCTGCTTGACCGAGATGGTGGCGATGAAATAGCGCGCCTGCATGTAATAGGGACTCGTCGGCGCGATGCCGCCGAACGAGGCCAGGGCCACGTCGAGCTTGCCGCGAAAATAACTGTATTTGCCGCGCACGTAGGGGACCGACGCCTCCAGTTTCTGCTGCGGCACCTTGTCGAGACGGCCGAGGTAGCCATCGACGTTGCCGTAGTCGTCGGTGCGCAGCGCGATCTCGACCAGGCGCTGCAGCGCCCGCTGCTCGGCCCGGGAACCGGTCTCCTTGGTAATCGCCTGCTCGAAGTAGCGCCGCGCCGAGTTCAGATCCTTGCCGAGAAAGCGCGCTTCGCCGAGGAGCAGAACCGCATCGTCAAACGCGCGCGAATTGGGATACTTCTCGATGACGTCGAGCAGCATGATCGCTGCCTCGTCGTAGTTTTTTAGCTCGAACAACGTTTGCGCCGCGATCACGCGACGGTCGGCCACCAGCGGATCGGACTGCGCGGCCTGGTTGTCGCGGAACTCGGCGGCTATCTGCCGGACCCTGCCATCGAGTTCAAACAACTTCTTGTTGGCATCGTCGAAGTCGTCGGCCAGGGCCGCCGCAGATCCGAACAGAACCACGCCCATGGCCAACGCAGCCGGGCGACCGCTCCGCGGTCTCGCCAGCCACGCGCCGCGCCGGTCGCGGATCGGATGCTCATCCTCGTGCATGCCCCGTCACTTCTTCGCCGCGGTGCCGCTGCCCTCCGGGTTCATCACGTTCACGCGAAACTGGATGTCCGGCTTCTCTTCCATGTTCGTGGTGATGCCGCCCTTTTCAAACCCGACGACCGTGACGACCGTCGCCTTGCCTTCGGCCGCGACGAAGGTGTTGCTGGCGCGCACGTTGAACTTGTAGCCCTTCAGGTAACTGAAAACCCCGAATCCGTTGCCCTGGTACTGCAAGCTCACGGAAAGCGAGTGCGATCCCTGCTGAATCGCGCCGTTGTAGATGTCGAACTCGCCCATGTCGGCGAGGTGCCCGCTGTCATCAGCCCGGCTGAAGATCTGAACCCCGTCGAGCGCGTAGACGGCCTTGATGAGCTTGAAGGTTCCGCTCATCTCGTTCTTGTGACGGATGATGCCCCGGGACGCGCCGATGTGGACGCCAAGGACCGTTTCCTTGAGCAGGTTGAGGCGCGCCTTGGTGCGAAAAACCTGCTCCTTGAGTTCGTTGACGTTGCGCTCAAGGGCCTTGAGCCGGACGTTGTAGCCGCCGCTATCGGCGGAACCTGCCGACGAAGCCGCCGGCGCGGCGAGCGGCGCGGCGGGCGGCACGGCGCTTGCGCCTTGAGCGAGCACCACCGCGGAAGGCATGGCGAACAACACCGCCGTGCCCAGAACAACGCTGCAAACACCCGTGAGAATTCGCCAAGTTGGAACGCGCGTCATGTCGAAGCTCCCGAGTGTCTTTGAGGGTACGCCTCGCCCCGTGCGGACGAGGACGGCGGGCGTCTTCTATACCAGGCCATGGGAAGGTGAGTCAAAATAGGAACCCCTTGACCTTTGACCCCTTGAGCACCTGCCAGGCGGCTTCGCACACCTCGGACACCCCTTCGCCAGTGACGGCGCTGATGCCGTAGAGGCGAATCCCGCGTTTCTGCAGAGCGCGAGCCAGGGCAGGTAGCTTGCGGCGGGTTTCGGGCAAGTCGATCTTGTTGAGCGCGGCGATCTGGGGCCGCGCGGCCAGATCGGCGTCGTAAAGCTCGAGCTCGCGGCAGATCGTGTCGAAGTCTTTGAGCGGCGTCCGGCCCGGCTCGGGGCTGACTTCGAGCAGATGCACAAGCACGCGCGTGCGTTCGAGGTGCTTGAGAAAACGGTGGCCGAGGCCGAGGCCGGCGTGCGCGCCCTTGACCAGTCCGGGCACGTCGGCGACCACAAACGTGCGCAACGACTCGTGGTCCCCGGGGAGTTGCACCACGCCCAGGTTCGGCACCAGGGTGGTGAAGGGATAATCGGCGATGCGCGGGCGCGCAGCGGAAATGCGCGCGATCAAAGAAGACTTGCCCACGTTGGGAAAGCCGAGGAGGCCCACGTCGGCGAGCAATTTGAGCTCGAGGCGAACGGTGCGCTCTTGCCCCGCCGAGCCGCGCTCGGCCCGACGCGGCGCCCGATCGGTCGACGTGGCGAAGTGAATGTTGCCCCGGCCGCCCCGGCCGCCAATCGCAATCACGAATTTCTCGCCGTCGCTGCGCAGGTCGGCGACCTGTTCTCCGGTTTTATCCACGAACACCTGCGTCCCGATGGGCACCCGCAGGAAGGTGTCGAGGCCACCCTTGCCGTACATGTCCTTGTTGGCACCGGGCTCTCCCGTCGCTGCAATGACACGCCGCTTGCTGCGAAAATCGAGCAGGGTCGAAAGCCCCTCGGCCGCCACCAGAACGACGCTGCCGCCGTTGCCGCCGTCACCGCCGGAAGGCCCCCCCTTGGGCACGAACTTCTCGCGGCGAAACGCGACCTTGCCGTCGCCACCGTCGCCACCGCGAACGTAGATGACGGCTTCATCGATGAAGGTCATCGCGGCACCAACGGACGATCACAAAAGGGCAATCGCCCGCGCGCTACGCTGCCGATTTCACGGGCAACTTCAACGGGTCAACGGCGACGACTTTGCGCGATCCCGCACGCTTGTAGCGCACGAGACCCTCTTTGAGCGCAAACAACGTGAAGTCGCGGCCCATGCCGACGTTGATGCCGGGGTGGACCACGGTGCCGACCTGACGCACCAGGATGTTCCCGGCCTTGACATGCTCGCCCGAGAAACGCTTGATGCCCCGCCGCTGGCCGTGCGAGTCGCGCCCATTGCGGGACGTGCCTTGGCCTTTTTTGTGTGCCATGGACTAGGCCTCGACCGTGATGCCGGTGATCTTGAGCGCCGTGAATGGTTGCCGGTGCCCCTGCTTGCGGCGGTAACTCTTGCGGCGCTTGTACTTGAAAATGATGATCTTCTTGCCCAGGCCTTGCTCGGCGACCTCCGCCTGCACCTTGACCCCGGCAACTTTCGGCTGGCCGACGTGAACGCTGCCGCCGTCGTCGGCGAACAACAAGGGTTCGAACGTCAGCTTGTCGCCTTGCGCGGCTAAGAGCTTTTCGACGCGCAAGGTTTCGCCCGCAGCGACGCGGTACTGCTTGCCTCCGGTTTGAATGATGGCGTACATGGCTTTGATGCTCCTCGAAGCGAGCCGGGTAATTTAGAAGATGCCTGGGTTCTGTCAAGCACTTGCGGCTTGGCCGCGGATTTTGGTCGCCCGGGCGTGGCCGGACAGGCCTTCCACCTCGGCCAGCACAGCGATGTCATCGGCGTGGCGGGCGAGCGCGGCGCGGTCGTACTCGATGAACGACGTCCGCTTGACGAAGTCGCCGACTCCCAGCGGCGACGTGAACCGCGCACTGCCTCCCGTGGGCAGAACGTGGCTCGGCCCGGCAAAATAGTCGCCCACCGGCTCAGGCGCGTGGCCACCAACAAAGACGGCACCCGCGGTGGTGACCAGGGCGGCCAGCGTGGCGGCGTTGTGCAGGGCGATCCCGGCGTGCTCGGGCGCGAGGCAATTGACCACTGCAATCGCCCGCGCGGGCGTGTCGACGACGATGGCCCATCCCTGCTCCGCCAGCGACTGGCGGGCAATGTCCCGCCGCGGCAGGTCCGCTAGCTGACGGACGATTTCGGCGTTCACCCGGTCGGCGACCGCGCGGCCCACCGCCACCAAAATCGGCACTGCCAGCGCGTCGTGTTCCGCCTGCGCGAGCAAATCTGCCGCGATGTGTACTGGCATCGCGGTGTCGTCGGCGGCCACCACGACCTCGGTCGGTCCAGCGAGAAAGTCGATGCCCACGTCGCCGTAGACCTGCCGCTTGGCCTCGGTCACGTACGCATTGCCCGGACCAACGATCTTGTCGACGCGCGGCACGCTGTCGGTGCCATACGCCAGCGCCGCCACCGCCTGCGCGCCACCGATGACAAACACGCGATCCACGCCGGCGATGGACGCCGCAGCCAGGGTTTCGGGCGATGGGCCAGGCGTGGTCATGATGACTTCGGATACCCCGGCGACTTTCGCCGGAATCGCGGTCATGAGCACGGTGGAAGGGTAACGAGCGGTGCCGCCCGGCACGTACAAGGCGACGCGCTCAAGCGGACTCACCCGCGAGGCGGTGCGGATGCCGGGTTCGAGAATCTCGTACGACGCCGGGATCTGGCGCTCATGAAAAATGCGAATCCTGGCCGCCGCGCGGTCGAGCGCGTCGCGCACCGGCTTTTGCACCTGCGCAGCTCCCGCGTCCCATTCTGTGCGGGACAACTCCATGGCGGTGATGGTTCGCTGCTCGAAACGCAACGAAAGCTCGCGCACGGCCGCATCTCCTCGGGTACGCACGTCCGCCACGATGGTTTTGACGGCGGCGATGATCTGGGGCGACGCTGCGGCGGTTCGCCGGGCGAGCGCACCAATGCGCGCGTCGAAGTCGGCATCGGTCGAAGAAAGAATCCTGAGCATGACGGTGCCAAGGGTAGCACCCCAATGTGGCAGGCGGGCGGTGACGCCTGAATGCTGGTGGCCCTGGCCCTACTTCGACTGCTTGGCCCGGCGGGCTTCGCGGTACTTCTTGATCTCGGCCTTGGGCACACTCCTGTGCTGGCTGCACACCATGCCAAACACCGGTGCCGCGACATTCTTGCACCCGGGGTAGGGACAAAACTGCTTTGGTCGGCGCTTGACGGGGGCTGACACAGAGGCGTAGTTCAAAAAGCCGGGATTCTTTGGCGGCCGACCGCGGCGACGTGGCGCGACGACGCCCGCTGCGGACAAGACGGCGGCATGCACGCGCGCGGTGGTGGCGGCTTCGACGATGGCGCTCAATCGCTCAACAAAATCGCCAACGAGGGTCGCTAGATCGTGATTCGCTGATGCTGTTTTTTGCATTGGTGGGGGCATATTGGAGACAGCGACAGCGAAAGTAAAGTGATTTCTGTTGGTGCCAGGCCGGGGGAGGGGCCGACCAGGAAGAACGCCACCGTCACGGTGCCCCAGAAAAAATTCGCTTGACCGCCGCAAGAGACATTTCAATCATGCGAGCCAATGAAAGCGGCGAGGCGTACTTCCCCAGGGGGATTTGTTTCCTTGCTGGCCAGGCAGGACGTGCGCGCGCTCGTCGGACGCTATTCAGACATCGGGCTTGCGGCGCTGGTGGTGGCGATCGTTGGAATGATGATCATTCCGCTGCCCACGCTTGCGCTCGATCTGCTGATTTCTCTCAACATTGCAACCGCCGTTAGCTTGTTGCTCATCGCCATTTATGTGGGCGACGCGCTCAAGATCGCAACGTTCCCCACCTTGTTGTTGCTGACGACTTTGTTCCGGTTGTCGCTTGAAGTGTCGGCCACCCGCCTCATCCTGTTGAAGGCAGACGCGGGAGACGTTATCCACGCTTTCGGCAATTTCGTCGTGGCCGGCAACCTGGTGGTCGGCGGCGTCATCTTCTTCATCCTCACGATCATTCAGTTCATCGTGATTTCGAAAGGCTCCGAGCGGGTGGCCGAGGTCGGGGCGCGCTTCGCCCTCGATGCGATGCCGGGG
Source organism: uncultured Myxococcales bacterium (assembly GCA_964431675.1). Lineage (GTDB taxonomy): Bacteria > Myxococcota_A > Polyangia > Fen-1088 > Fen-1088 > CAYSKR01. Next base: position 40,101 of record CAYSKR010000110.1, read on the forward strand.
AAACAGATGTCCATCGACGCGGAGCTGCGGGCCGGCCACATCGATCACAACGAGGCCCGCAGACGCCGGGCAATGCTGACCCGCGAATCGCAATTCTTCGGCTCGATGGACGGCGCGATGAAGTTCGTCAAGGGTGACGCCATCGCGGGAATCATCGTGCTGCTGGTGAACATCGTCGGCGGGCTCATCATCGGCGTCGTGCAGCGTGGGATGGACGCTGCGACCGCGGCGCGCACGTTCACCGTGCTGACCATCGGCGAAGGTCTGGTGTCGCAGATCCCCGCGCTCATCATCTCGACCGGGGCGGGCATCATCGTGACCCGCGTTGCGTCCGAGGAGGAGGGCGGGCACCTCGGCCGCGACATTGCCACGCAGGTGCTGGCCCAGCCCAAGGCGCTGGCGATTGCAGGAGGGCTGCTCATTCTGATGGCGCTGGTGCCAGGATTGCCGACCGTTCCATTTGTCCTGCTGGGAAGCGGGATCGCCTTCATAGCGTGGAACCTGATGAAGACACCGCCCGGCAAGGCCGAATCGGCCAAGGCAAACGCTGGCGAAACCGGCGGCACCCGCGCGGGCGGCGCAGCCAAGGCCGCGGCGCGACCGGAGGGTCCAGCGCCAATCATGACGCCGATCACGATCGAGGTGTCGACGGAACTTGGGCAGACCCTGCTGGCCCCGGGAGGACGCTTGCTCGGACAGTTGATTCCGGCGCTGCGCGAGCAGCTTTTCGCCGAAGCGGGCATTGCATTGCCGGCCGTCCGGGCCCGACAAGCGCCTGGTCTTGGACCTGCCGAATACGTGTTGCGCCTGCAGGAGATACCCATGGGGCGGGGTGCGGTCCGGATCGGCGACGCTGACGGACCGGCCCCCGAGGAAGCGATCATCGCGCATTTGCGCACGCTGGTGCGCCGCTACGGCTACGAATTCATCAGCATCCAGGAGACCCAGACGCTGCTCGACGCGCTCGAACGCAGCCACCCGGCCCTGGTGCGCGAAGTGGTGCCGCGGCTGGTCTCGCTGGTGGTGCTGACGGATGTCTTGCGTCGGCTGGCCGAGGAAAGTGTCTCGCTGCGCAACCTGCGCGAGATCCTCTCGGCGCTGGCCGAATGGGCGCCCCAGGAACGCGATCCCGTCGTCCTGACCGAGCACGTGCGCGGAGCCCTGCGGCGGGCCATCACCCATCAGCACGCCGGGCCCGAGGGAAAGCTGAGCGTGTTCCTGCTCGATCCGTTGATTGAAGAAACCGTGCGCGAGGCGATCCACAAAACGGCAACGGGCAGTTACCTGGCGCTCGAACCACAGCTTGGGCGGGACATGCTGGCCGCGGTGGGACGAAGCCTGGGGAACGGCGCGGGGGTCATCCTGACCCAAAGCGATATCCGACGTTACGTGCGCCGACTGGTCGAAACCGAGTACCCTCAGATCGCCGTGCTGTCGTTTCAAGAACTGGTGCCCGAAACGCAAATTCAACCGCTCGGGCGGGTACAGGCATCGGCCTCTTCCCACTCAGAATAACCCATGCGCCCAAGTTTCGTCTGGCTGTCCGTGGCGCTTGCAGCGAACGTCGCCGGTTGCGCTGCGACGGGCCTGCCGGACAAGCCGGTGGTCAAGAACTACGAGCTGTCGCAGACCGTCTTCGATCGGCCAAGCGGGCTCAAGGTGATCGTCCAGGAGGATCACAGTGCCCCCGTCGCCACGGTGGTCGTCGCCTACGCGGTCGGAGCGACATCTGATCCGAAGGGCGTGGAGGGCCTGGCGCATGTGGTTGAGCACATGATGTTCCGGGCCCAGCCAGGTGGCGAGCAGGTGTGGGACCACCTGAAACGCATGGGAGCATCCTTCAACGCGTTCACGTCCGAGGACATGACGGTGTACTTCGAGACCGCGCACAAGGACAACCTCAACTCCATGATGCAGCTTGAGGCGTGGCGCATGCTGCGAGCGCTCGAAGGCGTGACGCCCGAAGTGTTCAAGACCGAACGCGAGGTGGTCCGCAACGAGCTACGGCAAGGCGGCGAAACCGAGGTGGGCGGCAAGCTTTTCGACACCCTCCTGCGCCAGTTGTTCCCCACCAGTCATCCCCTGTCGCGATCGATCATCGGAACGCACGAGTCGCTCTGTGCCGCAACGCTGGAGCACGCGAGGGCCTTCACCGCTCAGCACTACAAGCCACAGAACTGCACGGTGGTGATTTCGGGCGACGTCGACACCGACGAGGTGAAGAAGCTGCTGGGGATGTGGCCGGCCGAGCTGCTTTTCGGCCCGGGGGGTCCGGGGGGCGGGGCGGTTCCACCGCACAAGAGCGTCAGCGAGAAGGCGACCATCTCGGTCCCGCCGCCCGCTTCGACCGAGCTGACGCGCCACAAGGGGCCCGTAGAACAGCCGCTTCTCTTGCTGGCGTGGTCGGCCCCGGGGGGGCATCGCGGCAACGACGGACTCCTGGCATTCGCTGCTTCGCGCCTGAACCTGGCGCTGGCGGAAGGCCTGGCACCGCACCTGGCCTACGACGATGACATCGAGGGTGCCGGGGCGTTCGTGATGCCGTTCGCCGACGCATCGGTCTTCATGGTGCAAGTCAACCTGCGGCCGGGCGCCAATCCCGAGAAGGCGCGCACGCGGGTGCTGGACACGCTGGTGAACGCCTGGATAACCGAACTCGGAACATTGCAGACCGAGTCGAGCCGCTGGGGTGCCGCCACGAACCTCCTGCTGCAAACGGCTTCTCCGGAGGGATTGGCCACCGAGTTGGCGGTGTACGCCAGCAACACGGGCCAGACGGCCTATTTCAAGAATACGCTCGAAGAGCTCGCGGCGATCAAGCCCGGACAGATCATGGACTTTGCCCACCAATGGCTGACCCGTGAGCGCGCCGCCTCGGTCTACTTCGAGCCCGAGAACGACGAGGCACCCCGGCTGGTGGCAGGGGCGGGGGGCTCGGCGAAGAGCGGGGGCGGGCAACGAAGCCATGAACTCGGTGTCGGCGCGACGGGAACGCCGCAGGGCTTGGGGGCTGATCGGATTCGCGAGGTGGCTCGTTCTCCGCGATTGGCCGCGCTTGCACGGTTCAAGCTCGCCAACGGACTCGAGGTCGTGACGGCTCCACACGGCACGGCACCGGTTGCGCAGATCGTCGTCGGAATTCGCGGCGGGGACGCGCACACCCAGCCTTACGGCCTGTCGAACTTTGCCACCATGTTCGCCCAATCAAAGTGCCGCAACTACGGCGATCTGGAGCCGGTGGGCGGGCAAATCGGTTGGGGTTCCGGGGTCACCCGCACGACGGCGTTCGTCGAGGTCATGTCGGGCAACCTCGCCAACGGCATCGCTGTGCTATCCGACAAGATCGGGTGCATGGAAGCCAGCGACGAGCGGTTCCTGATGCGCGACCGGGTGATCGAATTGCAGGGTCGCTTCCTCGACCGCGCGGCCAAGATGCCGGACTTCCTGGCCACCAAGCGCTTCATGGCTGAGCTTTACCCCGGCCATCCTTATGGGGTCGTCGCACCGGATCCCGGGGCCCTCAAAGCGATCACATTCGAAAACGTCGCGGCCTACTTGCGCAACCACTTTCGCCCCGAGAATGCCATCGCCGTGGTGGTGGGCGACGTCAATCCTCGCGAAACCCGCGAATTGGCCGAGAAGTACTTGTCGCAGTGGAGTGGCGGCGGATCTTCAGCGGCCATGTCGCTCGATCCGGGTGCCGGGCCGAAGGGGCGCAAGGTTTTCCTGGTGGACAGACCGGGCGGTACCCAGGCCACCACCCGCATCGGCTGCCGGTTACCCGAATCAAGCGCCGAAAAAGTGCCCGCATACGATCTCCTGGAAGCACTGGTGAACGAACGCGCGTGGTCGATTCGCGAACAGTACGGTGCCACCTACGGCATGCACGCCGCGGTCGACCTGTTGCCTGGACGCGCAGCGCACCTGGCGTTGTCGGGCGCCATCGTCAACAAGCAGGCAGGAGTTTCGATCGCGAAACTGCTCGACCTTCTGGCTGGACTGGCGACCGATGGCCTTGACGAACGAACGTTCCTGCTCAAGCGCTGGGACGTCGCACGCGAGTTTTCCGCGCGCTTGCACACCGGCAAACAGATCGCCTCCGCCATCTTGCAAGCCTCCGAGCACGGCTGGCCCATCGAAGTGTGGGACGAATACGGCGGGCGTCTTGCTGCGACGACCGCAGACGACATTCGCGCGCTGCTAAAACCGTGCATCGGCCACGAGATCGTCAGCATCGCGGGTGACGCGGCCACCTTGCGGCCACAGCTTCTTGCAGCCGGACTGACCCTGGAAAGCGAGTGACATGAACGAATCCGTTTCGCCCAACGAGGCCACGAAAAAAAATGCCGTCACGCTGGCCGTTGTGGTCGCCGCGCTCGGTTACTTTGTCGACATCTACGACTTGATTCTGTTCGCCATCATCCGCGTGCCCAGCTTGCGCGACATCGGCGTGGCCGAAGGTTCACTGATGAGCGAGGGCGCGTTGATCCTCAACATGCAGATGGGCGGCATGCTGATCGGAGGACTGCTGTGGGGCATCCTGGGCGATCGCCGCGGCCGACTGTCGGTGCTGTTCGGATCGATCATCATGTATTCGCTCGGCAACATCGCCAACGGCCTGGTCCACAGCACGACGGCGTACGCGATCGTCCGCCTGGTGGCCGGCATTGGCCTCGCCGGCGAGCTGGGTGCCGGCATCACGCTGGTCAGCGAGGTCATGCGCAAGGAGTCGCGCGGCTACGGCACCGCCATCGTCGCCTCGGTCGGCATCTGCGGCGCTCTGGTCGCAGCCGTGGTCGGTGAAATGACCCACTGGCGAACGGCCTACTTCATTGGCGGTGGCCTTGGCATCGGCCTGCTGGCGCTGCGGGTCGGCGTCCTGGAATCCGGGATGTGGTCGCACACCAAACAGAAGTCGGTCAGCCGCGGCAACTTCCTGATGCTGTTTCACACGCGTTCGCGAATTCGCCGCTACGTCGGCGTGATCTTGGTCGGCATTCCGGTCTGGTACGTCATTGGCGTGCTGATCACCTTCTGCCCGGAGATCGGCAAGTCGCTGGGCATGGTGGAAGCCCCGAAGTCGAGCCGCGCGGTGTTTTTCTGCTACGCCGGCCTGGCCCTTGGCGGCATCGCCAGCGGCTTCGCTGGCCAGTGGATGCACAGCCGCAAGAAGAGTCTCGGCGCGTCGCTGGTGGCGACGGTCGTATTCGTGGCGGGCTACTTCCTCATCGGTCCGATGTCGCTGACCTGGTTCTACACGATGTGCATCGGCCTTGGGATCGCCACCGGCTACTGGGCAGTGTTCGTCACCGTGGCGAGCGAGCAGTTCGGCACCAACATCCGCGCCACCGCAACCACCACAGCGCCCAATTTCGTCCGCGGCGCCGTGGTGCCCATGACGTCGGCGTTCGTATGGTGCAAGGGTCCGCTGGGCGTCTGGGGCAGCGCGCTGCTGGTCGGATGCGTGACCATCACGATGGCCTTCATCGCCCTGCGCGGCATCGAAGAGACGTACGGTCGGGATCTCGACTTCCTCGAAGAGTAGAGTGCGCACCCGGGCGCCGACGCAAAAAACTGGGGCGGTTGGACCCCTGCGCGGCTTTGGTGCTAGAAGTCGCCGCAGCCAAAGGAGCTTTCCATGTTCGACGATCCACAATCACTGACTTCCGTTCTCTTGCGCTTCGGGCACATCGCCTTCGGCATCATCTGGATCGGTCACCTGTACTTCTTCAACCTGGTCAACGTCCCGTTTCAGGCGGACCTGGACAAGGAGCTCAAGCCCAAGGTCAATCCGAAGCTGCTTCTGCGCGCGTTCTGGTGGTTCCGCTGGAGCGCGATGTACACGTTCATTTTTGGCTGGTTGCTGTTCGGCCACAAATACATGTCGCAGCACTTGCTGACCGACGCCGACGGCATCACGAACCGCGCGCTGTGGATTCTGTTCGGCGGCCTCATCGGAACCGTCATGTGGTTCAACGTATGGTTCGTCATCTGGCCACGCCAGAAGCTGATTCTCGGCGGGCTCGCCAGCGGCAACCCACACCCCGACGCGGCGAAGTTGGCCGCGGTTGCAGGCAAAGCATCGCGCTTCAACACCTACGCCTCGGGCCCGATGCTGATCGGCATGATCGTCCCCAACAACTACGGTGGCTGGCACGCGGGCGGCATGCTGCTGGCGATCGTCATCGGCTGCGGCTTCTGGTTCGGGATGATCAAGCGTTCGTTCAAAGTCAAAACGACCGTCGAGTAGATGCGCGTGGCGCCAGGCCGTCGCATTGGCCGTCGCGCAGCGGGGATCGAGACCTCGATCTTCAGCGAGATCACGCGCTTGGCCGTCGCGCACGGCGCGGTCAACCTGGGCCAGGGCTTCCCCGACTTCCCCGCACCCGCCTTCATCAAGGACGCCGCCGCGCGCGCCATCGCGGCGGACCACAACCAGTACGCGCCCTCGCCCGGCGTGCCGCGACTGCGCCGGGCGATCGCGGCGGGCTTCGAGAAACGCCACGGCCGCAGCGTCGATCCCGAGGCCGAGCTCACCATCGCAAGCGGCGCGACGGAGATCATTTGCGACGCCATCCTGGCCCTGGTCGATCCGGACGACGAGGTCATCCTGCTCGATCCGCACTACGACTCGTACCTGCCCAACGTGCAGATGGCGGGTGGCGTGGCGCGAATTGTGTCCATGCACGCGCCCACCTGGTCGATCGATCCGGACGAGCTGCGCGCCGCTTTCGGACCGAAGACCAAACTCATCGTCCTGAACACGCCGCACAACCCGACGGGGAAAGTGTTGTCCGAAAGCGAGCTCGACCTCGTCGCGTCGCTATGCCAGGAGCACGACGTGGTCGCTGTGTCCGACGAGGTCTACAGCGAGATCGTGTTCGACGGCGCCCGGCACGTGCCCATCGCCACCCGGCCGGGCATGTGGGATCGGACGATCACGGTCGACAGCATCGGCAAGACCTTCAGCGTCACCGGCTGGAAGATCGGCTGGGCCATCGCTTGTGCGCCATTGTCGCAGGCGCTGCGCGCAGTTCATCAGTTCGTCACGTTTTGCAGCGCCACGCCCCTGCAGGAAGCGGCCGCCGACGCGCTCGTGGCAGCGGAAATCAACGGCTACTTCGCCGAGCTGCGCGCCGCCTATGCGCGCCGTCGCGACCTGCTGAGCGACGTGCTGCGCGCGGCGAGGCTACAACCACTGCCCGTGCGCGGATCGTACTTTCTGCTCGCCGACGTGTCGCACCTTGGGGTCCACGATGGCCCCACGTTTTGCAAGCGCCTGGTCACCGAGATTGGCGTCGCCGCGATTCCGATGTCGGCCTTTTATGCGGATGCTGCTGCCGCTCCGACGATGGTGCGGTTTTGTTTCGCCAAGCGCGACGAAACCATCCTCGCCGCCGGGCCGCGGTTGCGACGGCTTGAGCGGGGCGATTGATCCAGGGGCTGGCCCTGTTTTCGGCATCGCCCCCGCAAGGTTCTTGCTACTTCATCGCCAGGTAGCCGCGTTCAAGCAACCCCACAAGAACCTGGGCCGTGTCGAGGTCGGCCACGCGAGACTGATCGAGCAAGCCTTGCGTGCTGGTCGTGCCCGCAAGCACGAGTTGCAGCATGTCGAGTTCCTCGGGCGACAGGTCGCGCAGCTTTCCACCGAGCGGCTTGGCCACGGATACGGTCGCGTTGACGGGAGGCAACTGCGGTGCCAGCGCGCGCAGCTCGTCGAGGTGGCGCATGCCGTCCATCAGCATTCCCTCCGTCGAGTCGGTCAGCTCCTCGAGAACGGCGCGCTCGTCTGGTGGTTCAAGCTCGAAGGCACCCTGGGTCCACGTCAGCATGCGAAACAACGCCTTGCGTGGCCCCATGTCGAATCCGTCGTCGATGGTGGCGAAATAGATCTGTCCCTTGCGCAGGAACAAACGGCCGGTGCCCCAGTCTGAACGCACGACCACGACGCCGCTCTTCCGGCTGGTCGACAATAGCTGCACCAGATCCGGCAGTGGGATTTCCTCGATGCTGCCCGACATCGACTTGGCGGCCGGCCGGCGGTTGGCGGCGACCTGCAAGTTGGAACGCGCCTCGTTCTCGCTTACCGCGCTTGAACCCTCGCCGTTGTGCGCGCACAGCTTGATGATCGAGGTTCCGATCAGTATGCGATCGCCTTCTTTGATCTCGACGTTGCGGATTTTTTCGCCGTTGACGAACGTCCCGTTGGTCGAGCCGAGGTCTTGAATGGAGACCGCCCGGTCGTCGGTGCTGATCGTCGCGTGCTTGCGCGAAACCATGTCTTCCACCAGCACCATGTCGAGATCGGACGATCGCCCGATCACGATTTCCCGATTGGACCGCAGCGGAAACTCGCCACCCTGGTACTTGCCCGAAATGAACCGCAAGCTCCACATGACCGCATCGGACGCATCGGACGCAGGTGTGCCGACGTCTCCGGGAGTCACTTCGGGCAAGTCGCGGGTGCTCAAAACGCTGAAATGTTAAACACTTGGAACTTGGGCGTCAAACGCGGGGGTGATCGCCGCGCGGCCGTGACGAAGCAGGTGATCGAGAGTGGTGGCAACCTGCGGGTCCACCAGCAAGCCAGAGTGGCTGGTGGGCAGGCGAATTTGCCTGACGCCTTCGAGCAAAGTCGAGGCCACGGGCGCGAGAAAATCGCGCTCGGCGGTGACGGATACGATGTCCACGCCGGTGGGCATGGGGCCTTCGCCAAGCTCACGCAGAAAATCACTGGCAGGCAAAAGCTGCAGCCCGGCGCGGCCGAGTGGCAACGCAGGCAAGCCGAGCAGCGCCGACCAGGTGCCGTGAATCGGTGCTCCCAGCATGACGAGTCGGCGCACCTTGGCGGCACCGCCGAGCCGCTTCAGGTAGTAAAGCGCCAGCAAGCCGCCCATCGAGTGTCCAACGATGTCAGCGCGCGCAACGCCGGTTTGGGCCAGCAGAGCGTCAACCTTGAGCGCGAACTTGCGCGCCGCCGCGCGGATGTCGCCGAGGCTCTGCAGCCCGAGGCGGTACGACAGAACCACATGCCCAAGTGCGTGCATGCGCTGTTCGAGCAAGTGCAGCGATCCTCGGTTGGCCAGGTAGCCGTGGACCAGCAACACGGGGGCTTGCGGTGCCCCATCGTTGCTCCCCGGCCGAGGCGGCGTGGTGCTGGCCACCGCTGGCACCCGGTCACCGCGCAAAAGCTGCCGCAAATACACCAACGCCTGGCCGGCGTCGGCAAGGCCGGGTCGCAGGTTTCGGGTGGCGAGCAGGTCGGGCAGAGGCATCTTCCAATAGTACCAACTGATGGGCCAATCGACGAGCTTGCGCGTCGCGATCGAGGTCAAGGCGGCCCCGCAGGTGCGCCCGGACCCTGAGCGCATTCAGATCGTGCCGCCAGGACGCACGCGGCGCAGCGCCCTTATCCACAGGGCCGCACCCGCCGCGAGGAGCGACGTCAAGGTCGCCAGCAGCGCGGCCGCGGCGCCCTTGTGTTCAGCGTAATCCAGCCCCCACCAGTCGATTCGTGCGCGGCGATACATCTCGGTCACGGGCAAACCCAGCTTGGTGTCCGGGTGCCAGGGCGCGTCCGGTTCGGCCACCTTGAAGTCGTCCTGGAAGGGGACGTGTTTGAGCAGCCACCAGTGTCCGAGGATGGGCTGGAACTGGGGTACCCAGTGCAACTGGTAAAGATCCTCGAAGCAACCGTCGCACCCGGCGAAGCTGTCGCGGTAGGGGGTGATCGCGCCGCCGCGGTTGGGCGCTCCAAGCCAGCGGCTCTTGGCCTCCATGGCGATGCGAATGTAGTGATCCCAGTAGAAGGCATTGCCGAGAGTTTGCACGAACGCTCCCGTGCCCAGCGCGAGGGCAAAGACCGCGATGGCGAGCTTCCTGCGGCCGTCGGCAAGCATGTCGCCGATGACAAGCACCGCGGGGAGCAAGGCAACCGGCACCAGGAACGTCAGGTAGCGCGGCCCCCATGCGTAGTCGCCGTGCCAGAACGCATACTTGGCGTAGACCAGCACGACCGGGATACCGGCGGACGCGATGACCGCTGCGGATGTGCCGAATCGACGCACAAACCGACGGAGTCCGACCAGCGCCAACAACAGGGCGGGCGTGTAGAGAAAAATGCTCTTGCCGGGGGACAGCAAATAGCCCCAGAGACCAACCGCCATCCGCCCACGGCCGAAATATTCGCCGGCGTAGGCGTTGTAACCGCTGTTGAGCGCGCCGCCGAAACGCAGCCAGTTGTAATAGAGGATGAGAGCTGCGGCGGGAACCAGCGGCGCGCCTGACCACAAGAACGCGCGCAGCAGGGCGCGCGGCCGCGAACGAAGCGTCCACGCCAGGACCAGCACCGGGCCAGGCAGCGCCGCGGCGAACACCACCTTCGAGTTCACCAGCAGCCCGGCGAAAAGTCCGATGAGCAGGCCACTCGAACGGCCGGGCGCATCCACCCCGCGCAACACGGCAAGGACGAACCCGGTGAAGCACGCGGCCTGCAAGATCTCGCTGTACGGGTAACGCGCGTACACCCAGACGACCGACCCCAGGCCGAGCAGCAACGTGCCGAGCGACGCCTGCCGGGCGGACAAGCCGTGCTGGCGACACAACAAGAAAAAGAGCCAACACACCAGGGCCCCGAGCGCCGCCGGACCAAGGTGGCAGGCCCACGGCCACGCCAGAGCCGAGACGATCGCGCCGGGATCCGGTGTCTTTCCGTCGCTTCGCCTGGGCCACAGCGTTGCGAGTCCGACCCGAAGTGCTGCGCCCGGGACGTGGACCAGCGACGTGAGCAATGGATTGAAGGCATAGTTTTTTCCTTCGCGTCCAGGGGCGGCATCGGCAGGCCAGCGCACCGACACCGCCACGGTCTGCGTGTACACGAGGTTTTCGGCCACCTCGTACATCGGGTTGGCGTCGGCCCAGGGCCGCTCGCGGCTCATGCCCAGCAGGTAGACGGCGAAGAAAACCAGAAAGACGCCCGCCCCGATCCCACGGCGCGGCACGGTGCGTGACACGGGCAGTGATGTCTCAGGTGGCGGCGCTTGCTCGCCGGGAGCGGCGTCATCGGGGGTCAACTTGCCTCCGTCTCGGCGAGCGTCAGGTGGCGCGCGCAGCGCTGCCGAAAACGGACCCACCACGCAGCGCCGTAAAACAAGACGCCGCCCAAGATTCCGATCCCGAACAGGTGATACGTCGCCGCGAAGATCATGCCGCCCTTGGAATAGACCAGCAACGCCGGCAGCGACAGGGGCAACGTGAAGAGCGCGAGCTTCAACAAGAACGCATTGCGAGACCAGGCCAGTAGCCCAACCATCAGTGGAAAGATCCACCAGCGATGTTTTTGTTCAAACGGCATGCGCTGGCCGATCACGACGCTCGCGCTGGGAAGATCGGCCAGGATGGACCAGGCCCGGCGCGCCAGGATGCCCAGGTACCACCCAGGATCCTGGCGGAGGTCCGACACGATCTTGTCGCGAATGATGTCGAAGTAATGTGGCACGTCGTACGGGAGTCGAGGGTAACGCTTCTTGGCATCGAGGAAACTCCCGTCCAGCGTGTAGCCGCCAGTCCAGCGTGGGAAGGGGACGCCGTATTTTTTCTGCAAGACGCCTTGCACGTCATGGTGCGCGGCGAGGTCGCTCCACGCGTAGCCCTTGGCGGCGCCGAAATCGCCAAGGCCCGTCCACAAGGGGAACAGGACGTCGTGGTTCATGGCGGGGGTAAGCGCGGCCGGATGGGCAGCGCCACCAGCCTTTTCGACGACGTCATACGCATTGGCGATCTTTGTCTTCCAGTACTGGTTCCACGCGGCTTGCGTGCCCAAAAAACCGGCGGCCAGGACCACGACCAACGCCAGTCGGCGACGCCAGGGGAAGCCGCGCACCAACGCAGCGGCACCAAGGGCCGACAAAACTATCAGCGCCGATTCCATGCGGACCGTGCGGATGGTTCCCAGGAGCAGGCCGAGCAGGACACACAGGATGACTGCGCGCTTCCATCGCGGCCCGCGGGGGTCGAGCAACGGCAAGCACAACGCCAGGGCGAAGTTGGCGGTGGTGATGGTCCAGCCAAATATGTTGGGCCGGGCGTAGACCTCGAACAGTTGCATGGGATGGCTACCGATGAGCAACACCAGCACGCCGCCCAGAGCTGGCAGGCCGATCCACCAGAACGCGAACGTCACGGCCATCAGTGACAGGATGAACCCCCCCACGTTGGCGGGTCTGGGCGTCAGGTTCTGGGTGCCGCGTTTGCCGATGGCGTCGGGGTAGTACAGCAACATGCGGGTGTGATCGCCGTTGCGAATCTGTGCCGACGAGGGAATACCGACCTCCATCACAAGAGAGTCGCCGTGCTTTTCCACGATGGTGCGCGCACCTGCGGCGGACTGTTCGGCGGCGGGCAATGTGGTCGCCACCGGGTAAAGGCCCAGGTAGTAGTAGAAGTAGAAAAGCGGCTCCTGGGTCAGCAGGCCCGTCGCTGCGTTGAGGCGATACGGCAAACACGTCCTGGCGATGCGTGGCGTGTCGTGCTCGAAGTACGTCTGCCAGGCACCAATGAACAGAAGCCAGGCGATGAGCACGGCGGGATGCCGCCGCGACCGGCGCGAAAGCGGTCGCCGCAGGGTGATGCGCAGCAGGCGGGGCAGCGTCCGCAGGATCGTCAGCGCGCGCGCGCCCATCAGGGGATCTCCACCAGCGCAAGCTGAGTGCGGATGCCGCCGTTGCGCAGGTCGTGGGTCTGCCGGATGGGCAGGCCGATGGCCTTGTGAACGGCGGACGGGGCGAGAATTGCGGCTCGCCATCCGGCAAAGCGCTCGCGCAACGCACGGCCAAGGTTTCGCCACAGCGTCGGGCCACCCTGCAGCCGGTGCCCGTAAGGCGGGTTCGCCACCACCAGGCCACGCGCGCCGGACGGGACGGGCGCGGCGCTGATTTCGGCCTTCTCGATCGTCATGTGCGCAAGCAGGCCGGCGCGCTCGGCGTTGCGTCGCGTCGTTTCAATCGCGCGTTCGGATCGATCAGAGCCGAAGATCGCCGCCGGTGGTGCGGCAAGTTCGGCGCTTCGGGCTGCTGCGCGCAGCCGCTGCCACGCGGCGGCGTCGAACATCGGCCAGCGTTCGAAAGCAAACGAGCGATCGATGCCCGGTGCGCGCCGCAGGGCCATCGAGCAGGCCTCGATCACGAGGCTGCCGGCACCGCACAAGGGATCGCACAGCGGCTCAAGTCCGTTCCATCCGGCGAGCGCAAGCATGCCTGCGGCCAGGGTCTCTCGCACCGGGGCCTTCCCCGTCTCGACCCGCGCGCCGCGCTTGTGCAGCAGATCGCCGGACGCATCGATGCTGAAGGTGAACCGATCGTCGACGCCGCGAACCAGAATGCGGGTGGTGCCTTCGCCCTCCGGCGCAGCCGTAGGCAACGCGCCCACCGCATCGGCCAGCGCCAGCGCCATGGTTTCTGCTATCGCGCCGGTGTGGTACAGGCGGCTGCGCGACGCCGACGCGGTGAAGGCAACGGGCCGATCACGCGAGATGAACGGTGCCCACGGAAGCTTCGCCGACATCCAGCGTAGCTTGCCGAACTCGCGCGCACGGACTTCTCCGACGCGCACCAGGATGCGAGTCGCGATGCGCAGGTGCAAATTCGCCGCCATGCCGATGCCGAGCGGGCCGGAAAACTCGACCCCACCTGCCACCGCCGTCGCGCCCGTGACGCCTTCAAGGCGCTCCACTTCGCGCAGCACGGCGAGTTCAAGGCCGGGGGCCGCCACCGCGAACCAGTTCAGCTTTTCCGTCGTTGCAGTGGCCTTCGCCCCGACCCGTGTGCGTGCAGTCGCCTTGGTTCGTGGCGCGGCCGCAGGCTGGCCCCGCGTCGGCATGTGCTCCGGTCGGCCGTCAAAGCACAGGTGCGCCAGCACCTCGACCGTGCCCGCGCCACCAGGCACCGTGGAGTCCATATGCGAGAGCACGCGAAAGCCAAGATCCCGCGCCTTGGCGGTGAAGCGTTGCAGCGCGCGCGCGCGCCAGGTTGCGTCGTCGCCGCCGCCGTCCGCGGGCCGGGCGCGATCGGGAAGCTCGAACTGCGGCTTGACCAGGACCACGCCCTCGGCGCCCGGTCGCAGCCGAAAGGCAAGGCTGCGCAGCATGTTGCGCGCGGCGACGAAACTCACGTCGACGGTGAAAAAGTCGAACGGACCGGGGGCCACCGAGAGGGACAAGATTTTCCAGTCGGTCTGTTCCAGGTTTTGCACGCGGGCGTCGCGGGCCAGCGATGGATGCAGCTGTCCTCGTCCCACGTCGACCGCCAGCACGGTCTTCGCGCCGCGCGCGAGCAGCACCGATGTGAATCCACCCGTCGACGCGCCCACGTCCACCGCGCGAGCGCCGCGAATCCGCTCGCCAAGGCCAAACTGGTCCACGGCTATTTCCAGCTTCAACCCGCCGCGGCCTGGAGGTGGTGGCGTCACGCGCGCACTTTAACCCCGGTTGGCGGTCGGAGTTCGGTTCAGGAACGCATCGGTGCCTGCCGACGCGGGTAGGCGAAATCCACAGTTGAGGAGCCTGCACCAGACTGCGAGCGTGCCCTCAGGCGAGCGGATTTTTCCAGCGCAATCCAGGGAACCGCCCAAAATCCGTGTCGTTGGGTGGAACCTTGGCTCGGATGGCCTCGTCTTCCAGTTCGTCGGCCAGACGGTTGAAACCTGCGGGATCGATGCCCGGGCGCAGGATGCCGGGCCACGGTTTGACCCGAAAAGCGGGCCGCTTTTGCCGTCCGCCGGCGCCCCCCAGCGCGCGGCGAATCGCATCATTGACCACGTGCTTGAACGGCCGCCGCTGACGATGCACCTCCTCGTCAATGAGGCGTTTGACGTCGGGGTCGAGCGTCAAGGTGGTTCGCATCGAGACATCCTGATGCGCGAAAATCGATGGGTCAAGCGCCGAGCAAAGGTCATTGCGCGACCATCGTCCGTCACGCCTGCCGCGCTTCCGCCGGCGTTGCGGTGCCGTCCGTCGCCGTGGTACGACCACTCTGGGTCGGACGCCATGTCTGTGCGCAAGTTTGAAAGGGTGCTGGTCGCGAATCGCAGCGAGATCGCGATTCGCGTCTTTCGCGCATGCACCGAGCTGGGCATCCGCACGCTCGGCGTGTTCAGCAAGGAAGATCGCACGGCGCTGCACCGTTACAAGGCGGACGAAACCTACCCGCTCGACGAGACGAAGGATCCCGTCAAGGCGTACCTCGACATCCCGGGCATCATCGCCATCGCGGCCCGACATGGGGCCGACGCGATCCACCCTGGATACGGCTTTTTGTCCGAGAACTCGGACTTCGCGCGCGCGTGTGCTGCGGCGGGGATCGTTTTCATCGGTCCGTCGCCTCACGTCCTTGACCTGATGGGCGACAAGACGGCGGCGCGCAAGCAGGCGCAGGCCATTGGCGTGCTTGTGCTGCCGGGTGCCGACGATCCAGTTCCGGACGCGCCGACGGCGGCGAAGCTGGCCAAGACCATCGGGTACCCCATCATCTTGAAGGCGTCATTCGGCGGCGGTGGGCGCGGCATGCGCGTGTGTCGCGGCGAATCTGAGGTCGCCGAGTTTTTCGCCCAGGCCGAGCGCGAAGCGACCGCCGCCTTCGGCAAGGGCGACATCTTCATCGAGAAGTACTTAGAGGGCCCCAAGCACATCGAAGTGCAGATCCTCGCCGATGCGCACGGCCACGTCGTTCATTTGTTCGAACGCGACTGCTCGGTGCAGCGCCGCCACCAGAAAGTGGTCGAGATCGCGCCGGCGCCGAAGCTCGATCCGGCGCTGCGCGACCGGCTGTGCGCCGACGCCGTGCGCCTCGCCAAGGCGGTGGGCTACGTCAACGCAGGGACGGTGGAATTCCTGGTCGACCGCACGGGCGCCGCCTACTTCATCGAGATGAACCCGCGCATTCAGGTCGAGCACACCGTCACCGAGATGGTGACCGGGATCGATCTGGTCAAGTGCCAGATCCACGTCGCCGAGGGCCACCCGCTCGCCAGCCCCGAGGTCGGCATCGGATCGCAGTCGGACATCTCGGTGCGCGGGTACGCGGTCCAGTGCCGAATCACCACCGAAGATCCGACGCGCGGCTTCATCCCCGACTACGGCCGCATCTCGCACTACCGCTCGGCGGCCGGCTTCGGCATTCGACTCGACGCGGGAACCGCGTTCTCGGGCGCGCTCATTACGCCGTACTACGATTCGATGCTGGTCAAGGTGTCGGCGTCCGGCCTGACCTTCGCCGAAGCTTGCCGAAAGATGGAACGCGCGCTGGCGGAATGGCGCGTCCGCGGCGTCAAAACCAACATTCCGTTTCTGCGCAACGTCGTCAATCACCCGAAATTTCTCGCCGGCGAAGCCTCGACGACGTTCATCACCGACACGCCGGAGCTGTTGACGTTCAAGGAGCGCTTTGACCGCGCGTCCAAGATCCTGCAGTTCATCGGCGACGTCAGCGTCAACGGCAACCCCGAAGTCAGCGGCCGCCGCCCCGCGAACCTGCGCAAACCCATCGTGCCGCAGTTCGATCCGGATGTGCCGCCGCCCCCAGGCACCCGCGATCTGTGGAAGAAGCTCGGCAGCGAAAAGTTTTGCGTACACGTGCGCGACAGCCAGGCACTGCTGCTGACCGACACGACCTTCCGGGACGCGCACCAGTCGTTGCTCGCGACGCGCCTGCGCACCCACGACATGCTGCGCGTGGCACCAGCGGTCGCGCGCCATCTGTCCGGCCTGTTCTCACTCGAGATGTGGGGCGGCGCGACCTTCGACGTGTCGATGCGCTTCCTGCACGAAGATCCCTGGGATCGTCTGGCCCAGCTGCGCAAACAGATCCCCAACATCCTTTTTCAAATGCTGCTGCGTGGCGCGAACGCGGTCGGCTACGCCAACTATCCCGACAACGTGGTTCGCCGGTTCATCGAGGAAGCGACGCGAACCGGCATCGACGTCTTTCGCGTCTTCGACTCACTCAACTGGCTGCCCGGGATCTTGCCCGCGCTCACCATGGTGCGCGAGGCGGGCGCGCTCGCCGAGGGCGCGATCTGCTACACCGGCAACATCGACGATCCGAAACGGGATCGCTACGATCTCGCCTACTACATCAAGATCGCCAAGGAGCTTGAAAAGGCCGGCGCACACATCCTGGGCATCAAGGACATGGCGGGCCTGCTGCGACCTTTCGCTGCGCGGCGACTCGTGTCAGCGTTGCGCCAGGAAGTCGGCCTTCCCATTCACTTGCACACCCACGACACGCCTGGCGTGCAGGCGGCGTCGTTGCTGTTTGCGGCGGAGGCCGGCGTGCACGTGGTCGATGCAGCGTTCGGCGCCATGTCGACCCTGACGTCGCAGCCAAACCTCGAGGCGATCGTCGCGGCCCTGCAGCATCATCCGCGCTCGACTGGGCTCGATTTCGCTCAGCTCCTCGAACACACGTACTACTGGGAAGACGTTCGCAACCACTACTCGGCCTTTGAAAGCGGCCTGCGCGCCAGCTCCGCCGACGTCTACGTGCATGAGATCCCCGGCGGGCAGTACTCGAACCTGCGTCCGCAGGCCGACGCCGTGGGCCTCGGGCACCGCCTGCCCGAGCTCAAGCGCATGTACGCCGTCGTCAATCACATGCTCGGCGATATCGTCAAGGTGACTCCGTCGTCGAAAGTGGTCGGCGATCTGGCGCTGTTCATGCTCACCAACAACCTGACCGCGCAGGACGTGCTCGACCGCGGGCATGAGCTGACCTTCCCGCAGTCGGTCATCGGCTACTTCATGGGCGACATCGGTCAGCCTCCGGGAGGCTTCCCCGAGCGTCTCGCGAAGATCGTGCTCAAGAACCACAAGCCCGATCTGCGGCGTCCGGGCGATCGCCTACCCGCGGTGGCCTTCGATCAGGTCCGCACCGAGGTGCAAGGAAAGATCGACCGCCCCGCGAATGACCAGGAAGTTCTGTCGTACCTGATGTACCCGAAGGTCTTCGTCGACTTCGCCGAGTTCGGCAAGAAGTACGGCGACGTGTCGATGGTGCCGACCGACGTGACGTTCTACGGCCTCGCCAAGGGCGAAGAGACCGAGGTCGAGATTGAAAAGGGCAAGACGCTCTTCATTCGCCTGGTCGCCATCAGCGAGCCGAACGAACGCGGCGTGCGCACGTTGTTCTTCGACCTGAACGGGCACCCACGCGAAGTTTCGGTGCTCGACCGAAAGTTCGGCAAGGAGGCGCCCGCGCGCCCCAAGGCCGTTCGCGAAAACCTGCATCACCTTGGCGCGCCGATGCCAGGAACCATCGTCGAGGTGAAGGTCAAACCAGGAGATCCGGTCACCGAGCATCAGAAACTGGTCGTGCTCGAAGCGATGAAGATGGAGATGACGCTGTCCTCGCCGCTCGCGGGCGTGATCAAAGAGATCCACGTCAAGGCAAAAGATCGCGTCGACGCCGGCGATCTCGTGATCGTGTTCGAGTAGGATCTGCGTCACTGCATAGGTGGCGCGAGCGGTGAAACGGCACCAGCGCGCGGGCGATTAAGCGATCAAGGGCTATAGTCGCCGTGATGCCAGCCCCGTCGTTCGCCCTGGTCGCGGCTCTGTTCGCCGCCGCCGCAGCCACACCACCACCCGCGTCAGTGGTGCATCCGGGCGCCGATCCTTCCTCGGACGACCCGGCACCTGGCACGGTGGGCAGCCACAACATGCACGTCGAGCTGCATGAGTTCATCCAGCCGCAATATCAGTGGCACGACGATGCCGATTCGGGCCTTGATCCGGTCACCGGCGCGCCGCTCGAGACGAGTCGTTTCGTCATCCGCCGAGCGCGTCTATCCGCCACCGCCACCGCCACCGCTCCCCGCACCCGGTTCTACGTCCAGTTGGACTGGTCGTCCGGGGCGACGATTTTCGCGTGACCGCGAACGCCGGCGGCATCTGCCCAGCGGCCGCTGTCAGCACCGGCCGCACCACCGTCGGCGGCGGATTTCTCATCTACCTGTCCTCGGCCCTGCGCAGCATGATCGTGCTTGAACACGCCAAGGAGCGGACCGCGCCCGGCGCAACCAACTACGCCACGGCGACCCTGCAGGGCCGGTTTTAGCTAAACCCTCGCCGCAGACATCTGGGCTTCGGCCCATCGGGCAGCCACGGCGCGGGGCCCGCGCTTACAGCGCAATGGTCAGGCCCTCGGCGGCACCGATGACGTCGCAGTTGCCGCCACGCGACGCCATCAGGCTCTGCGCCCGAGTCACCACCTCGTCGACGTCGTGGTCGGTGTAGTCCTGTTCATAGTGGAACAGCGCCAGCTTGCGCGCCCCCGCGCCGACGGCGGCGGCGACGGCGTCCTCGAACGAGGACAGCCCGCGGTCAAGGAGCCCGGCTCTGTCTTCCGGGGTGTACGTGCTGTCGTGAATCAGCAAATCCGCGCCCCGGTAGTGCGCGATGGCCGCTGCGTCCGGACCGCCAGCGCCGTAGCCCACGTCGCTCGCGTACACCAGCGTCTTGTCGGCTTCCTCGATGCGGAACGACAGCGCGCCGGTTTGACCGTGTGGGTTGCCGCGCGAACGGATGGTCGCCGCGCCGACGCGGAACACCTTGCCCTCGTCCACCGCATGCAGGCGGATGCCAGCGCCCATGTTGCGGAAGCTCTGCACCGGGAAGAACTGCGCGGCCATCTGCCCTTCCAAAATTTGCTCCAGCAACATCGGGTTCTTCGCCCCGCCGTAAATGTCGAACATGTTCCCGGGAACGTAAAACGGACCAAAGAACGGGAAGCCCTGAATGTGATCCCAGTGCGCGTGCGACAGCAACAGCGCGGCCTTGCCCTGACCCCGGCCGAACGGGCCCGCCGCCAGCGCCAGGCCGAGGTTGCGCGCCCCTGTTCCACAGTCGATCACGATCAGCGCGCCGCTGGCGAGCTCCACCGCAACGCACGACGTGTTTCCCCCATAGCGAACGGTGCCCGGGCCGGGTGACGGTATCGATCCGCGCACGCCCCAGAAGGTGACCTTCATGAGGTCTTCCCCAGCGCCAGGTCCAGGCCTTCAAACGCGGCGATGACTTCAATGCCGCCGCCTGCCGTACGCGCGAGATTGCCGGCGTCGGCCAGCATCGCGTCCACTTCGGCGTCGGATCGCTCGGGCGCA
This sequence comes from uncultured Myxococcales bacterium, assembly GCA_964431675.1. GTDB lineage: Bacteria > Myxococcota_A > Polyangia > Fen-1088 > Fen-1088 > CAYSKR01. The sequence continues at coordinate 60,252 of CAYSKR010000110.1, forward strand.
TGATGGAACAGCGCCACCTTGCGCGCACCCGCCTCCTTGGCGATCTCGATGGCGTCGGCGGGGCGCGAATGGCCGAAGTGGGGCATCAGGCGATAGTCCTCGGCGGTGAACATGGTGTCGTAAATCACCAGATCTGATCCCTCGCACAGACGCGCCACCGCAGCGCGCATCGCCGCCAGCTTATCGCGATCTCCTGGCGGCAGTTCGTGATCGGGCGGAGGCGGTGCGCCGATGAATTCCTCACCGAACAGAATGTGGCTGAACGGCGCGGTATCGGCCACGTAGCTCACCCGTGCGCCATCGACGGTCAGGGCGTACGCGGTCGCCAGGTACGGATGGTTGAGCCGTGCGGTGACAACCTGGACGTCATCGATCGAAAATTTCTCATCGTCGCCGAGCCCCTGAAAATCCACGTCGGCGCGGGTGTCGTCAAACGCGATCGGAAAGTAGGGCGCCTCGTTCTGGGTCGCAAACACCGCCCGCAAGTGGACGTCGTCACGCTCGCGCGCGTACACCATCAGGCGGTTGCCGGCCTCGTAAAGCGGAGCGAAAAACGGCATGCCCTGGATGTGATCCCAGTGCGTGTGGCTGATGAGAATGTGCGCGGTTCCCTTACCCTCGCGAAACTCCGTGCGCATGAGTTCCTGCCCCAGGCGGCGGATCCCCGTCCCGGCATCGATGATGATCCGGGTGCCCGCCGCCGACTGGACCTCGACGCACGACGTGTTGCCGCCGTAGCGCTCGGTCTTAAGCCCCGGCACGGGCAATGACCCACGGACGCCCCAGAAGCGGACTCTCATCAGAGTGCCACTATAACCTGTACCCCAGAATCTGTGGCTGACCGCCTTGCAGGGGCTTCAGCTACTTACCGGTCGCTGCGGAACCCCTGGCAGTCGCGGAGTCGCCCCCGATGCATCCGTACTGCCGACCCCCTCCCAAGCAAGAAGGATTAGTGATAAAATCCATACCAATGTCAACCTTGCGTTGTTCGAGTGTGATCCTGTTTGGTGCCCTGGCGCTCGCTTGCGGGAAGTCGCGGCCGCCACCTGCGCCCGCGGCACCTGCCGCCACAACCGCCACGGATCCGGTGTTCAATGCGCGCTGGTCGTCGCTCGCGCAGACCGGTACCGAGGCGATCTACATCGAGGACGATCGTGGCGAGGGCCTCATGGGCAACGTGCGTCGCGCGCCGCGCCCAGCGCCCCCGACGCTCGATCCGACGAATCAGCTCTTGCCGACGAATCAGCTCTTGCCGCCCGCGCCCGCCGGCGAGGAAGTGGCGCGGGTGATTCATTCGAATCTACCGGCAGTGAAGGGTTGCTACATGACGATGGCGCGCTCGGGTTCCACCCGATCGGGCAAGGCGATCGTCAGCTTCGAGATCGGTGCCGATGGTCGGCCTGCCGCAGTGCGGGTGGACGCGCCTTCGTTTGACGGCACGCCGCTGTCGGGTTGTGTCGTCGCCCAGGTGAACCGCTGGGCGTTTCCAAAGTCGCAGAAGGGCGGGGGGGCGGTCAGCTATCCATTCGTGTTCGTCGGTAGCTGAAAGCGCCTGACGCATGACCAGGCAACTTCCGGCCGTCGCTGCGGTCGTGTGGGGATCGGCTGCGATCTTGTTTGCGGAGGTCGGCTGTCATGGTTTAAAGCCACCGGCTCCTCCGGCGGTGCCTGCCGAGCAGGCGCAAGCTCTTGTGCCCGCGAATCCCAAGTTCGACGAGGCCTGGCGTTCTCTCGGAGCGCGTGCCGGGGTCGCGGCCGAAGTTTTCTACATCGAGGACGATCGCGGCGAGGGCCTGATGGGCCGCGTCCGCCGCGCCGCAAGAGCGGTGCCCAAACCGGCACCGCCGCCTGAAAACGAAGCACCCCCCACGCACACAGGCGACCCCGAGGTTCCCGACGGCGAGGAAGTGTCGTCCGTGGTGCGCGCGAATCTGCCCAGCATCAAGGCGTGCTACCTGCGCATGACCCGCGCGGGCACGTTGATCTCGGGCCGCGCCATCATCAACTTTACCGTCGACAAAACTGGATCCGTGGGCAACGTCCTGGTGGACGCACCGGTGTTTCGCGACACCGATCTGCCTCGTTGCGTGAGTCAGCAGGTGGCGCGCTGGGCATTCCCGAAGTCGCGCAGGGGTGGCCTCGCGGTCAGCTACCCGTTCGTGTTTGTCGGCGGCTGAGAGCTACCGCGCCTTGGGCTCTTGCCAGTAGAAAACCGTGATCGCGAGGCAGTGGAACGCCTCGTCCGAGGACTGCGTCACGATGGTGTCGGCGATCTGGCAATCCTGGTGGTCCCGGATCCAGGTGGTGACTTTATCACCAAG